>MVRN01000066.1 GCA_002067965.1 Pelotomaculum sp. PtaU1.Bin035
GAGGCTTTAACTGATGTTGAAAGAGACGCCCTTTCTTCTTTGCTGCGCCGGGATTACAGTAAACAAAAGTCCGCCACCATTGCCTTGGAAGATATTGGAAGAGCCTTGCAAAACACAAGGTTCAGCGGTATAGGTTTAAAGGAACTACTGGACGGGTATAAGGGTGAGGACATTCTCACCCGGGCAGCCATGGAAAACCACTATCAATACCAGAAAGAATTGTACTGGCAAACTCTCTTTAACAGGCATAGTCATGAAAACTGCCGCTTGTGGCTGAGACATATTCAGAAAAAAGGCCATGGGACCAGGGGTATTCACCGGGCCTACGACCAGAACTCGCTTCTGCTGAATTCCCAGTTGGATGCTGTTTTAAGTGCCCTGGCCCAACTGCCCGGAGAGGGTAAGGGGATTAGACAATACGTAAGACTGCCTTTCTTTGCCGGTGGTATCACCAGCGACCCCCATGGCTTTGACCTGGACACCGAGCAGGGAAGGCTTTTGCTCTCTGCCCTGCAGTTTCTGCGCTGGCATCAAGATAACGACTTTGGCTTGAACACGTCTCTCAACGCCGAAGAAAAAACAGAGCTGTTAGGGCATTTTGGCATCGTCCGGGATGATTTGCTTAATTTTGCCACATGCTTTGGTATCCTGGGCTTTCGGGAAAATGAAGATGAGCCGGCGCCATTTTGGCGCAGCACCTGGGAAGAGGGGGCGGTGTTGAATGCTCCTCTGCGGGAGATCCTCAAGATGGAGCGGTTTATCCCCGCTATTTCCTTTTACCGCGGCAATAAAGAGAAAATTGTATTTATGCTGGAGAATTCAGGGGTTTACTCTGAAATATTGGATCATCTTAAAGCTAAAGAAACTCCGCCGGTTATCTGCACCCACGGGCAGATTAAGCTGGCCAACCTAATCTTGCTGGATAAACTTGTCCAAAACGGTACCACTGTATATTATTCCGGCGATTTCGACCCTGAAGGACTTTTAATGGCTCAGCGCCTGCTGCTCCGCTATGGTTCAAGGGTAAAGCTCTGGCATTACGGTTTGGAGGACTATATGGGCGCTCTATCTGAAGTGGAACTTGAGGATGCAAGAATAAATAAATTGCAAGGGGTTTTGGTTCCAGAGTTAGCCCAGGTAAAGTATGAAATGAAGAAGTATAAGAAAGCGTCTTATCAGGAACATTTCGTTGCAAGCTTGGTTGCAGATATGGGAATCTATCTACGTTAGAGAACCATTGGGGTATATTACTCCAGAGAGTCACCATTTTGATGTTATCCCTTGGATAACATTTTCCTAAAAAACAGCCTGTGTTATGCCGGGAATATCTCCCGGCAGCTGCAGGTTGTTTTTTTTTATTTAGCTCTCTTCGGGGCCGCTCTAGATTCGCGATATTTCTAAAATGTCGAAAAATAGCGATATATGTTGGTAATTTATTATATAAATTGAATATATTAGAAAGGAGTTGGGGTTGCAGGTATCGAATTCCTGTTGTGGCAAGTAAAGTAATCAGCTCAATAATTTTACAATAAACTAAGACAGGCCGGCCCTGTTTTGGCCCGGGCATCCGGGGCGGTTTTTTATTTTTAATATTCATAGGAGGCGCAAATGATTAATCCAGACGTTAACACCACCCAGAAACAATTAAAGGCGGCTTACGATTCAACCAGTGCCGTCACGGATTACGCTCAGGCAACGATCACGGCGGTGCCCAAAATTCTTAATCCGCCGTCTTGGTTCCAGTCAACGGGCAAGGACATCCGGACCGCGCAGGAACATGCCGGAGCTTGGCTGAAAAATATCTGCCCCGCGGTTACCGTGACGGTGCCCTGCTCGGTGATTCAATTCAGCCAGACGTTCGATGGTACCGCGTCAAAACTCCTGGATCTGCTCAAGGCCATGGAAAGCCAGCCCGGAGAAAGCCCCACCGGCGAACAGAGGCGGCAAGTCGACGGGATATTTGCGGACCTGCTGGAGGAAACGAAGCAACAAAGCCAGGCGGTTCAGTATCTTCAGGGGCAGATAAGTGATTTTTTCCGGCAGATAATAGCAGATCATACAGCTCTGTCCGAAGATCTGAGCGCCACCCAGGCCATGTTCGCTGAGGGAAAGAAATGGGTCCAGACCCTGCAGGCTGACATCGGTGAGGACTTCATTACCAGCCAGGCCATGGGCCCGTGCCACTCAATTGTTGAAATTAAAATTGAGATCACTATGGCCATCCAGTCTTCCGGGGCGGACCCTGATCTGGCAATACTGGTGCTTGCCGAAGCGATTCTCCAAAACCTGGTGTCAAACCAGGCCAGTGTAACCCCGGCGATCCAAAATATTCTCGATCTGTGGACTACCCTGGCGGTCAAGATAGAATCGGTCATAACCGATTTGCAAAAGGCGGAGGGAGAGGATTATACCAGCGTGCTGAAGCAAATTGACCTGATGGTGGCCCGGGATCAATGGAAGCAGGTAGCCGATTACGCAGCGGAATTGTTTGAAAACACCTGCATACCAGGATGATGTCGTTGAAAAATTTAAAAGATGGGAGATGGGTAAAAAATGCTTGATTACAATCGCAAAGGCATACTGCAGGACCAGACCGGGTATACCTGGGTATTTTACGGGGACAACCTGAAAAAGAACGAGTTTTACATTCTGCCAAGGCCCGATTTTGTTTATGATTCGAACGGAAATCCAGCCCTCAAACTGGTTACCTACAGTGCCGACGACCCGGCGGCCAATGGATCGGGATTTTGCCATTTCGAGGTTGAGCTGACGGTGCCCCCTGAGATCAGGACGGCCGTATTAAATGAGATCCCGAAGCAATTTCCCGATGCCGGTGCCGGCGTGGTGTTCAACGCTCTTGACTATGACCCGGGCGCCGTAGCCCTGCTGATTTTGAACGACGGGTCGGGCCCCCTGGAATTTCAGGCGCCGGCGTCTGAATTTGGGGCCAATGCCGCGAGTTTTACCGTGGATCTGACCGCCAAAATGATGGACACGGTTAAAAATATCCTGGCAACGCCCGGCGGCGGCTTCAACATCAAGTACACCATGAGCGTCCCGGCCTCCATGCCAGCCGTAAACGCCACCCTGTCCTTTGATTCATCCATTGCCTATCAATACCAGGTGACCCACGCCCAACACCACACCTGGGGCCACGATACTCCCCGTTCGGTGCAACAATACCTTACCGAGTCTGAATCCTCCAAGGTGGACATCAAATGGGGTATAAAGAACCCGCCCCAGCAGTTGGTGGACAACGTCACCAACTGGGCCAACCAAACGCTCCAGACCCTGGTTACTGCCAAAGTGAACGAAGCTCTGGCCATCGCCAATATGCAGAGCAGCGACTCCTTCAAGATCTCCGACGTGTCGAGCTTCACCAACACCTACATTGAAAACCAGGTCATCAGCTGGTGGCTGTACCCGCAGGCTTCACTGCCGTCCCTGGCGGATCTCCGTAAAGACGTCGCTGTTTTTTCTTCCACGGTTAACACCCGCCAGGAGACCATCACCATTTACGCGCATCTTCCTTTTAGCCAGGATAGCCAGAATGCGCCCAATGTCCCCATTGAAAACTCAAAACCGGTACTCCTGGACAAGGTGACGGTGACGGTGGACTACCCGGGCCTCAACCAGGCCGAAGCGACCCACACCTTCACACAAAACGGCTCCCACCTCTTCACGGCTCCCTTCGACCCCTTGCACGGCGATGTTTTTGACCTGGAGTACACAGCCACGTTCAAGGACCAGCCCGGCCAGGTCACCGGAAAGGTGACCGGCATAGACCAGGGTGAATACAGCCTGGTGATAGAGTCTGTGGGAATTCTTACCGTCACCTTCGACGCGCACCAGGCGTTCATGGCCGGCAGCCAGGAGGATAATCCCCTGGAAGAAGTAAACATTGATTTTAATTATGTGGACGGAATAGGCCTCGGTGCTCCGATGCACCAGAGAGCCACCATCAAGAAAGACGATAATCCTCTGCAGGCCGGCATAACCGGCTACATCGGCTACCCCATCAACAGCCCTTATACCTACACCGTAACTTACGTGTACAATAGCGGGTTGCCGTACACCAGCCCGGCGTTTCAAAACCAGAACGGCTTCCTCCAGATCATACGCAAGGCTGACGCCGTGCATGAGACCAACCTGATCCTGGCGGTGCAAAAAGACAGCAAGTCTCCCCCCATCGTGGATGTTGTGGTGGATATATGGTATCAGCAGGAGACCTCCATTCCCGGGGTGTCAGAGCAGCCTACGCACGACTCCCCTTCAGTTTTCAGGCTGACTCCTGTGGGCGAGCCCGGCTGGTACTACGCCCAGGATACCTTCTTGGGCTTCGTCAACCAGATCTACCCTATCATATACTCGGGAACTATCGACAGCCTAGCCGGGCAAATCGTCATCAGTGCGCAAAAAGTCGCCAATACCCTGCCTTCCATCATCATTTCGCCAACCCAGAGATATTTTACAGTGGAGATTTCAGTTGACTCCATCGACTGGGCCACGGCTAAATTTACTGACCTAAAGGCGCTGATCACACCCACGGTGGCAGGTGTCAAACAAGCCCAGCAATCATGCGCCTGGAGCAAGGATGATAAGTCGTCTAATTACGTGACCGTGGCTTATAACGAAGGACAGGCTGTTTCGTATGACTGGGAAATCAGGTATACGAGCCCCGGCGGAGCGATATCCACGCTCACGGGAACCGGGGCCACGGATATTATTTTAGACGTGCCGGCTTCCCTCGCCTAAAAATATCCATGCCTGTTTCAGCCGCCGGTCAGTTCGGGCCGGATCCAGATCTGCCGCCCGCTTTGCTCCGGATCCTCAGCCTGGCCGGAGAGTCGGGGGTGGCTCTGAGGGCCGGGGCGGAGTGTATACTTAAAACCCTTCTTGCAGGGCGTATAAATGGCAGGGCGCCGGATAGGGCCTGGTCCTCAAGCACCCTGACCACTACCGGGTTCCCGGTGGAGATTGGCTGGAGCTCAACTGCCGGAGAACTCAGGTATACCGTGGAACCAGGCGGGCCGGACACCGCTCCGCAAAGGCGGCTGGCACTTGCGGCCGAACTGCTGGCGCGGCTGAAACATCCCGTGGACCAGCAGGCCTTGCAGGCACTGGGGCATTTTCAGGAGAACGGGCCTTTGCGCTACGGGGCCTGGGTGGGAGTGCGCCACAGGGGCGCGGCCACATCCTTCAAGCTATATAGCGAGGTTTCAAGCAGCCGGCGGTTTCTGGAAAACTATCTTCCACCTGGCGGAGAGGGGATTACCCGTTGGCCATTGACTTCGTGCCGGCTGGATCTGGTGGGTCTGGAAACCGGAACCGGCCGGCTCGAATTTTATTACAAAACCGCGGGGCTTAGTCCCCGCGGCCTGAAAGAGGTGATGCGTCCCCTGGGCCTGGAGAGCCAGACCGATGTCCTGATCCACGCCATTGAGGCTCTGCATGGCAGGCCCGCTTACAAGCGTTTGCCCGGCAACCGCCAAGGCTTCAGTTACTGCCTGCCGGCTTCGGGTAAACCGTTGTTTACCTTCTGCTTATTCGCTGCAGACCTCTTCTCCAGCGATGCGGAGATCCGGCGCCGGCTGCTCGCGCTGGGCCGGGAGAAACACTGGGATACCGGATTTTATGATAGTATCACCGCGCCCCTGGAACATTCGGGGCACAGAACAACCCACGGGATGTTTGGAATCACCCAGGGTGAATCGGGAGAGCCGGCTTGTAACGTCGGGTTTCCACCACCCCCTGACCGGGGTTGAAAGAATTTATATAACTTACCAAGGAGGTTTTTTATGGAAACGTTAGCCATGGATGTGGATCAAACCAAGGAGGATCTGGCCGGTTACGTCAACGCCAAGTGCGTGGTATCGTCATACGTGGCCAGCTTGCTGAACACCGATATTTCGGGCGTGGTGTTTGAAGACCTGCCCGAAGATCTCGCAAAACAGCTTCCGGAGGACCCCAAAGTCATCCTTGATACATTGAAAGGGCAGCTTGCGACTGCCCGCGAACACGGCCTGACTTGGTCCAATATCATCGAGCCCGGACTTACCAGTATTCCACAGGCGATCATCAACTACAACAGCCAGTTCCAGGTGGAGTACAACTACATCAGGCCGCTGGTTCAGGCTCTCATCGACGATCCCTCGGATCAGGCGAAACGAAATGAAGTGCTCCAGCTGTTCCAGGGGCTCCTGGACAATCTGAACACGCAGGAAACCTCCATTGTCAACGAAATGAACTTGATCAGACAGTTCAACACGGATATCCACAACGACTCGCTAAACTTCAGCAACGCCAATAATGATTTCGCGGCCATCGAGCAATGGGAAAGTGCGAACATTGACGCCCTTAACGCGGAAATCGCGGCTATAAATGATGTCATCAAAGCCCTCAACACGGAAATCACGGTCACGGCCATCGCGGCCGGCGCCTCGGTGGCGGTTACTGCGGGCGGCATATACCTGATGGTAACCTCTGGTCCGGTAGGGGCCATCGCGGGAGCGGTGGTTACCGTGATCGGGATGGTCGGCGTTGGAGTTAGCGTCGGATTCCTCATCAGCGCTATTGAAGAAAGAGCAGAGGAAGAATCGAAAAAGGCCAAGGACCAGCTTGAAGTAACCCTGCTGACACAGCAGGTTAAGGCCCTTGACTCGGTGGAAACAACCCTGGGCAGCCTGGTGGAAAAAGCCACCGCCGCGGAAACCGCGGTCCAGGTAATCCTCGATACCTGGGGAACGCTGCAAGCCAAGCTGGAAGCGGTCATAAAAGATCTGGAGGACTCTGAAAAGCATATCGGGGATATTATGAGCCTGGTGGATCTGGACACGGCCAAAGACCAGTGGGCGCAGTTGCAGGATTTTGCCGAAGCGATGCAGGCGTTGCCGGTGGATATCAACTACGATGTAAACAAGGCCAATCTTGAAATCAAGTCGATGAAGGCTGCCTGATCGGTGTCGAAAGGAGCAACGACATGATTGACCTGACCATTGACGTGGAAGCTAAAAAAGACCTCCTGGCTCAATTTACCGGCGACAAGCTGCAGATGCTGGGTTCAGTCCTGAGCGTTGAGAGTGTGGACTTGAACAAAGTGCTTTTCGAGGAGGACGACCTCCCCGGTAAGGATGAAATCCTTAAGTCCCTCAAGGACAACCTGGCCCAGGCCCAGGCGGACGGCCTCACCTGGCAGAACGACATTGAACCCGGCCTGGCTGGTGTTGCACAGGCGGTAATCAACTATGGGACGCTTTTTGCCAACGCGTTGCCGGTCATACGCAAACTGATAAAAAGTGATACCGCTGAAAACCGCCAGGCTTTGCAGCAGATCTTTGCGGGCTTGGCCGGTTCCGTCAGCCGGCAGATTGACATCCTGGGTCAGATCATGGATTCTTTCGCCTCTTTCGCCGCCAGGATAAGCCAGGACGCCTCCAGTTTCAGTGAAGACAACCAGAATTTCAGCGAACTGGAGAAAAGCGACGAGGAAAACCTGAAAGACGCCAAGGCGGCAATTGATAATCTGAATGGCTTGATCGACCAGTATAACAAGGACATCAACAAAAAACTAATTCAGGAGGAAGAATACCTCACCATTGCCGACATCATGATTGCGGCGGGCGGTGTTCTTGGGAAAGCGGCGGAACCCCTGGAGGCGCTTGGCCTGGCCATCGGCCTGTTCTTTATCATCGGCGCCGGCATGACCATACAGGAACTGGCCTCCGAGATAGACGCCGCGTTCCAAGCAGCAATGGAAGAAGCAAAATACAAGGTTGAGATTACCATGCTGACCGAACAGCTCATGTGCCTCAATGTCACCTCCGCAGCCATGCAGAGGACTGTAGCAGAGCTCGGGGACATTACAACGACGCTTCAGGGGATTATTGACGGATGGACTTCCATCGGCTCAACCCTGAAGGAGGCTGAAACCGAGCTTGATGACACCAGCCAGCCGCTGGACCAGATCGTAAATGAATTTAACCTTGGCCGGGCCAGCGCCGAATGGGAAGAAGCTGTGGCATTCGCGCAAAAGATTGAGAGATTAAACATTTCCTTTGGGAAACAAAAACTGGTTACACCTCCCCCGTGGTAAAATTGTTTCCCGCCGGTGGTTTACACGCAGCATTGTTTTTTATGTTTTCTGGTTCAGCCAGTTAAAGTTCCTGGAAGCAGTAAAAGCGCCGGTCAATATGCGCAATAATCAAGGTTAAAGCCCGGTGTTAATATGAACTGGGTACCCTCTATGTAGACACGGAATAAAAAGTCCGAAAAATGTCTGCAAGGGGGTATTTTTTACGGCCCAAAAGGAAAGAAATTAAAATTCATCTTTAAGTGTTGGCAATAATGATTAAGGTATTAGGTATCTGACGACCTATAGGTTTTATATAGATACTTGACTAAAGCCCCGTCTAAGGTTTTTGTAAGGAGCTAAAAGATATTAATAATTCCTTTTAATATAATCATTCAACGCCACCGAGTGGGAATAACAAAAAATCACCCCTATCAATATTAGAAATTAGGTAATATTATATCACATAATCAGTAATATAAAAACTGCTCGCAAAATACATATATGGGTATTACAGTCGTGCAGCGAATACAGTTATTATTTTAAATCTACAATACGTAACGTGTTGGTGTTGCACTTCTTGTAGTTATGTTTTACACTAAGATTCATACCCTGATCTTGAATCAGGTTTTTCCAAAATGCCCAATTCTAGGCCGCATAAGCTCTGAGTCTGACGACTTGGCGCTTCTCAAGATTATTTTAAAATTATTAAATCGTGAGCTCTCATTAGTACACAGAAATACAATTATTATTTTAAAAATGAAACATTATATCAATATAATTCCAAGCTGTATATAATAGTTATTATTTTAAACCTACAAATTCACCTCAGGGGGATATATCAGGAAATGACTTTTCTTATAGGGTTGGCGGCGGGGATCTTCGGGGGACTTGCCGGCCTGGGCGGCGGTGTGATAATGATTCCACTGCTGGTGGGCGTCTTCAAAATGGAACAGCTAAAAGCCCATGGCACAAGCCTTGTGGCGATCGTTTTTACCGGAATTACGGGAGCTTTCACTTATGCCTTTAATGGTTCAGTGGATTTTATGGCCTCTATGCTCCTGGCATTCACCGCCATGTTTACTGCCAGGGCGGGAGCCAACTTTGCCCATTCCCTTCCCGAGTGGAAGCTCAAGCGGTACTTCGGTGTATTTGTGATCGTGGTTACACTGCTTCTTCTCCTGAAACCTTACCTGTTTCATATTGCCGGGCCCGTCACCGGTTGGTTGAAAATATTTGTTCTTTTATTGACCGGGGTTTTTACAGGCTTCCTCTCCGGGATGATGGGAGTCGGAGGGGGTTCTATCATGGTGCCTGCCATGGTGCTGCTCACCGGCTTTTCCCAGCAAACCGCGCAAGGCAGTTCCCTTCTAGCCATGGTCCCTGTCGGAGTGGTAGGCGCGTTCACTCATTGGCGTCTCGGGAATGTCGTTACGAGTGTCTTGCCGGGATTTATCACCGGCGTTCTTGCAGGCACATTTCTGGGAGCGTCCCTCGCCCATATTCTACCTGAAATTGCTTTGCGTTGTATATTCGCTGCTATATTGATCTGGACAGGGACACGATATTTAAGGGTGCCTACTCCCCGGACTGATAAGGAGTAATACCGGGGTTTGTGGGCATAATAAAATCCATATGAGATTGCAGCCTGCATGGCCCAATAATAATGGTTAATGGGGGTTTTACTTTGTACGACGTGATTATTATAGGGATGGGTCCTGCCGGGATGACAGCGGCGGTCTACACCGCCCGCAAGGAGCTCAATACGCTTCTCATCGGCAAGGAGTGGGGAGGGCAGGCGGCCAGGAGCGGCGAAGTGGAAAACTATATGGGATTTCAGTTTATTACCGGGCGGGAGTTGATGCAGAAGTTTGAGGAGCAGGTGGGGCAATACCCGGTCGAAAAGATGGAGGATGAAGTGACTTCCGTCGGGGGGAAAGCAGGTAATTTTAGCGTCAGCACTAAAAACGGCCAACAATATTCTGCCAGGACGCTGATCGTGGCTGCTGGTAAACAGCCCAGGTGGTTGAACGTGCCGGGAGAAAAAGAGTTTGCCGGCAGGGGTGTGAGCTATTGCTCGGTATGTGACGCTCCCCTGTTTCATAAAATGAAAGTGGCTGTAATTGGAGGCGGTAATTCCGCCATCGAAGCAGCCTATGACCTGAGCAAAATAGCCGATCACGTATATGTAGTATCACTTGATGAGTGGACCAGTGATCCCGTTCTAAACGATAAGGTTAAAAACGCCCCAAATCTGACTAAAATGGCAGGTTATCAAACGATTAGTATAAACGGAAATCAAACCGTGAAAAACATTGTCCTGAAATCTGTTGTAGAGCCTTATAAAGAAACTACTCTTGATGTGCAGGGTGTCTTCATTGAGATCGGCACTGTCCCCTCGACGGATTTTGTCAGGGGATTTTTAAAGTTAAATGAAGCAGGGGAAATCATGGTTGACTGCAGTTGCAATACCTCCGTGCCGGGTGTTTTCGCATCCGGGGATGTCACTTCGGCGCCGGAAAAACAGGTTGTTGTCGCCGCGGGGGAAGGGGCCAAAGCTGCGCTCGGGGCATATAAATATATTCTAAAAAACTAACTGTTCTAAGTTAGTCTTTAACAAAAGAGCTGAAAATAAAACTGAAAATAGATATGACCAGAGCGGAAATAATCGCCGTTCCAAAGCCGTGGATATCGAACCCTTTGATTGCGGCGCCGGCCAGCCATAGCATCAACCCGTTGATCACCAGGGTAAACAGCCCCAGGGTCATAATGTTTATTGGTAAAGTTACCATTACTGCTATTGGCCTGATAACGGCGTTAATAATGCCGAAAATCAGAGAGCCGAATATTGCTCCCGGTAAAGTTACCTCAAACCCTCTAATGATATATGCGGCGAAAATAATAGCACAAAAGTTCAGGATCCATCTTTTTTGCCATCCTGCCAGGATGTTCACCCCCCCCGCATGTTCTTCTCTATATTATATTACAAATAATATATAAATGGTTACAAATTGAAGATTCCTCATTAGTTCGCTGAACTCCATTGCTTTTTTGAAAATCATCCTTCCGGTGGAATGAAAACCAGCCAAGGTATTATCAGAGAAATCCTTATTTATTAAATCGTGGCGTGGGGATGGAATGTGTGGAGGGTCGGTATATGCCCCGGGATAAATACCCGGGGCAATGATTAAATTCTGCCTACCATATCCCAATCGCGCTGGATACCTGGTTGGCCCGGCATCCAGCCAGCTGGAGCGCCTAAACCGGTGGCTTCGGTAAACCTGAGGGCTTGGAGCACACGAATTATTTCCATAACGTTACGGCCTACCGAACCGGGATATTTGCAGAAATATTTTATTAACCCATCCGGTGAAATAATCAGTGTAGTCCGGGTAGCAAACCCGGTTTCAGGGTTGTAGGCGCCATAGCATTTGGAAATTTCATGTGTAGGGTCAGATAAGAGGGGATACTGAATTTTGCTGGCTGAGGGAGATATTTGGGCAAATATCTTGTGAGAAAAGACGCTATTGGTATTAATTGCCAGAATCTCTGCGCCTAATTTTACAAATTCTTCGTAATGGTCAGCCACGGCTGCCAGTTCTGTCGGTCAGACAAAAGTAAAGTCATTCATATAAAAGAACAAAATTACCCACTTATTACGAAAGTCAGAGAGTTTAACATCGATCCTTTGTCCCCTGTAATAAGCTTCGGCGGTAAAATCGGCCGCTGGTATATCTAGGACAATTGGTTCTTTGACGAAACATTGGCCGGGCGAAATGACGTGAGACATGATGAACTGCTCCTTTAATATTATTAACCATTTTATGTAATGATGAGAAATTATGTGATTTTACAGTCCATTTGCCTTCAACTTCATTCTTCCCATCACCTTTAGACTCAGATATAACAGCAGAAATAATTACAATATGGGTTATGGAATTAATTGCTATATTACTAATTATGGAAATATTGTTCCAGAAATGAATATAATTGTCGCCTCCGAATAATAGAATAGCTGTACAGATATTAATCACATATACCAGTCCATTGAAACGGAGGGATTAAGCTGCAGCTACGATTAAACAGCATCTGGTTGATCCTGATTTTTACGGCAGGTGTTTTCAGCCTTCTTTACCTCTGGTTTATCCTCTTCCCGGGGCGGGTGGTTCCTGAAACCGGGCATTATTTTAATGATGAACAAATAAACTTGGGCAGGCAGTTCAACAATGTGCTGCGTCTGGTTTATATCAGCGGCTTTCTTGCGCAGGTATGTTTCTTGCTGTGGCTGCTATTTGGCGGCCGGGCAGAAGCCCTTTCCCGCTGGACCCAGCAGGCTGCCGGAGGCAGCTATGGGGGGAGCATACTACTATTTTTTTTAACGTTATGGCTCTTCCTGCAGTTGTTAAACCTGCCCTTTGCACTCTTTAGCAGCTTCTATTGGCAGCATCAATGGGGTTTTTCCACGCAAGGCCTGGGAGCCTGGTGGCTGGATTATATCAAGAGCGCCGGGTTGGATCTGGTCCTGTCCGCTATTGGGGTGACATTGCTTTTCTGGGCGATTAACCGGTGGCCCGGTACCTGGTGGTTGGCCGGTGCCGCTTTCATCTCCATCTGGTTTGTGATCCAGACCTTTCTATGGCCGGTGGTGGTGTCGCCTCTCTTTAACCGTTTTGTGCCGGCGAAAGACCCCGCGGTTTTAACTATGGTCCGTGAATTATCCGGTAAGGCCCGGCTGCCGGTGGGCCAAGTGCTGATTATGGACGCGAGCCGGCGTACCACAAAGGCCAATGCCTATTTTACCGGCTTGGGGCGGACGAAACGCATTGTGCTTTATGATACGTTATTGGCCAATTATCCGCCGGATGAGGTGGAGGCCGTGGTAGCCCACGAAATGGCTCACTGGCGCCAGGGACATATAGTCCGGGGGTTGATCCTGGGCATCCTGGGCAACTTCGTCCTTTGGGCACTGCTGTTTGTGATGTTGCGGTCAGCAGTTCCGCTATCCACGCGCTATCCGCCCTATACATGGGCGGTGATCCTGTTGTTCTTTTTGCTCGTTTCCTTCGTCAGCACCCCTCTGCGGAACTATTTTTCCCGAAACATGGAGGAGAAGGCCGACCGTGTTGCGGTAATATTAACCGGAAATGCTCCGGCGGTTGTCCGCCTGCAAGTAGACTTGGCCGCCAAAAATATGTCGGACGTGGCTCCCGCTCCCTTTATCCAATGGTTTAGCTACAGTCACCCGGCTGCCCTGACCCGGATCAAGCTCATTCAGCAGGCTGGCGGGCCATCATCTTAATACAGCCTGATTTAGGAACACTATCGAATTATTCCCCAAATCCGGAAGGAGAATCAGGGCTGCATATTGAATCATGGCATGGTTTTTGTTTTGATTTTATATATGGGAATAATAGATACTAGATACGCCGGTATCGAGGGGAGTATCAATTTGGTCAGAGTGACAGGCTTAAAAATCCCGGTGGGTGAAAAAATTACTGATTTAAAAAAGGCCCTGGTCAAAAAAATCCGGATCCGCGAGCAAGATCTGCTTGATTATAAAATTTACAAACAGTCTATTGACGCCAGGAAGGCCGGTATGATTTATTTTGTCTATACCGTGGACGTAAAGCTGGCAAATGAAGACGTTGCGCTGAAAAAGCTGAGAAATAACAGGGATATATCGGTTGCTCCCCGGCTGGAATATGAATATGTCAAAACTGGCCGGGAGAAGTTTGAGCACAGGCCGGTTGTTGCCGGCACTGGTCCTGCGGGACTATTTGCGGGCTTGATCCTGAGCCGGATGGGCTACGGGCCGGTCTTGCTGGAGCGGGGCGGTGACGTTGACTCCAGGGTTGCCGTAGTAAATAAGTTTTGGGAAACGGGAAAACTGGATCCGGAGTGCAATGTGCAATTCGGGGAGGGCGGTGCCGGCACATTTTCCGACGGGAAGCTGACGACATTGATCAGGGACTTGCGGTGCCGGAAAGTACTTGAAGAAATGATCGAGGCCGGCGCGCCCGAAGAAATTATTTACTCTTATAGGCCGCACATCGGAACCGATAAGCTGAGGACGGTGGTCAAAAACATCCGCAACAGAATAATCAGCCTGGGCGGAGAGGTCAGGTTCGGAAGTAAAGTAACCGATTTAATTATCACTAGCGGTAAAATAACAGGTATTGTTGTTAATGATAAAGATATTCTGGAGACCAGTGTTTTGGTGCTGGCTCCGGGGCACAGCGCCAGGGACACTTTTGAGATGCTGTATAGCAGGGGAGTGAAAATCATCCCCAAGGCTTTTTCTATAGGGGTCCGCATAGAACACCTGCAGGAAGTAATAAATCAAGCGCAATATAAAGAATTTGCCGGCCATAAAAACCTGGGGCCGGCGGATTATAAACTGTCCTACCATGCCTCAAACGGCAGGTCGGCGTATACTTTTTGCATGTGCCCGGGGGGGGTGGTGGTGGCTGCTGCTTCTGAGGAAGGCTGCGTGGTGATCAACGGGATGAGTGAGTATGCCCGTGACGCTGAAAATGCCAACAGCGCTCTCCTGGTCGGGGTAAGTCCCGAAGATTTCGCTGGTGACCACCCGCTGGCCGGCGTGGAGTTTCAGCGAAATTGGGAAAGGAAAGCCTTCGAACTTGGCGGCGGGGATTACAGCGCCCCGGTTCAGTTGGTGGGCGATTTCCTGGCGGACAGGCCATCAACCGGGATGGGAACTGTAAAACCTTCTTATAAGAAGACAGTAAAGTTGTCAGAATTAAAGGATTGCCTGCCTGCTTATGTAATCGAAACATTGAGGGAGGCAATACCGGAACTTGATAAGAAGATGCGTGGCTTTGCCCGGCCGGACGCCATTTTAACCGGTGTTGAGACCAGGAGTTCGTCCCCGGTTAGGATAATCCGGGACGAAAACTATGAAACTCGAGTAAAAGGCCTGTACCCGGCAGGGGAAGGCGCTGGATACGCCGGGGGTATTATTTCCGCGGCGGTGGACGGGATCAAAGTGGCGGAAGCCATTGCCAGGAGATATGCTCCTTTTTTGCATGGGACATGTACTTGAGCGTGATATTGCCTAAGTGGCTGGAGGATGAGATCATGTCTGAGCGCCCGTTAAGCGGGATTATTGTGGTGGGCGGCGGAGCCGCGGGGATTATGGCGGCAATTGCGGCCAGGTATGAGGGCGCCGGTGTTACGATTCTGGAAAAGAACCAGCGGATCGGCAAAAAGATCCTGGCCACCGGAAATGGCAGGTGCAACTTAACTAATATTTACACCGGCATATCAAATTATCATGGCAGGGACCCGAAATTTTCCCACGGGGCATTGAACCGCTTCAGTGTTCGCAAAACCATAGATTTTTTTGAACGCCTTGGGGTGGCCCATAAGGTTGAAGACGGCGGCAAAGTGTTTCCTTGCTCCAACCAGGCTTCCAGTGTTCTTGATGTAATGCGCTATGAGTTGGATGAAACCGGCGTAAATGTTATCTGTGAAGCTGAAGTTAAGGATATTAAGAAAAACAGGCGGGATTTTACAATCTATCTGTTAGATGGAAAGGAGTATCACGCCGGACGGGTTATTATCGCAACAGGGGGGAAAGCGGCCCCGCAATTGGGCTCGAACGGCAGCGGGCATACCCTGGCTAAAAACCTCGGGCATAGTATTGTGGAACCATTTCCTGCTCTGGTGCAGTTAAAGTTGGGAGCGAAGTTTCTAAAGCAGATACAGGGGATAAAATTTGACGGAGCTGTGGAGATTGTTGCCGGCAATCAGTCTGTTGCCCGCGCGCAGGGAGAAATTCTGTTTACTGAGTACGGCATTTCCGGCCCTCCCGTCCTGAGCTTGAGCCGCGAGGCGGGGGGATATTTGCATAAAAAAGTGAAGATATGGCTGAAAGTGGTGTTAATCAACAACCTTTCCGAGGAGGAGCTGGATCAGTATTTGATTAGGCGCTTTGAAACTCAGCCGGGAAAGACCTTGTCTTTCAGCTTTGTGGGGTTTATTAATAAAAAACTGGCGCCCGTTATTTTGCGGGAAGCCGGAATCACAGATCTAAACAAGCCGGCCGGGCAGGTTACCGCCGTGGAGCGAAGCAGAATACTAAAAATCCTTAAGGACTGGCGTTTTGAGATTACCGGCACTACTTCCTGGCCGAACGCCCAAGTTACCGCAGGTGGCGTGGACGTTAAAGACATCAACGTGCAAACACTGGAGTCGAAGATTGTCCCGGGGCTTTACTTCGCTGGAGAAGTGCTCGACATCGACGGTGATTGCGGCGGCTTTAACCTTCAGTGGGCCTGGTCTTCCGGCTATGTGGCGGGCGAAAGCGCGGCAGCCCGGCTAAAATGAAAATCAGGAGGATATTTTTAATGGAAAAAAAAGCGCATTTGCTCACCCGGCAGGAAGTTCCGGACCAGTACAAGTGGCGTCTGGAAGACATTTATGTAACTGACGATCTGTGGGAACAAGATTTTTTGCGGGTTCAGAAGTTGGCCGGAGAGATTGAGACCTTCCGGGGAAGGCTGGGGCAATCGGCTATGACTTTGCTGGAAGCTTTGCGGATGCAGGATTGCCTCCAGGAATTGGACGAGAAGGTTTACACTTATGCGCATATGCGCCGGGATGAGGAAAACAGCAACCATGTCTACCAGGCCTTGACAGACCGGGCGGATAGCTTAAACACCCGGGTGGAAACTGCTCTATCATTTATAGTACCTGAAATTCTGGGTTTCCCAACCGGGGTTTTGGAGCGTTTTCTACAGGAGGAACCGGAGCTGTCTGTTTATAATTTTGCCCTGGATGAAATCCTCCGGATGGCGCCCCATACTTTATCGGCGGCGGAGGAGCAGATCATCGCCCAAGCAGGTGAAGTAATTCAGGCGCCGGCTAACATTTTTAAAATGATCAACAATGCTGATCTTACATTTCCCTCCATTAGGGATGAGGAAGGGAAAGAATTGGAGGTCACTCACGGACGCTATCTTCAACTAATGGAAAGCCGTGACCGCCGGGTTCGGCAGGAAACCTTCAGTGCACTGTACAGTTCCTATAGGAAATTAAAGAATACCCTGGCTGCAACTCTCAGCAACAGCGTTAAGAGAGACGTATTTTATGCCAGGGTAAGGAAGTATACCACAGCTTTGGAGGCAGCTCTCTTTGCTGATAACATTCCGCCGGAGGTCTACGAAAATCTAATTGAAACGGTACGCCGCAACTTTGGAAGTATGCGCCGTTATTTAGACCTACGCAAAAAACTGCTCGGGCTTGATGAATTGCATATGTATGACTTGTATACCCCTGTGGTGAGGGATGTCAGATGGGATATCCCCTACCAGAAAGCCGTCGCGCTTGTCCAGGAGGGGCTGGCTCCTTTAGGTGTTTCCTATGGGGAAACGCTGGCTGGCGGGTTTGTTTCAGGCTGGGTGGATGTATATGAAAACAAGGCGAAAACCAGTGGTGCTTATTCTTGGGGGCCTTATGGCGTGCACCCCTATGTTTTAATGAACTACCAGGATAATCTTAACAACGTTTTCACCTTGGCCCACGAGATGGGCCATGCCTTGCATTCATATTATTCATACCGGGAGCAGCCGTATGTATATGCTCATTACAAGATATTTACGGCGGAGGTAGCCTCTACAGTCAATGAATCCCTGCTCATGGACCATTTGCTTAAAACTGAAACTGACCATAATAAGAAACTTTACTTGCTGAACCATTATTTAGAAGAGTTCCGGGGAACGGTATTCAGACAGACCATGTTTGCTGAATTTGAAAAAATGATTCATGAAAAAGTAGAAGCCGGAGCAGCTTTGACCCCGGCCCTGCTCTGTGAGATCTATCATCAACTTAATGTAGATTATTATGGGGCCGGGATAGTTGTAGACGAGGATGTGGACCTGGAATGGGCCCGTATCCCTCATTTTTACTCCGCCTTTTACGTCTACAAATATGCCATCGGGTTTTCAGCGGCTACGGCCCTAACCCGCCAGATCCTTGAAGAAGGAGAGCCGGCGGTTTCCCGTTACCTTAATTTCTTGAAGATGGGAGGTTCCCGCTACCCAATCGACTTGCTAAAATTCGCCGGTGTTGATATGGCTACCCCTCACCCGGTGCAGGAAGGGCTCGATTTGTTTGCCCATTTGGTAAGCCAGATGGAGGAGCTGACAGCGCAGTAAGGGACAGATTTCACATTCCGGATATTGATAATGGCTTAAACATTTTCACGGTTTGCAAAGAAGCCGAGGGAGAATGTGTCCGCTTATCTCCATAGGATTTCTGCTGCCTTAAGATTGAAGGAGCTCTTGTACTTCCGCAAGTTCGGTTGTCGGCTGCCGGCAGGCAAAGTTCCGGCAGATGTAGAAAGTAGTTTTACCCTCTTTGGAAACCATGCCTTGAACAAAAGGAGCCATGGAATCAAGCTTCTTGAACTCATCTCCCCTTAAACGGTATAAAAAGACTGTATCGGGAGCAAATATTAAATCCAGAGGTTTTAGTTCCCTGCGGACATCATCTTTATCCCGGCCGGCAACTATCACCACTTCTTTACCTGGAACAATGTCAAATAAGAGGGCCATTAAAAAATGTGCATGGCCGGCAGGATAACTATTAACATCGCCTGAAAAGCTTTCAAACATTTTTTCAGCCATTTCGGCAAAATCGTTCCTGTTGGTTAACCTGGCCAGGCGCAGAAGATTAAGTGCCGAAACCGAATTTCCCGAGGGGGTGGCTCCGTCGTATATTTCCTTGGGCCTTGCAAAAAGTTCTTCTCCATCGCTACCATAAAAAAAGTATCCACCGTTGGCACTGTCCCAGAAGAGGCGGTTTTGATCTTCTTGCAGCTCCAGGGCACTTTCCAGCCAGAGAGGCCTCGGATCAGCCTGGTACAATTCAAGCATTGCCCAAATAAGGTAGGCGTAGTCGTCGATATAGGCAAGGTAAGCTGATTCATCGTCCCTGTAACGGGCCAATAAACGGCTGTCTCCACAGCGGCGCAGCCTGCTCCAAATGAAATCTGAGGCCCGGACGGCGTCTTCGAGGTAATCTGGTTCTTGCAAAATCCGGGAGCCTTTTGACAGGGCTGCGATCATCAAGCTGTTCCATGAGGTTAATA
Source organism: Pelotomaculum sp. PtaU1.Bin035 (assembly GCA_002067965.1). GTDB lineage: Bacteria > Bacillota > Desulfotomaculia > Desulfotomaculales > Pelotomaculaceae > MVRN01. The sequence goes on from MVRN01000066.1 coordinate 19,182, forward strand.
TTTTATTGTCCTTGTAAGGGTGAATACGTTTACCTCTGACTGCAAAAAGCTTTTCCCTGGATTCTTCCAGGGTTTTATTCCAGGCCTCTTGATCCATGGCCGGGTTAACCGGCCGCTTTCCGGTATCCACGCGGTTAAGAATATTTCGTCTTTTAAAATTGCCTTTCTCTGTAACACCATACCACTGGCAGAAAAGGCTTCCCGTTTCCTCGCCGAGAATTTCTTTGATTTCCCTGGGGGTCCAAACGTAAAATTTCCCCTCCTCACCTTCTGAGTCAGCGTCTTCCGCGGAAAAAAAGGCTCCTTCCGAGGATTTCATGTCACGTGTGACGTATCTGAATATTTCCCTGGCTACCTTAGCGTATTGTTCCCTGGCTGTGATTTGGTAAGCCTCAAGGTACACCATAGCTAAAAGAGCATTATCATAAAGCATTTTTTCGAAATGGGGGACAAGCCATTGGCGGTCCACCGAATAACGGGCGAAGCCAAATCCCAAGTGGTCGTAAATCCCCCCATTGTGCATAGCCTGAAGAGTTTTTTCAACCATGGAAAGAGCATCTTCTTCCCCTTTCCATTTCCAGTAACGGAGCAGGAAAGCCAGGTTATGGGGGGCGGGAAATTTCGGTGCGTCACCAAAGCCCCCATATAAGCGGTCAAATCTATTTTTTAGAGCAAGATACCCGCCATGCAATGTATTCTCATCCAGTTTACCATGGCTTTCACCTTGAAAATTAAGTTTTACCGCTCCGGTATTTTTTTCGCCGGCTTCAATAATTTTATCAGAATTGGTCTGCCACTGATGTTGTATTTGGCCTAAAACGTCCATAAGGCCTGGACGGCCATAACTACTGTGTTTAGGAAAATAGGTGCCGGAGAAAAAGGGTTTTTTATCGGGACTCATTATTATCGTCAAGGGCCAGCCGCCGCTGCCCGTTAAAGCCTGGCAGACCGTCATGTAGACGTGATCCACATCCGGCCTTTCTTCCCGGTCTACTTTAATAGATACAAAGTGTTCGTTTAACAGTACCGCTACTTCTTCGTCTTCAAAGCATTCCCGCTCCATCACGTGGCACCAGTGACAAGTTGACAGTTGAACCTTACGAATACCCAATAGACAAGAAAATAGGCTTATTTTCCGTTTTGGCTTTGGCAAACGCTTCATCACCCCAAGGGAACCAATCAACAGGGTTATTCGCATGTTGAAGAAGATAAGGACTTTTTTCATTTACAAGTCTATTGGGTTTTTCATTAAGTTTCATTGGGCATCACCACCTTTAATAAATAAGTTTCTATTAGAATGCCCTGTAGTAGTAGAAATTTATTAAAGATATAATAGAAAAAGGTTTTGCATGCGCTTTATGAGCCATCTGGAACCGGAAAAGACTAAATCATTGGAGGAGTTGAGCCTGTGTTTCTGGGAATAGCTGGAGGAGCCTTATGGTAAAATATGGTTAGCAGAGCTTGGCGATAGTTTCATGTTATACACGTCCAGGGAAGGTTGACCTCCGCCGGGCTGTGGAGGAGTTGTCGTTATTTTACTGATTATTAAAAATTCTTTCTATGTTATGATTAAAAAATGGAAAATATATAGTTCATAAAAAATATATTTTAATAAACATGAGGAGGATGTTTATGAGTTTAATAAGAGAGTCCGACCTTCCTGGAATCGGGCGAAAGTTTCAGGTTAATACACGCAGTGGAGATAAGCTTGTAATTGTGGTCCATGATGATGGCAGGCGTGAAATGTACCATTTTGATAATGATGACCTTGAAGACAGCATATCTATGGTAACGCTTAATGATGCCGAGGCACGTAGTGTTGGCGGTATTCTTGGCGGTATGTCTTATATGCCAAAAGCATTGGAATCGGTTGACATGGCTTTTGATGAAATGGTTATAGAATGGTACAAACTTGAGCCGGCAATAAAATCGATTGGTCTGACAATCGGTGATTTGGGAATTCGTAAAAGAACGGGTGCTACAATCATTGCCATTGTGAGGCGTGACCATAGTAAAGTAATTAATCCGGGCCCTGAACAAATGCTTAATGAAGGGGCAACTATCATAATCCTTGGTGAAAGGGAGCAAGTAAAAGCCTGTAAACGTTTAATCCAGCTTGGGAGTATTTAGTATGGAGCAGCATATTCTCTTTGAAGTTGGGCTCGCCCTGAGCATTATTGCAATGGCTGGCTTATTGTCCTCTCGTTTTAAGTTTTCAATTGTTCCGTTATTAATTATTGCCGGGATGGTTGTAGGTCCTCATGCTCCGCATATAGGTGTTCTTGATTTTCGTTTTATAGAAAGTGCTTCGTTAATTGATTTCATGGGACGTTTAGGTGTCCTTTTTCTTCTGTTTTACCTCGGGCTTGAATTCTCAGTTGGCCGGTTAATGAAGGCTGGCCGCTCTATTTTTCTGGCTGGAATTATTTATATGGCAATCAATCTAACGCTGGGAATACTTTTCCCCTTTTTGCTTGGATGGCCGTTGAGGGAAGTCCTAGTGGTTGCAGGGATAACCACAATTTCGTCAAGTGCTATTGTTGCAAAAATGATCGTTGACTTAAAACGGTCGGTTAGGCCGGAGACTGAGATGATCCTTGGACTTATGATGTTTCAGGACGTCTTTGTAGCTGTATATCTTTCAGTTGTATCGGGACTTGTATTATCTGGTACGGTTTCTGCTTTAATTGTCTTGAAATCAGCCGGTTTGGCACTTGGTTTTATGCTTATTTTTCTCTTTTTGGGGCGTAAGCTTCTATCACAGCTTAACAGGATATTAAATATTCCCACTGATGAAGTATTTTTACTTGTATTGTTTGCAATAATTACTCTGGTAGCCGGATTCTCCGAAACTATCCATGTTGCGGAAGCAATCGGGGCTTTGTTAGTCGGTCTTATACTTGCTGAGACTGAGCATATAGAACGGATTGAACACATTCTGTTACCTTTTAGAGACTTGTTTGGAGCAATCTTTTTCTTCAGTTTTGGCTTGAGTATTGACCCCCTGTCTATCAGTGGTGCTGTCTGGCCTGCTATAGCAGCAGCAGGGTTAACATTAATAGGAAACTTTGTATCCGGGATGCTCGCCGGACGCCTGTCTGGTTACTCTCACCGGGCATCTACCTATGTTGGTTTGACAATTACACCTCGTGGTGAGTTCTCAATTATATTAGCGAAATTAGCTTTGGCCGGGGGATTATTGCCAATTCTTCAACCTTTCGCAGCCCTCTACGTGCTTACCCTGGCGATTTTAGGTCCGTTGCTGACCAAGGAGTCAAAGTGGATTTACATCAAAATGAGCCGTATATTTGGATGGCCGGCAGTGAAAGAGAAGGTAAGGCATAAAGTTTTAAAACATACTTAAATATTTCATACTACACAAAACACAATTGAATCATTTTCCTTGTCAACAGATATTCGCGTCCACTTAATCTTTTTTTGGAATAATAATGCTAAGAAAACGTTTAAGTTTAATGGTATCTCTTTTTCTTTTTGAATTATATTGGATGATATCATCTGCAGTGATAGATTTGTTAAATTTTCGCCAATAGCGTAGGGAATCTTGCATGGCTTTCATATAAAATAGCAAGTAAACACCTTCCTTCCATAGATTTAAGCGGAGGGACAATTATTAAATGACCAGTGATTATTTAGCTTTTGGCTCAAGTTATTCGTCTAACGTTAGTACAGATTTGATCAATATGAAATAAAATCACTAATGATTACCTTGCTTTTGCTAAAGAGTGTCTAAAAAGTTTGAGACCGCCTCCAGGTAATAATTGCTGTCAGTAGCGAATGCCTTGATATGCTTTGCCCCCGGCACCCGCAAGAGTTGTGCCTTATGGTACTCTATTTGAAGCAACTCACTGTTTTCAATCGGTATATCTGTATCAGCTTCGCCATGTATTAATAAGACCGGTCTTCCATTAAAGTTCTTGATTTCTTTGATAGGACTAACGGTTTCTGTTCTTAATCCAGTCAACGGGGGAACAACGACAAGAAAAGACTGATTAAAGGGAAATGATGGCAAGTTCGTCCACACGCCTAAATTTTTCATCAGATAACTTTTTAAATCCGCAAAGGGCGAATCGGCAATTACGGCCGTCACAGCTTGCTCCCTTGCGCCGGCCATGATGGTTACGGCCGCTCCCATTGAAAACCCGTAAAGAACTAATTTTTGACTTAGTTCCGGCTTGGATTTTATAAAATCAATGGCGCCTAGCAAGTCCAGGACCTCATATTGTCCAACTGATGTCAGGTTACCTTCCGATTCACCGCAATTGCGAAAATCAAACATTAAAACATTATACCCTTTGTTGACCATCGCAGTTGCAATCGGTAATATGGGCACATCGTTATTTAAACGGTTTTTTCTGTAACCATGGGCAAATATTATTGTTTTTTCGCTATCCCGCGCTTGAATTAGCCAACCCTTTAAATTAAGCCCGCCTTCCCGGCTTTTAAAGCTTACGTCTTCATATACTAAACCTGCCGCATCAGGGTAATATTCAATTTTTTCGCGTCCCGGGTGTGTCAGGTTCCAGCCAACATACGCTGAAATCCCAAAGACAGCCGTGACAGCTAGCGCAGTTAAGATAATCGCCGACGTTAAAATAAACCTTCCTAAGTGGTTTTCAGAGCGGGCTAACGCTTCCTCCCGTGAGCTTCTTATTTTGGCTTCCAACAAGTTATCCCCTCATCTAATAGATATTTGCCTTAGATTTAATAATTCCACTCAAGAAAACAATGTCCTTTATACGGCATATCTTTATCCTGACATTTTTCAGACACATTTAAATTGTAAGATAATATGTAATGATTTACCTGATGGGGTAAATTTTTATCCCCTTCCCCTAAAAGTCAAGTATAATAAAGAGCATAGCAATAATATAGCAGCCAGAGAGTGAATAAATTTTGCTTTTGCAGGTTGTCGTATGGTTCTTGTGGAGAGGTGACATATGCAAACGGTGCTGGTGGTGGAAGATGATCACTCAATTGCCCTATTGCTCAAGGCTTATTTGGAACACGCCGGTTTTCAGGTGCTGGTTGCCGCGGATGGGGAAGAAGCACTGTCCAAGTTTCCTGATATAAATCCCGCACTGGTTCTGCTGGATTTGATGTTGCCCGGAAAAGACGGGTGGACAGTGCTGGATGAAGTTCGCCGGCAGAGCAGTTGCCCCGTAATCATTGTGACGGCGCGCGGCGCTGTCGAGGACCGTCTGCAGGGATTTAAGCAGGGCGCCGATGATTACGTTCCGAAGCCTTTCGATCCCGATGAAGTAGTGGCGCGGGTCGAAGCAGTACTGCGGCGGCCAGCTCACCTGATTGAACCCGAACTTGTCCGGTATGGAACCCTGGTTGTAAATTTTACCTCCCGTGTTGTTACTGTTAAAGGGAAAACGATACCCCTTGCGCCGCGCCATTGGGAATTGCTGGCATTTCTGGTCCGCCACCCAAACCAGGTGTTGACCAGGGACCAGTTGCTGGATCATGTCTGGGGGATGGATTATGACGGTGGAGACCGCGCAGTGGATGTGTCGGTCAAACGCATACGTCAATCATTGCAGGAGTGGCCGGCAAATGAAGGGGAGATTGTGACAATACGTGGAAAGGGATATTTATTGCGTGTTCTGTAAGCAAAACAACTATACTCCAAATACAGTGCCAATGTTGACATACTGGACACGCTGCTATGTGCTGGTATTGCTGGGCAGTCTTTTGCTCCTTGCGGTGGCTGCAGGAATTTGGATACGGATAAATACATACGAGCATATCTATAGTGTGCTTGAATTACGAGCTGAGCAACTAGTTGATTTGAACGGTCAAGCGCCTGAAGACAGCGAGGTTTTTAATAGGCTGCGGCAAATGGAACCGGGCCCGCCCAAACTTAGACCCCCTTTTCCGGACGAAGAGCATCCTGTGGATATGTGGGGAAATATAAATAACTTTAATAAAGACGAATCATCTAATAGTCCGCAGCAAGCGGGAGCGCGCCCGCCCGAACCTGGCCCGCCCGTTCCGGATGTGGTGCACACTGTGGATATATGGGGAAATGTACAAATAATAAAAAAAGATAAAAGTACAACGCCCGATTCTTCCACATTGTTTGATCTTTCAACTTTAAACCAGGATATCCTTGCCGGGGAAAAGGTACGCGAACAGGTAAAAGTTGATTCCCAAACCTGGTTGCGTGTTGGTGTGCCCGTTTATCAAAACGGAACGGTCTGCAAGGCTCTCTATATCAGTATGCCTGTGAAGAACCAGATCAGCGGACCTATTGGTTTATTAGCCCTGCTTACCGGCATTATTACACTGGCGAGCTGGCTTATGCTTTACTTCCTTTCCAGGAGGTTTACCCGCCCGCTCTATGAAGTTGCCGCGGCCGCGCAATCTATTGCTGAAGGGAAGTATGATCCTGTCCTGCCGCAGCAGGTGAAAGAGCGGGAGTTGCAGCAATTAATTGAATCATTTCGCAATATGGCAGCTCAACTGAAGCAACTTGAACAGCTTCGGTCCGCTCTGCTGGCAGGCGTATCCCATGAATTACGCACACCAATCACTTCAATCCGGGGCATGATCCAGGCTGTGCATAAAAAAATAGTCACTGGTAAAGATGCGGAAGAGTTTCTGCAGATTTCTTGGAAGGAGTCTATACGCTTACAGCAAATGGTGGAAGAATTATTGGATTTTTCTTCATTTGAAGCAGGCGCGGCGCCTATTCGTGGGGAGCCTGTTGATTTATCCAACTTGATCGGTGAAGTGATCCTCCAATTGGGTGTGCTTCCTGAATATTCACATGTCCGGTTTGAACAAGACCTGCCGGATGAACCTGTCTGGATAAGCGGGGAAACAGGAAGATTGCGGCAAATATTCTTAAATTTAATTGACAACAGCAAAAAAGCTTTCGCTAGTTTGATAAAAATTATCCTCCAGGCAGGTGAACACCAGATCATCATCGATATAGAGGACAATGGAAAAGGCATTGCCATATCTGATCAGCCCTTTATTTTTGAGCGGTATTATCGCGGCAATGCCAGGCAAATCAAAGGCCGCGGGTTGGGCCTCGGCTTAACACTCAGCCGTTTGCTGACCCGTGCTCATGGTGGAGATTTAGTTCTGTTGAAAACCAGCGCTACTGGTACAACCTTCCGCCTTTGTTTTACACGAATTTTACAATGATAGATCAAGGAGGAAAAATACCTTGGAAAATAATCATTAAAGGGAGCCACTTCTCAAGTTGAATTCCCGAAAAACAGTTCCACGCAAGATAATTTGGGGCAAGCTTATACAAATGGCCCGGGGAACCGTTATTTATACAATTAGTTATTTGGATAAAACTTTGAGAAAATAAATTTCAAAAAATCTATTAACGGGGATGTTGTGCTAATGAAAATGATTATTAAACTAATAATACCTATTATGGTTTCTATACTGTCATTTACAGTAGGATTTGCTGACTGTGCAGAATCATATGCAGAATCAAATGATGATATGATACAAGCTGAAAAAAACTTAAATGAAGAGCGAAACGAACTTATTATACAATATAAAGAAAATTGCCTAAGCAAAGATTTGTTAGATGTAAAAATATCTTCAAAGCTAACGCATAAGGATAAGCTGCGTTCTAATATAGAAATAGTTAGTTTGGATAAAGATATAAAACCAGAAGATGCGATTAGTGAATTAAGAAAGGACGAGCATGTATTATATGTTGAGGAGAATATAAAGCTCAATTTGCATGCTGTTCCCAATGACCCGATGTATTCTGCGCAATGGGGACTAAAAAAAATTATGGCGGAAGAAGGTTGGGCATTGGCGTCATCAGCAAAAAAAACGGTTGTTGTAGCTGTAATTGATTCCGGAGTTGATATGAATCATCCTGATTTAAAAAATCGCATCGCTTCCGGCGGATATAATTTTATCTTAAATAATAGTTATATTAATGATATTAACGGTCATGGCACTGAGGTGTCAGGTGTGATTGCTGCTGAAACCAATAATAATGCCGGTATAGCGGGTGTTGCCGGTAATTTGGATATTAAGATACTTCCTTTAATTACAGCTGATTTCAGAGGTAATAGTTTTCTTACTGATTTACTCGAAGCGATTGATTATGCGATAGAAGAAAATGTTGATGTTATAAATATAAGCATGGGTGGTACTGAGCCTTCTAATATTGAAAAAGCTGCTATCCAAGAGGCAATAAAAAACGGGATTGTTGTTGTGGCCTCTGCTGGGAATAGTGGCAAATCAACTTATGAATATCCCGCGTCTTATGACAATGTAATATCGGTTGGATCTATATCTGAAAGTAATATAAGGTCAGATTTCTCTAACTATAATGATAAATTGGATTTAGTCGCACCTGGAGAAAGTATTTATACTTGCGAAAAAGGCGGTAACTATGATGAGTGTGCCGGGACATCTTTCTCTGCACCGATGGTTTCAGGTGTTGCGGCAATACTAAAGGCAATTGATAACACATTGAGTCCAAGTCAGATTGAAAACATCATTGAAACTTCAGCAATAGACCAAGGTTCTGCCGGCAAAGATAATGATTATGGTTATGGTGTTCTAAATTTATATAATGCGGTTAAAAAAGTTGCTGATATTACAGCGGAAATACCTGTAACAGGCATTAATTTGGACAAAGAGAGTATTAGATTAACTGTAGGTGATAAAGAAACACTGAGAGTTACTATATCCCCATCAAATGCCAGCAATCAAGCAATATCGTGGGCGTCAGACAATCCAAGTGTTGCTTCTGTTGACTCGAATGGGGTTGTAACCGCTATAGGTGCTGGTAATGCTATAATAACGGTAATAACAGCGGATGGAGGAAAAACAGCAACTTGCAATGTAATAATTGCCGGTAATAACATATTGCTTTCAGAAGTTCCGGCGAGTGTTGTCTTGACAGCCGGTGGCACTCAGCGATTGTCAATTTGTGCGGAACCTGCGGATGCTAAAATATCGTATAAAACAAGCAACTCAAAAGTGGCAACTGTAACCAGTGCCGGCTTGATAACCGCGAAGAAACAAGGCAATGCAACAATAACCGTTACCGGGAAAAAGGCCGGTTATAATAGTCAAAAGAAATCAATATCAATAACGGTGAACGCAAAAAAAGAAATTAAAAAAATAATAGTTGAACCCAAGTCACTAAAGTTAAAGATTGGTGAAAACGCTGTTCTAAAAACTACTGGAATATATAATGATGGTACAGAAGAAGATATAACAAGCCAGGTTACTTATAACTATTGTAATAAGAAAGCGTTCACTATAGAGGACGGTATGATCATTGCAAAAAGTGCAGGTAGCGTAAGAATATATGTTAAATACGGTAAATTAAGTAAAAGCGTTATGATTAAAGTAAGTAATTAAATAGAGATACAATGGTAAAAAGAATTTAAATATAGAAATAAAAAAGGGTCATCGAGGGCAGGCAGATTTCTTGAAAGGGGTCAAGGATGCCTGACCTTTTACGTTATACATTATTTTTACCGTAATTAACGTTGCCGTCATTTAGTGGTTTGGTAGTGGAAATGTAGCAAAGGATATAGTATAGTAATATAATAAGTAAACGAATTATTAGGAAAGAGAGGACACGCAATGATGGGTCAAATGCGAAATTATTTCCGGTCTATTATGGCCCGGGATCCGGCTGCCAGGTCAGGGCTCGAGGTCTTTCTTTGTTACCCCGGTTTTCATGCTGTGCTGATGCACAGGATAGCTCATTTTTTTTATCGCCGGGGGTGGTTTATTACTGCCAGACTGATCTCACAGTTTTCACGTTTTCTTACCGCAATTGAGATTCATCCCGGCGCGAAAATAGGCAAGGGACTTTTTATCGACCACGGGAACGGAGTTGTGATCGGTGAGACTGCGGAAATAGGTGATTATGTCACTATTTACCAGGGGGTTACCCTGGGTGGTACAGGGAAAGAAAAAGAAAAGAGGCACCCTACCATAGGCGATAATGTCGTAATAAGTACCGGCGCAAAGGTCCTCGGTTCCTTTACTGTGGGGAATAATTCCAGAATAGGCGCCGGGTCAGTTGTTTTAAAGGCAGTTCCGCCTGATAGTACGGTGGTGGGTGTGCCAGGAAAAATTGTCGCCCGGAACGGCCAGAAAATAACCCTGGCGGGCGAAGCTGACATCGATCTGCGGCATGATCTGCTTCCCGATCCGGTAGCGGAAATGATATTAAGCCTGCAGGCGGACGTTGAGTTGCTTCAAGAGCGAATTGGGAAGTTGGAGAAATAAAAGAAAGTAGATCAGGAATTAGGACAAGCTTACGGTATGTCATATAAGTGCCTCCGGGTCAGGGGGAGGTCATTGTTTAGATTTTTGGAGAAAAGAATTTGGTGTACATTTAGGCCGCTGACCCTGAAGGAGGCGGCGCAGGAACGCAGGTACAGCCGCCACATGCGGACAAAGCGGTCGCCATACATCTCCCGTACTTTATCCGCATGTTTTTCAAAGCCATCCGCCCAGCGTTCCAGAGTCATGGCATAGTGAATCCGCAGGCTCTCCACATCAATGACGTTAAAATCATAATCCGGAAGTAGCCAGATGACTTCCCGCAAGGACGGGATATGGCCCCCCGGGAAAATGTACTTTTTAATCCAGGAGTTTACCGGCCCTTCCTTGGTGTGGGTTATGGTATGAAGTAAGGCCAGGCCGCCTTCCCTTAGGAGCTTTTTTACCGCCATCATGAAATGGGGATAATTTGCTTGGCCTACATGCTCAAACATTCCGACGCTGGCGATTTTGTCGAAGGCGCGCCCGCTGCCGGCCAGTACCCGGTAGTCCATCATTTCCACTTCTACCCGGTCTTGTAAACCCAGTTCCGTAATCCGGCGCCGGGTTTCCTGGAACTGTTCCCGGCTTAAGGTAATCCCCATGGCCTTTACTCCGTATTCTTGTGCGGCCCTGAGGATCAACCATCCCCAGCCGCTGCCGATGTCGAGTAGATCCTCGCCGGGGTGCAACTGTAATTTTTTCAGCACATGGTCAATCTTCTGGATCTGTGCCTGGTTCAAGGAATCCCCGGGCTTTTCGAAATAAGCGCAGGAGTAACTCATTGTATCATCCAGCCAGAGGGAGAAAAAATCATTGCCCAAATCATAATGGCGTTGGACATCTAACTGTTGCTTGCGCAATGGTGTTGGCCGCAGCCAACGGGAAAGGATTTTGGCCAAAATATTGCTGCTCTGGCGCTGCCGAAAGATTTTCGCGCAAGAGTTTGTGAAATTAATTATGTCGTCCATTTCTCCGCTGATGTCAATGGCCCCGTCCATATATGCCTCGCCGAAAGCCAGCACCGGGTCTTTCGCTATCCGCCCGCAAGGTATCTTTTCACGAAAAACCACCTTGAAGGAGGGGGGTTTTTTCCCGTATTGTTCAGTTGTGCCATCCCAGTAAGTTACTTCAAAAGCTCCAGTGTTAAACCGGTTAAAGATATTTTGAAGCACACGCTTTTGCATAAACCGTCCCTCCTTGTTAATCCCCAAAATAGGTTCCCCACGGCTTAATGCCTTTATGTGTTTACCGGAAGAAATACATGTATGGAATTATTTTGACATCAGCATGGCATGTCTACAAATTATCCAGGTGATTGGCAATGAATTTCCGTATAGCTCCAAAGTATTGCTTGAAGCCTGCAAACAGTATATCGTTATGGCCGGCGTCCGGTATGATAACCAGTTTCTTACGGGTTGTCCCCATGTGCTCGAATAAATCTTTAGCCTCTCCAATTGGAACAATATCGTCCTCCCGCCCGTGGATAATTAGGGCCGGCGTATAGATCTTACTTACCATGTCCAGGCATTCTTGGACCAGCCGTGGTAGATTTCCCTCCCCCGGGAGATGGCCCAGGTGCTTCATAATTCTGACCACGCAGGCAAAACCGCTTTCAATTATCATTCCCATAATTTTATCCGGGTGATGATAGGCCAGTTCCAGTGCGGAAATACTTCCCAAAGACCTGCCCATTATCCAAACATTCTGCTGAAAACCCTTTAGGGAAAGTTCATTTTTTACGGCAGTAAACAATGTTTTTGCATCTTTGATCAGGTTGGTAAAAGTCGGAGAGCCGGTGCTTGCGCCGTAGCCACGGTAGTCCGCCACGACCAGGTTAAGGCCTAATTTATTATAAAACGTCGCGATTTCATCGTAGTCACTGACTACTTCCCCGTTACCATGAAAGTACAAAATCCAGGGCAAATTGATATCTTTGGCATAAAAACGGCAGGAGATTGAGGCGTCCGGGTCAACAGGGACAACAAGATCAAACGCATTTTCCGGGCAGGCTGTATAATATTTACGTGGATAAAAAACTAACTTTAAAACAGGGGGCTGATCAATTACGGAATAATCCGGCATGTAATTTTCCCCTTTTTCAATAATTTTATTTTACTGGTGTTTTTCAATTTATAGTACTAAAATATAACAAGGAATTCAAGGTTTATCCAAAATGAAAGAAGGGAAATAAAGATAATGCGGAGAGTAGAAACGATAATAAATAATGATACCATATCCCTGGAGGCTTGCCTGGATTTGCCTGATCTTAAGGGTTGTTACCCGGGAGTGGTCCTTTGTCATCCCCACCCGCTTTATGGTGGCAACATGAACAATAATGTAATTTTAGCAGTTAGCCGGGCGCTTACCAGGGAGGGTGCGGCCAGCCTGCGTTTCAATTTCCGCGGCGTCGGCCGCAGCCAAGGCTCATTTGGCGGCGGCGTGCTGGAACAGGACGACGCCAGGGCTGCGTTGTCTTATCTTGTCAAGCATGAAGAAATAAATCCGGCCCGGGTTGGTATCATGGGTTACTCTTTCGGCGGGGTGGTGGCCCTGCCGGTTGGCGGCGGGAGCAGCGCAGTTAAAGCGATTGCAGGTGTTTCTCCGGTCATCACTACCGGTGTTCTCAAGGATTGCGTAAAGCCCAAGCTGATCATCTGTGGAGCGGAAGATAACATTGTCCCTTCCTCCCTGGTCCTGCGAGGAACAGCAGACATGGCCGAGCCAAAGATCGTTGAGGTAATACCCGGCGTCGACCATTTTTGGTGGGGCTGCGAGAAAGAAGCAGCGGACATGGTGGCGGACTTTTTTGTGAGGATACTGAACCGGGCGGAATAACACCGGCCTTTTAAAACTTATTGATCCCAATAAATATTAGGACAACCCCGAATATTACGGCAGCCATTCCGGCCGGGGGTACTTTCCCGGCGAGGCCGGCCAGCCCGAGGCTGGTTACGCATATAAGCACCGTGGGGCCTACCAGTGCCAGTACGGAGTTGATTTTAAAGGCGGTTTCCACCCGCCCGTACTTCAGCATTAGCATTGCTGCAGTAAATTCAATGGCTGCGGACAGTACCCTCATTCCTGCCATGCCAAAAACTATTTTATCAGTTACAAAGAACAATAAATTCACCCCTGTCCAGAGTCTACTTTAAATTTCATATGCGCTCCGGACAGTGTAAATACCTGTCCATCTGGAACAAGAAAAAAATATGATCCCAAACGCAGTTTAGTTAAACTGGAAATTAAAGCTACGATTAATGGCCGGGCGCTTCCCGGGCCCTTGGCACGGCTACCAGCATCCCTGTCACGCCCAGAGCCGCGGCAAAAAACATTACCCCCCGGTAGTCCCATCCCTGGGCAATCAGACCGCCTATCAAGGGGCCTACAGCGTTACAAAGGTTCAGGGTGGATTGAAATATGCCCCCCGCTGTTCCACGCGCCTCCCCGTTTTTCAGAACTATTAGCAGGGCGCCGACGTAAAGGCAGGACCAGGCTATCCCCAAAAGTACCTGAATGGCTATCAAGTAAAGCCAGCCGGAGACAAAGGCAAAAGATAAAAAGACAATAACGGAAAGCAGTTGCCCGAAGGCAAACATCTTATATTCGGAAAACCGCTCCAGGTAACGCATAACAATAAACTGTACGGTAAAGTTTATCCCCAATAAAAGGCCGATCATGAATTTATCCATGCCGAGGTGGGCCAGGTATATGGGGAGAATTATCCAGACGGCGGTGGTTCCCAGGTGCCGCAGGAACACCGCCAGGTAAACCAGGTAGTTGCGCCGCGCCACCTTCCATAGGTTCGGCGGCGGGGGGGAATCAAGAGCGGGTATTTCACGAAAACCCAGGGAAAAGAAGAAGGCAAGCAAGCAGACCAGAAAGCTCAGCTCAAAAAGCAAGTCGGTCTCCTTTACCTGCGCTGCAGCCAGGGCGCTGAAAATCCAGCCCAGGGAGCCGTAAGAGCTAAATTTGCCCATATCCATACCGGATTCAAAGGCGTAGGCGATGGTTGCCGCTGTGGCGATACCCAGGGCGAATCCGACCGCACCCCGCACTACCAGCAATAAAATGACATTTTTGGCCAGGAGTTGAGAAGCAAAGGCTGCGCTGCTGATGAACAACATCTTACAAAGAGGAGCCTCCCCAAGCTGTCGGATTTCCAGCCCGAAAAAAGGGAAGATACTAAAAAAGCGGCCCCGTAAACCGCACTCACAAGCCCCACTTGGAAATCAGATGCCCCTAACTGGACGCCCAGCAGGGGGATAAAGATAATTGACCCCTGGATGGCAAAGCTTAGTAAAAAGTTTACCAGTCCGAACAACCACAAGCGGGGCCATTCCCCATTAGTTCTGTTTTTCAAATCGAAAATACTCCAATCCATATAATTATTCATGCGTGAAATGTATAATTATATTATTTGTATTTTAACAATCGGCCCAGCCGGCGCCTGTAGCAGGGAGGACTTTCCGTCCGATAGAAATGTTTACTTTATTATAAACTTTTTTTAAAATAGTTTGTGTGATAAAATTTTATTTGATCGGGATCCGCTAAATCACCCTTACAGGTCTCAGTAAACGGAGGTGTTTAACATGCCGGAATCTACCGGGGAAAAATCTTTTGAAACCAGAGAATTTCAGGCAGAAGTAAAACAAATACTTGATATTGTGGTTAATTCGCTGTACACAGACCGCGAAATCTTTCTGCGTGAATTAATCTCCAACGCTGCCGACGCTCTTGAAAAATTTCGGTACGAAAACCTCACCGACAAGCATGTCAAAGACAGAGATCTCCCGCTGGAGATCATTATCCAGCTGGACGACAAGGAGCATAGCCTTACCATAACTGATACAGGAATCGGTATGACCAGGGATGAACTTATAGAAAATCTGGGCACCATAGCACATTCAGGCTCAAAAGCGTTCATTCAGCAATTGGCCGATGTTTCAAGAAAAGACTTGAATCTAATCGGGCAGTTCGGCGTGGGCTTTTACGCCGCATTTATGGTGGCGAAAAAAATCCGTGTTCTAACGCGATCCTACCGCCCCGATGCGGAAGGTTGCGAGTGGGGTTCCGACGGCATCGGCAGCTATACTATCAGCAGGGTGGAAGGTTTGCGGCGGGGAACAAAAATTATTTTGGAGCTTAAAGACGATGCCCGAGAATTTGCGGGGGTCGAAACCGTCAAGCGGATTATCAGGCAGTATTCCAGCTTTGTTCCTTTTACGATCCGTGTTAATGGGGAACAGGTTAATACCGTTCAGGCTATTTGGACGCGAAATAAGAACGAGATAACGGAGGAAGAGTATACCGAGTTTTATAAATTTATCGCGAACACGTATGATGAGCCGCTTTACCGCCTGCATTTTTCCGCTGACGCGCCGCTGGCCATTAACGCCCTGTTATTTGTGCCTAAGCAGAATTTTGAGCGTTTTGGTTTCGGCAGGATGGAGTCGGGTGTGAATCTTTACTGCCGCAAAATTTTAATCCAACAGCAAGCTGAGAGCATTCTGCCAGAGTGGCTGCGTTTTGTGAAGGGGGTTGTGGACAGCGAAGACATTCCGCTAAACATATCCCGCGAAACCATGCAGGATAGCGCGCTAGTAGCCAGGCTGCGCAGGGCGATCACGAGCCGTTTCCTCAAATTCCTGAATGAGCAAGCCAAGGCGGAGCCGGAGAAATATGCTGAGTTCTGGAAAATTTTTGGCTTCTTTCTTAAAGAAGGGATTACCTCAGATTTTACCCACAGGGACGAGTTGGCAAAATTATTGCGGTTTGAGTCTTCCAAAACGGAGCCGGGCAAGTTAATATCACTGGCGGATTACACCAGCCGAATGCAAGAGGGACAAAAAGAAATTTACTACATTAATGGTCCCACCCGGGAAATTATTGAGGCCGGCCCCTATTTGGAAGCGTTCCGGGCCCGTGACTTGGAAGTCATTTATACCCATGAAGCTGTTGATGATTTTGTCTTAAGTCACTTGATGGAATACGATGAGAAAAAATTGGTGTCTGCCGACCAAGCCGAACTGGAACTTCCCGTGTTGGAAGACAAGCCCGGCGCGGAGCCGCTTGACAGCGAAACGGTAAAGTCATTAACCGGTTGGCTTAAGGAAACACTGGGTGACAAGGTCAGTGAAGTGAAGGAATCCAAACGATTGATAAACAGCCCGGCTGTCATCCTCAATCAAGACAGCTTGATGACCAGCAGTATGCAGCGGGTGATGCAGGCAGTAAATAAGGACTTGGGAGCGATTGGCAGGAAGACCCTGGAAATCAACGCGCGGCATGAATTAATCAAGCGCCTGGCTGTGTTGCGCGAGAAGGACGCTGATTTTGCCAGGCTGGCAGCGGAGCAGGTTTATGATAACGCCCTTATTTCCGCCGGCCTGCTTGCCGATCCGCGCGGGATGGTCGATCGCATGTACCATATTTTAAAGCGCGCCCTTGCATAGCATTTATTATAAAGCATGTATTGTCGCCAGTTTCCAATATATAAAAGAAATTGGCGACTTTCATATTTATTATGATTATACTAGGTAAAAGGGGGAGACTAAATGCAAAATCCGGTAGAAGTTGCTGACGGCGTTTATCTCGTTGGCGGACAGGAATTGACCGATATGAGAGATTGTTGTGTTTACCTTGTCGACGGCGGCAGCGAGCTGGCTTTGGTCGACGCCGGCTTCGGCTATTCATGCCGGAGCATTTTAAATAATGTAAAAAAGCTTGGGCTTGATACTTCTTTATTAAAGTATGTGATTGCCACCCACGGGCATATCGACCATACTGGCGGCCTTCACTATTTTCAATCGCTCGGCGCGAAGGTTGTGTGCCACGCATCGGAGCTTGACGCTATTTCCAATGGTATGGCCCATTTGACGGCTGAATTGTACTACGGAGCAAAATACCAGCCTGTTTCTGTTGATCTGGTTCTGGATGGAGAAATGCAAGATCTAAAAGTCGGGGGGCTGACGTTGCATTGCCTGTTCACACCGGGGCACACTCCCGGTGGGATCAGCCCTTATGTTGACCTTAACGGGAGTAGAATTTTGTTCGGCCAGGATATCCACGGGCCATTTAACGCTTCCTGGGGCGCTGATATGGAAAAGTGGCAGACTTCTATGAAAAAATTAATTGACATAAAAGCCGATATCCTCTGTGAAGGTCATTTCAGTATTTATAAGCCGGCGACAAAAGTGCGGCAGTATATTGAACATTATCTGGATCAATATGCCTGATATTGGAATGCCAGAGGTCCAGGTGGTAAAGTTTGACCGTTGACTTTTAACCGGTGGCTTAAACTCATGTTATCTTAAAGGATAAATTGGATTGGAGCTTTATAACATAACAAAGGTGGTTGAATTTTTTACAACCACCTTTGTTATTATTCTACTTTAGTAAGTTCTCCTGGCATGTTTTTAGCCAGGAGAACAAAAAACCGCCCGCTATGCGGGTGGGATTC
>MVRN01000067.1 GCA_002067965.1 Pelotomaculum sp. PtaU1.Bin035
GCCGCCGCCGTGAACTCCACCGCGAAATCACGGTCGCTCACCGCGTCCAGGCTATTCCAGGTAATTGACGAAAAATCAAGCTGTTCGGCAACAAACTCCCGGTCAATGGGAAAAGTTGTCCCTGCGAGGGCACCCGCTCCTAAAGGCATCACATCGGCCCGCCGGCGGCAGTCGGCCAGGCGGTCCTCATCCCGCGTAAACATCTCGCAGTAGGCCATCAAATGGTGCGCGAACGTTACCGGCTGCGCACGCTGGAGGTGGGTGTAGCCGGGCATTACGGTGTCAAGGTGCTCTTCCGCCAGATTCAACAGAGCGGCTTGAAGCTGGTGGATCATTATAATAATCTGATCTATCTCGTCTTTTATGTACATGCGGATATCGAGCGCCACCTGGTCGTTCCTGCTGCGTGCCGTGTGCAGCTTTTTGCCTACCTCTCCCACTTTAGCGGTAAGCAGCTGCTCCAAGTTCATGTGGATGTCCTCAGCCCAAACTGAGAATTCTGCCCGGCCTGCTTCGATATCAGCCAGCACCTCTTCCAGCCCGCGCACAATATCCTGGGACTCACCTGCAGAAATAATCCCGGTCTTACCCAGCATCCGGGCATGGGCAATACTCCCCTTAATATCATACTTATATAACCGCTTATCAAACGAAATGGAAGAATGGAAGTCTTCCACCAAACAGTCAGTTTCCCTTTGAAAACGACCGCCCCACAACTTGCTCACAGCCATACACTCCTTTGGCCCTCACCCTGCGGGCATGCATATTCTATGCTCTATTTTAACACGTCCTTTTTTTGCTGCCAAATTTGCAGCCAACAAATAAGAGGGAGGCAGATAATTTTCCCACCTGCCTCCCTCTTATTTGTTTCCGGACATTGTATCCATTGCTAATCCTCCTTACTGTAGTCATCATCATAGATTGGTTCCAATCCGATGTCTCTCAGGATTTCATTAATAAGTTCCCTTGTCACTATGTTTATCCCCCCTCACATTAATGTAATAATTGATTATAACAACTAATTAATGGAAAGTAAATAACATTTTTTTAACCTTTGTACCTGGTCCGATAGATAAATCTGTCGCTGCCACACTTTTTACAACAGCAATCTCTTGTCAACATCCGCCAAACTTCTTCTTTGGTGACTTCCTCCCGGCGGGCAAGGTCAACCGTCACGGTTTCCACATCATGCCCGTTTTCGCAGATAAATGTAATAACTAGTTTACTCAAGCTGACATACCTCTCTTAACCGGAAAAATGAAGCTTCAAACCAGACACCGGCATCCGGCATTACTTCGCTTGTGGTTTGCGATGGAATATCTCAGAATTTTACTTAGGTGGTTCCTTATATATAACCGTTCTTGTTTCTGATGTTGACCCGCCAAATTCATTGGTTGCCACAATTAATAGGTCGTTAACGCCGCCACCTTCTTTAGACAGCGTTACATTAACTGAAAACTGTCCGTTTTTTAAATTACCCTTAAAAATCAAACTTTTTACGTTTGTGTCTCCGTTATAATAATTATTATAAATTTCAATTAAGTTATTGGGTTCGGTAAAGCCGCTAACATTAATTTTATCCGTAGAAACATAGCCGTCTTTAGTTGGTTCCGGAGACGAAACAACGAGCGTCGGCTGTTTGTTATTAAGCTTGTTAAAATTAACCACTTGTTGAACAGTGCTTGTTTTCCCTTTTGGATTAGTTGAGACTACTTTAACTATATTATCTCCTTTTTCCAATGGAACACTGACGATAAAGTTACCTTTTTCGTCAGGCAAAGACCTGTTGCCGTTGACATCTATCTGACAACCCGGATCGGTAGTGCCTTTGATAATCAGCGTTTCTGTTTCCGAACTATATGAACTGGGTATGATTACACTTAGCGCGGGGTCGTTGGAGGGTGTGTAATTCACATTTTTTACCGTTGTATATATTGATTTATTATCACTTGAAACTACTTTTACTGTTATAGGGTTTTGCCCGGGGACCAGTTTAACCTGAGCGTTAAAATTCCCACCGGCATCGACAAGTGTCTCTGTTTCATTAATAAATACACGCTGGCCCGGACCAACATTTCCAGGGACATTTATAGTTTCCACTTTAGATATTTCGGGAACATTAATAATCAAGCCCGTTGCAGAAGAAGGACCGCCAACCTGCGGGGAAGGTATTTGTTGTGGTTCTTCTTTTGCACTAAAACACCCGGTTAAACTGCTGAATAATAAAAATAACAACGCAATGATACAAGCAATACTTCTCATCGGGCAATAACCCCTTTAATAATGCTTTTGTATAGCTATCTACCTGAATTGAAATTCCTCTCCATCAACGCCCGCACCTTCAGCGGAAGGCCAAAAAGGTTGATGAAACCCTCAGCGTCCCGCTGGTTGTAAATCTCGTCGCGGCTGAAGGTGGATAACTCCTGGTTGTAAAGGGAGTACGGTGACTTTGTGCCTGCCGGGGTACAGCTACCTTTATAGAGCTTCATCTTTACAGTGCCGGTAACCACCTTTTGGGTGCTGTCCACAAAAGCGTCCAGAGCCTCTCTGATTGGGGCGAACCACACCCCGTCATAAACCAGTTCGGCGTATCGGGAAGCCACAACATCTTTAAAATGCAAGGTAGCCCTGTCCAGCGTCAATAGCTCCAGCTCGCGATGGGCATTGAATAGCACCGTACCCGCAGGTGTCTCGTAAACACCGCGGGACTTCATCCCCACCAGGCGGTTTTCCACCATATCGGCAATGCCAACGCCATTTTCCCCGGCGATCGAGTTAAGCTTTTCGATCAAGGCTACTGGATCAAGAGTTGCCCCGTCCAGCTTGACAGGGATGCCCCGCTCGAATTCGATTTCAACATGGGTTGGCCTATCGGGAGCTTTCTCTGGCGGTGTGATTAAAAGTAAAATATCTAATTTCGGCTCGTTCCATGGGTCTTCCAGATCGACGCCTTCATGGCTCAGGTGCCAGAGGTTGCGGTCCATACTGTAGGGGCGCTCTTTGGACACCGGTACCTGGATTCCCCTGGCGTTGGCGTAGTCAATGGCGTCTTCTCTGGAACGGATGTCCCATTCCCGCCAGGGAGCGATTATTTTCAATTCCGGAGCCAGAGCTTTTATCGCAAGTTCAAAGCGGACTTGGTCGTTGCCCTTGCCGGTAGCGCCGTGGGCTACCGCCTTGGCCCCCTCTTTTTTTGCGATTTCAACCATCCTTTTGGCAATAAGCGGGCGGGCCATGGATGTGCCCAGGAGATATTTACCCTCGTAGAGGGCGCCGGCTTTCAAAGTAGGGAATATATAATCCTCAGCAAATTCCTTTTTGAGGTCCTCAATATAAATTTTACTTGCGCCGGTTTTGATAGCTTTCTCGTTAAGAAGATCCAGTTCCTCTCCCTGTCCCACGTCAGCCGCCATAGCGATAACCTCGTAGCCGTAATTCTCTTTCAGCCAAGGGATGATAATGGATGTATCCAGCCCACCAGAGTAAGCTAGGACTACTTTGGACATTTAATCAACATCTCCTTCATATTTTTCAAATCTCTTTTATTTAACAACAATTGTATTATTTCCCGTTCGTAAATGTCAATATTGTCAAAGCAAGAGCGCTAAAACAGCCTTCTGGGCATGCAAGCGGTTCTCAGCTTCGTCCCAGACCGCCGAATGTGGCCCGTCTATTACTTCTGCCGTCACTTCTTCACCCCGGTGTGCCGGCAGGCAATGGAGGAAGATGAAATCCGGCCTGGCATAAGCGGTAAGCTTTTCATTAACCTGGTACGGTGAGAATACTCTGGACCGCCTGGCCTGTTCAGTTTCCTGCCCCATGCTGGCCCATACGTCGGTTACCAGCACATCGGCTCCGGACACAGCCTCCACAGGGTCGGTCAGTATTTCCACTTTACTGCCGGTTAGTAAGGCGTCCCGGCTGGCCAGGCTGATAACTTCTCTATCGGGTTGGTATCCGTCCGGAGATGCCACACTAATGTCCATGCCCACCTTTGCGCAACCGTACAGGAGGGAGTGGCAAACGTTATTGCCATCCCCTACGTAGGCCAGCTTAAGGCCGGCCAGAGTGCCCTTCCGTTCCATTATGGTTTGTAAGTCAGCCAGGATCTGGCAGGGGTGCAGCAGGTCTGTGAGTCCATTGATCACCGGGATGGTGGCGTGTCTGGCTAGTTCCTCCACATCGGCTTGAGCATAGGTACGAATCATAATCCCGTCGAGGTAACGGGAAAGTGCCCTGGCAGTGTCAGCTATAGTCTCGCCACGCCCTAGCTGCAAGTCATTTGCGTTTAAAAATATTGGATAGCCTCCAAGCTGGTACATGGCTACTTCAAAGGAAACCCTTGTGCGTGTGGAAGACTTTTGGAAAATCATACCCAGGGCTTTCCCCTGCAGGTAGGGGTGGGGCACTTTCCTTTTTTGCTTTTCTTTAAATTCGCCGGCCAATTCAATAATTGCCATAACTTCCCCCGGGGTAAAATCGTGCAGGCTTAAAAGGTCGCGTCCTTTAAAATGGAGTTTATTAGTTTCCAAATTTTATATCCCTTCTCTCTAAACACTCAACAGCTTGCTGGTTATTCCAACAGTTAAATTAATACTCTATTTGTTAAACCCGTGCCCGTCACTTCCGCCATACTCAACGGAACCGGTTCCTTGCCTTGTTTAAGGTAGTTCAAAACCACGGCAAGTGCCTGGGCTGTGTCCAAAGAGGTCAAACAGGGCACTTTATATTCAGAGGCAGTTCTTCTTAAATGGAAACCGGGCCGGCTGCGGTTCTTCCCCCTGGTGGGTGTATTAACCACCAAACTAATTCTCCCGGAGCGAATTAAAGCGGTTGTTTCATCCGTTTCGCACACCGCCAATCCGGCTTTTCTAAGTATCCCCGCTGTTCCAGGGGTAGCCCTAAGCTGAAACCCCAGGGTAGTGTAAACATGAGCCAGGGATACTGCCTCTTCCTTATCCCGGTCTGCTATAGAAAACAGCACCTCACCGCTGAACGCCACCCGCAGCCCTGTCGACTGTATGGCTTTGTAGAGAGCATGGTAGAAAGTACGGTCAATTCCCATTACATCACCGGTCGACTTCATTTCGGGCCCGAGAGAGATTTCAACCTGGCCGAGCTTCTCAAAGGAGAATACCGGTGCTTTTACTGCAATAAAGCCGTGCTCCGGCCCAAGCCCGGGCTGATAACCCAATTCGTCCAAGCCTCGCCCTAACATGGCTCTGGTTGCCGCCTGAACCATCGGGATACCGGTGACTTTGCTTAGTACAGGAACAGTACGCGATGCCCGCGGGTTCACTTCCAGTACGTAGACCCCACTGCCGTCCACCACATACTGAATGTTGATCAGCCCGCAAATTTGCAGTGCCCGCCCGATCTTCAAAGTATATTCAACAATTTTGTCAATTACCTGCCGGCTCAAGGTCTGGGGCGGATATACAGCAATACTGTCCCCGGAATGCACGCCGGCCCGCTCAATGTGTTCCATGATCCCTGGGATAAAAAGGTCGCGGCCATCCCCTATTGCGTCCACTTCAACCTCTTTACCCTGGATATACTTATCCACCAGCACCGGATGCCTGGGTGAAACCTGCACGGCAGAGGCCATGTATTTCAATAGTTCGGAGGTATTGTTGACTATTTCCATAGCCCGCCCTCCGAGGACATAAGAAGGTCTAACCAGGACGGGGTAGCCCAGCCTTTCAGCGATAAGTCTGGCTGCTTCAACCGTTGTAGCCGATTCCCCCTCCGACTGGGGTACGCCAAGTCCCGTCAACAGTTTTCCAAATTTGTCACGATCCTCTGCTGTGTCAATTCCTTCCACCGGAGTACCCAGAATGTTAATCCCCATCAATGCAAGGCCGGCAGTGAGGTTGATCGCGGTCTGCCCGCCGAACTGGACAACTACTCCCAAGGGTTTTTCTTTTTCAATAACATTTAATACATCTTCCAGGGTTAACGGCTCAAAATATAATTTATCGGCAGTATCAAAGTCAGTGCTGACCGTTTCGGGATTGTTATTAATAATAATTGACTCGACATCTTCCTTTTGCAACCCCCAGACCGAATGTACCGAGCAATAATCAAACTCAATTCCCTGTCCAATCCGGATCGGTCCCGACCCAAGGACAAGCACTTTTGACCGCCCGGAAACAGCGACCTCATCCTCATCTTCATAAGTCGAATAATAATAAGGAGTTGTAGCCTCAAACTCAGCGGCACAAGTGTCAACGACTTTATAAGTAGGTATAATACCGTATTTCTCTCTTAAAGCACGCACATCTCCCGGCGGCTGCCCGGTCAGACGGCCAATCAGCGAGTCGGGCAGGCCGCAAACCTTAGCCCGGCGCAATAGCTCCGGGGAAGGCATGGTTCCCTCAGCACGCAGTTTACGCTCCAGCTCGATCAGGCTCTTGATTTTGCTTAGGTAAAAGTAGTCGATCATGGTGTACCCGGCAATCTCGCGCATACTCCAGAATCGATTGAAAGCTTCAGCAATAGCAAAAAGGCGGAGGTCGTTGGGGTAGGACAGCTTTTCCTGAAGTTCCATCTCAGACCATGTTGCTGTTCCACGCAAGTGGAGGCTGTCCACACCTACCTCCAGAGAACGCACCGCCTTCATCAGCGCCCCTTCAAATGTGCGGTCAATTGCCATGACTTCTCCAGTAGCCTTCATCTGAGTGCTAAGGATACGGTCAGCGCTGCCGAACTTGTCGAAAGGCCAGCGGGGTATCTTCAACACTACATAGTCCAGAGCCGGCTCGAAGCAGGCAGTGGTCTTGCCCGTAACGGGGTTGGTGATTTCATCCAGATTTAAGCCGATGGCGATCTTGGCGGCCATCTTGGCGATAGGATAACCGGTGGCCTTGGACGCCAGTGCGCTGGAGCGGCTGACCCGGGGGTTGACCTCGATTACATAATAATTCATACTTTTGATATCGAGAGCAAACTGGACATTGCATCCGCCTTCAATTTCCAGCGCCCGGATAATCCTCAGGGATGCCGAGCGCAGGAACTGGTACTCCTTGTCAGAAAGGGTTTGGGACGGAGCGACAACGATACTGTCTCCGGTATGTATACCAACCGGGTCAACATTTTCCATATTACAGATGGTGATACAGTTGTTTGCCCTGTCCCGCATCACCTCATATTCAATTTCTTTCCACCCGGCCACGCTCTGTTCCAGAAGCACTTGGCCGATCATGCTCATTTTTAAGCCCCGCCGGGCAATCTCCACCAGATCAGGCTCGTGGAAGGCTATCCCCCCGCCTGTCCCGCCCAATGTATATGCCGGCCTGACGATAACCGGGTAACCACTCGACCTGGCGAAGGCGATGCATTCCTCAATACTTTCAGCGATAATGCTTTCAGGCACCGGCTCGCCGATACTAAGCATCAGATCTTTAAACAGTTCCCGATCCTCGGCACGCTTAATCGCTTCCAGGGAGGTCCCGAGCAGTTCAACGCCATATTCGGACAGCACCCCTTTTTCGGCCAACTCAACGGCTATATTCAGACCGGTCTGGCCGCCCAGAGTGGGGAGCAACCCGTCGGGGCGTTCCCGGGCGATGATCTTGGCAAGGCTTTCCCATGTCAGAGGCTCAATATAAACCTTGTCGGCTATATCCAGATCAGTCATAATGGTAGCCGGGTTGGAGTTGACCAGAACCACCGATACTCCTTCTTCACGCAGGGCCTTGCAGGCCTGGGTGCCGGCATAGTCAAATTCAGCGGCCTGGCCGATAATAATTGGACCGGAACCAATAACCAGAACTTTTTGAATATCATTCCGTTTGGGCATTGTTTACCTCCCGGCCCGCTTTTTTTACTTAAAACGATCCATCACTTCTTCCAGTATCCCAATAGTCCGGTCAACATCCTGCCTGGTTACGGTCAGCGGCGGGATGAAACGCAGGACGTTATTATTCACACAGTTTATCAACAGTCCCTGCTCCTGACACCCATTTACAATACCTTTGCCCTCAATGGCGAGCTCAATGCCCAGTAAGAGGCCGAGCCCCCGTACTTCCTTTACGTAATCATACTTACCGGCCAGCCCCACAAGTTTGTCATACATATACGCGCCTTCAGCAGCAGCGTTTTGCACTACCCCACCCACAAGTATTTCTTCAACAGCAGCCAGCGCAGCAGCGCAGGCCAGCGGGTTGCCGCCGAAAGTGGAGGCATGGTCCCCCGGTTGGAAAGTCGAAGCGATATCGCTTGCCGCCAGCATGGCGCCGATCGGGAAGCCCCCGCCAAGCGCTTTTGCCAGGGTAATAATGTCAGGCGTCATTTCATAATGCTGGCAAGCCAGAAAACGGCCGGTGCGCCCGATACCGGTCTGTACCTCATCGAAAATAAGCAGCGCGCCATTTTCCCGGCATAACATTTTGACTCCTTCCAGGTAGTAGCGCGAGGCCACGTTGACACCGCCCTCCCCCTGGACCGGCTCCAGCATTACCGCGCAGGTGGCCGGGCTGACTGCCTGTTCCATGGCGCTCAGATCATTGAATGGAACGTATCTGAATCCCCCCGGCAGCGGCTCAAACCCCTGCTGGTACTTGAGCTGACCGGTGGCGGTGATGGTTGCCAGGGTCCGGCCGTGGAAAGATTGCCATGCCGTGATTATTTCGACTTTCCCCGGCCCGTATTTGAGCTTGGCATGCTTACGCGCCAGCTTGATAGCAGCTTCATTAGCCTCAGCACCGCTGTTGCAGAAAAAGGCTTTATCCATGCCGGTGTTTTCTGCCAGTAGTTTGGCCAAAAGCACCTGGGGCTCAATGTAATACAGGTTGGAGCAGTGGATCAATTTTTTAGCCTGCCGGTAAATTGCGCCAACCACTTCCGGGTGGCAATGGCCCAGTGAATTTACTGCAATGCCGCTGACAAAATCCAGATACTCTTTTCCGTCAGCGTCCCATATCAGGGCACCTTCCCCTCTGACCGGGGCCAGCGGGATACGCCCCACGTTATGCATCAAGTATTTATCACCCAGCTCGATTATTTCTTTTGTATTCATTTTGGAACCTCCTTACCCCAAACCTGTCCTTTCATCTAAACCAAGCATGATATTCATATTTTGTATTGCCGCGCCCGAAGCTCCTTTTCCGAGATTGTCAAGGCGTGATAAAAGCAATATCTGCTCACCATTTCCAAAAATAAATATTTCAATCCGGTTGGTATTATTACATCCGGTAGCGTCTAAATACCCACTATCAAGGCAGTCCTCCGATTCATACGGCATAACGCTCACAAAATGTTCGGAAGAGTAATATGACGCCAAAACTTCTTGAACATCTTTGGCTGAGATTTTCTTATTCAGCAATCTCGTTAACAAAGGAACCGCTACAACCATCCCTTGATAAAAATCGCCGACGATTGGAGTAAACAGAGGCGGAAATAAAAGCCCATTTATTTTTTGCATTTCGGGTAAATGTTTATGGGTAAGATTTAATGCATAAAATCGAGGACTTTTAAGATTTTTTTTATTTACACCAGTTTCTTCGTATTTTTCAATTAATTTTTTCCCGCCTCCGCTGTAACCAGTTATAGACTGACAGGTTATGGGGTAATCCTTAGGTACTATTCCCTCCTGGATAAGCGGGTAAATAGCCATATTGAACCCCGTGGCATGGCAACCTGGAACGGATACTCTACGTGAATCCCTTATCCGCGCCCGCTGATTTTTACTTAATTCCGGTATACCGTATGTCCAGTTGGGATCAGTCCGATGGGCTGTACTGGCGTCGATAATTCTTGTTTTATTGTTGGTAACAAGGGCGGCAGATTCTCTTGACGCCACATCCGGAAGACATAG
Source organism: Pelotomaculum sp. PtaU1.Bin035 (assembly GCA_002067965.1). Classification (GTDB taxonomy): domain Bacteria; phylum Bacillota; class Desulfotomaculia; order Desulfotomaculales; family Pelotomaculaceae; genus MVRN01. The sequence continues at coordinate 9,818 of MVRN01000067.1, forward strand.
GAAAGCGATATCCGCTTCATTTAGAAATATGCAGCGTACTTCGGGGTCTTTTCGTCTTTCCGGATCAATCTTGAGAATATCTATATCAGCGCGTCTTGACAGACGTTCATTTATCTTTAAGCCGGTAGTTCCTTCCTGGCCATCTACAAATACTTTATATTTCATCTACATAACCCTCCTTGCAAGTCAATTCTCCACCATCGTCCCGATTCCTTTATCTGTAAAAACCTCCAGCAGGATGGAATGGGGAACCCTGCCGTCCAGAATGTGGGTGGATTTAACCCCACCTGCCAGGGCGTCCAGACAGCATTCTACTTTCGGAATCATTCCTCCGTCGATTTTTCCCTGCTCAATCAGAGTGGGCACTTCATCTGCTCTCAGCACCGATATAAGAGAATCCGGGTCGCTCCGGTCGGCCATGATTCCTTCCACGTCGGTAAGAATAATCAGTTTATCCGCGTTGAGAGCCGCAGCCAGCCGCCCTGCGGCGTAGTCGGCGTTAACGTTGTAACTTTCTCCCGCAGCGCCAACAGCCACGGGGGCCACAACCGGGATGTACCCTTCGGCAATGACCGTGGCTATAATCTCGGGATTAACCCTGCTAATATCACCGACAAACCCGATGTCGGCCATCTCTTCCACACCTTCGGGGTTGCGCACTTTACGGTATTTTTTTACCGCCTCGAACAAATTGGCGTCCTTGCCGGACAACCCCACCGCCCGGCCGCCGATGAGGTTGATCTGAGCCACGATATCCTTGTTGATTTTGCCAACCAGAACCATCTCCACTATTTCCATAGTCTCTTCGTCCGTAACCCGTAAGCCACCCACAAAGCTCGATTCTATACCTACCCTTTTCAACATCCCGGTTATTTCCGGGCCACCACCGTGGACAATCACCGGGTGCATCCCGACATATTTCATCAGCACCACATCGGTAAGCACGGCCTCTTTAAGCGAATCGTTAATCATAGCGTGCCCGCCGTATTTAATCACAACGGTCTTACCGTAAAATTTTTTTATATAAGGCAGGGCCTCCACCAGGATAGCCGCTTTTTCTAAAGCTGTTGACAATCAAAACCCTCCTATGTCCGGTAATCTCCATTTATTCTAACGTAATCGTAGGTCAGATCACAACCCCAGGCGGTGGCGCCGGATTTTCCCATATTAAAGTCAAGAATAACCTTAACAGTATCATTATCCAGAATATCCAAAGCTCTCTCTTCGCTGAATTCAAGTGAGCAGCCTTTTTGGGCAACTTGTTCGTCCCCAAGGAAAATATCCACTTGACCCGGTTCAAAGTTGGCCCCCGAATAGCCGGCAGCACATAATACCCGCCCCCAGTTGGCATCCCGGCCAAAAATTGCCGCTTTGACCAGGCTGGATCCGGCCACCGCCCTAGCTGCTAAGCGGGCGTCTTCCTTAGTAAGCGCGTTACGTACTTCCACTTGGATTAATTTTGTCGCACCCTCTCCGTCCCGGGCCAAATCAATGGCAAGACTGATACAGACATCAGTCAGGGCATCCCGGAACAGCAGGTAGTCATCGCCTTCTCCGACGATCTCCGGGTTCCCGGCAATGCCGTTGGCCAGTACTATTGCCATGTCGTTAGTGCTGGTGTCCCTATCAACAGTAATCAGATTAAAGCTGTTAGAGACAGCATGCTTTAAGGCCCGGTTAAGACAGGCGGAAGATATGGCGGCATCGGTTGTAATAAAACACAGGAGTGTAGCCATATTGGGGTGAATCATCCCAGAGCCTTTTGCCATTCCTCCCACAGTCACTTTTTTACCACCTACGTCAATCTGCCGCACAGCCTCTTTGGGAACGGTATCTGTAGTCATGATAGCCTCCGCTGCCATCGCGCCCCCCTCCGGGTTCATACCACCGGCAGCTTCAAGAATACCCGGCAACACTTTACCCATAGGCATCTTCTGTCCAATCACCCCGGTAGAAGCCACCAGGACGTGTTCTTCGGAAATGCCGAGAGCGCCGGCCGCTGTGGACGCCATCGTCAGAGCGTCTTGCTCCCCTTGTTCACCGTTGCAGGCATTAGCGTTACCGCTGTTCACAACAATCGCCTGAGCCTTCCCTCCAGCAATGCGCCTCATTGAAACAAGCACCGGCGCGGCCTTTACTCTATTGGTGGTAAAAACCCCCGCGGCAACTGCCGGTACGGTAGAATAAATTAAAGCAATATCTCTTTTCATTTTATATTTAATCCCGGCGGAAGCCGTGCCCGCCTGAAAACCAACAGCCGCAGTCACTCCACCGGGCAAATTCTTTGTGCTGTTCACTTCAGGACCCCCTTATAAAAATGGCCAATAATCACATTTATAATTATACAAAAAATTGAATAATAATACAATAATGAACCGGTAGCAATTAATCCATTTAATTTCAAATACATAATACTTAAAGGGTTGAGGATAAACTCAACCCTTTAAGTACCGCGCTGGTTAATAATACAAAATAATTAAATTATTTCTATTTTAGTTGGCCCTCCTGCCATTGGCCTTAGCTGGAAGGTAAAGACTTTGAATGTTCTCATGCTTAATATCCCGAATATGCAGGGTGTGGCTCCATTCTTTATTCTTGCGCATGGCAAAACCGACATAAGAAACAGGAATCCAGGTAAGAGCGAAAATCGGGTAAAAAATCAGCCACCAGTAAATTTGTGGTTTAACCCTTTCCATCGCCAGGCCGAGGCCGAAATAAAAAAATTGTGCACAAAACCCTACCACCGCCCACTCGGGTTTATCCATGATCTGCTCAGGTCTGGCAAGAATATTGCAAATCATGCCCACCCCGGTAAACATCCAAAAGAAAGGCTGGATTAAATAAAGGGCGCCGTCAATCATTACAAAATTTCTTGTAATTATACCTTCCCGCAGCAGTTTTCCCAGATAGCGGCCAGCCACATTGAAGTGACCCTGCATCCAGCGTTTGCGCTGGATGCATGATTGCATCAAGGTAAGCGGCTTCTCATCATAAACTTTTGCGTCGTGTGCCCAGGTTACCTTTAAATTATTCATCAGCGCCTTTGTCTGAAATTCCAGATCCTCAGTCAGGGAAGTCATACCCCAGCCGTATCTTTTTAGCACATCAACCGCAAGACACATGCCTGTACCTCCCAGGGCACAGGTCAAACCCAAATTATATTTGGCCAACTGCCAGAAACGGTTGGTAATTATGTAGCATATATAAATAGACTTGGTGATCCAGGTATCCTCAGCATTTTTGGTATCCAGGTAGCCTTGGATAATTTTCTCGCCTTTTAGCAGGCGGGCGTTCATAATCATTAAAAAATCCGGTGTAACCAGGTTATCCGCATCAAATACTACGACCGCGTCATAATTTACACCAGAATTAAAAATCTTGCAAAAAGCGTATTCAAGGGCATAACCTTTGCCTTTTTCTACATTGTTAAACCGTTCTATAACCAGAGCGCCTTGACCGGCAGCGATTTTAGCCGTATCGTCAATACAGTTATCTGCCACTACAAAGATGTCATAAAGATCCTTGGGGTAATTTAGTTCGAAAAGGTTTCTTATTAGTTCACCGATCACTCTCTCCTCGTTATGGGCCGCCACTACTATGGCAAACCGGGAACTTGGCGGAAAATGGTAGTCTTCTTCCCTGCGGTAAAAACCAAATAGGGAAACTATAAAGAAATAGAAGGTAACACCTGTGAGAACCATTTGGACCGTAATACTTATTGCCTCCATGGTCATCCCCTTTGCATGATACAAGTATAGTAATATAAGTACATCAAAAGAAAGTTCTGCTAATAATTTAAAAATCCTTCTTTGATTTTACTAAACATGGGAAAAACCCAAAGAAATAAACTTTAAAAAAATTCTAAATCATAAGACATATATCTCAAGGGGTGGTTTTTCATGCCACCCCCTGCTGTCTTAGACTATCCAGCATCTGCCGCCCTTATACTTCCTCCTTGATAAAATAAATAATATGTTTCCTTTCCGGAAGCACATCGTTCCCAACTCCGATTTATGCCGAGTATTACAAGGAAATGTTACGACTTGCTAATTTTTCCTGGTGGCTTGTCACTATATATATGCTCAAAAATAGAAAAAATTTCCCATGATAGAAGGATATTATTAGGCGGCGGCAAAATTAAAACCGGCTAAGGAAAACGCCGGTCGCTGCAACTGAAGCGCCCCGGCGTTCTCTAAAATAAATAAGGTTTACTTTAATACAGCTATCTCCCGCTGAAGTTCAGTATTGACCCATATCCCGTCAAACCCGACCGGATCGGGGTCAGACACTGCCACATAAATCCACTTGCCTTTAACCTGAGTAACTACGCCGTCGAAACCGTTCTCTTCCCTGTCCCGCCGGATAAACACTCTTTTTCCGTCAAGCCATTCCACCTCAAATCCCCCCTTTAAGTCAATTCCCTGTTCGCTTCAGCTTCAGATAGCGGTAAAGAAAATACCCTCCCCCGCCCAAAAGCCCAAAGACAATAATCCAGGTCAATAATCTGGGCATGTAGTAATGGTAGCCCCAGGGTGTGTAGTAATAGTTTGGCTGGAAGAACAGGTGTGACCACCATGGCATACCCCAATACTTATTATGGTAATAATACGGAGACTGTGGCGGGGAACCAAATACACCCACCGGTTGCCGCCCCGGGAAATGATCGTTTTCAGGTGACAATGAGCGGTCCCATGTACCGGTATAAGATGGCCTCTCGGAAGAATACGAGCTTTTACCTGTGGACAAGTCAGACTTCCCAGTCTGGTAATCTTGATACATGGCTGGTGGGTTGCCTTGCCTTGGTGTCGAAAAATTTTGTGTGTCGGTTGAATAACCCTTGCCATAGGAAGTTTCACCGGAGGGTGAACTGTTCTTCGACGTCCCTGATGGTGAAGATTCGTTAGCAGGGGCGGTATTAACCCCGCCCCCGGAAGTTTTGCTTGTGTAGCCTGATGTGCCGGAAGAAAAACTTTTTCCTGATGATATACCTTTGCTGCCTGACGAAAAACTGCTGCGTCCCCCACCCACTCCACCTTTAGCGAAGGCCGGGCCTGCCAGTAGGGATAATGCCAAGACCAAGCATACCAACAATGCAAAGGGTTTTTTTAGGCCGGCCACCAGCTTATTCCTTCCCCTTGCCAAGCTCAGCCTTAAGCCTTGCCAGTTCGTCATCCACGGCCATAACGTCGGCAGACTTATTTAGCTTGGAAAATTCATCCTCCAGGGAACTTTCAACAGAAACCCTGGTGGCCTGGGCTTCAGCCTCTGATCTGGCAACCTTATCGCGCATCCTGTCGAAATCTGATAGAGCACTTCCACTAGCTATCTCTTGGACTGCTTCATTAGCCTGCTTCATTGCCGCCGCCCGGCGCTGCCGGATCACCAGTTGATCCCGCTCAGCCTTGACCTTGTTCAACTTTTCCTCCAGCAAACGGTAATTGCCACGCAAATCTTCCACAGCTTTCTCCTGGTCGGTAAGTTGAGTTTGATATTCCACCAGATTGTTTTCAGCCGTCCTTTTACGTTCCAAGGCGATCCTGGCAAGATCATCCCTGTTCTGGGTAATGGCCACTTTAGCCTGGTTGGTCCAGGACTCAATTTCCTTCTGGCTGGCTTCTGCTTTTTGGCGAAGCAGCAGTTGGTCGGCCACAGCGCGGTTAACCTGGATATTGAACTGTTTTAATTCCTCAGTAGCCCGCTCTACATATAGGTTCAACATTTTTTCCGGGTCTTCCGCTTTGGAAATCAAGTCAGAAATATTGGCCTCCAACAAGTCTTTAAGCTTTTTAAATAACCCCATCTTTTTACTCCCCCTAATACTCAGTTTGTTTGGGTTCATCTTTACCAAAGCCCCGGGTGCTCATAAAGATTTATTGCTGTTATCCTACTAAGTTCCCATCTGAAATACAAAGTTCGCCCCAGGTTGCAGCGGACATTTGCGACCCGAACCGGTTTAAGGGAGCAAAGTGCCGCCATAAGATATAAAAGATCTCATTTTATCTCTTGAAATCTCATTTATTCACGGTTATCATGATAGTCGATTTCAATCATGATAGCTTACTTGGATTAAGAAATGCTCGCTCCGATAATAAAACTGAAAGCAACTGAAAAAACCATAGCGAGGAGCCCAACGGCAACGTTTCCAGATGCTATTTCACCGTTTACGTCCAGGCGGGGAGTTAACCACTCGAAAGCAAGGTAAACCAAAATGAGCAAGAGCAGGCCGATGACGCCCCACATTATCGTTTGCAAAGGGCTACTATTGGTAACGATGGCATAACGCATGATATTTCCTACGCCAAAAACTTTTCCCCCCAGAGCCATAGCGGCAGCAGTGTTTCCTTTAGATATTTCCTCCCAGTCGTTATACTTTGTCAATCTAATAAAAGCAAAAATGGTTAGGAGGATAATTAAGGATGACACAGTAAAACAAGTCAGGGTTGACTCCACTTGCAACCACATCCGCTTTTATTCACCTCCAGCCTAATTATTGGTGAAGCGCCTTCAGTAATTCTGCCTCACTACTTTTTATACATATTCTATAGATAACGCTAAATTCCTTGAATAAAAACAAATATTTAATACTGTCCGGCCTATATAAGGTAAAGTTTTCTTCCAAGTAATACGATATAAAAGAGTCAATTGCAAAACTCCAAGCCCTTGATAGATAAGGTTTCCAAGATATCTAAAATTGGCTTTACCCACCTAAA
>MVRN01000068.1 GCA_002067965.1 Pelotomaculum sp. PtaU1.Bin035
GCACCAGTTTCCCGGTGTTGTCCCGGTCTGTCAGGCAGGTTATCCACGCGTTACTCACCCGTCCGCCACTAAGGTCGCAATTCGCAAGCTTCCTCGCAACCTCCGTCCGACTTGCATGTGTTAGGCACGCCGCCAGCGTTCGTCCTGAGCCAGGATCAAACTCTCCATAAAATATCTTTATAAAGGTTTGTTTTCTTGGCTCTTTTCTTGCTTTAAAATTACTGCTCGTTTTTCGCTTTCGCTTTGACGAGAGTCATGTGTCTACAGCCGCCTGTCACCGGTTGCCTTACTGGCTTTTTCCGCCTACCGGCTTCTGACTGCTGTATTTCCATCCATCCACTGTTTAGTTTTCAAAGACCGGTTGCTTCGCTAACCGCATTTTTTGCGGCGACATTTGTTATTATATCACTTTATGCTAATTAAAGTCAACAGATAATTAATGGTTCACTTACCTTTGTTTTTACTCGCACCGCGACGTTTATTAATTTATCATATAACGTCGCTATCTGTCAAGGCATTTACATTAAATATTTTAATTTCCTTGACACAAATCATAATAATGTCCTACTTAATAGATTCATTAGCAGACCCACCTCCGAAAATACCGCCGGGTAATGTAACAAAAGTGTTAGGTATGCCTCCTACTATTATGCTCTCGGTCAACGGCACCTGAGTAGAAACTACCGTTTCACCACTTTTTGATGGTATTACTATAAGCACTTTCGTGTCAAAGTTCAGGTAGATTGTATGCTTGGTCTGGTTAATTCCGGCTGAATCAAATTTATCAGTTATGTTATACCTGACCGTACCTAGCGGCATAATGCTGTACCCTATCCTCGGCCCATAATTAGCTAATATAGGAACTCCCAGGACCTGCCCGAAAGGAATGCTAAAAGACTGCCACCTCAAATTCTCTAAAGTCTTTTGCACAGCTAGTGTGATGCTCGATGCAACCTTATTCACTTTCAATGTGTTAGCTTGCATCAAAGTAATTCTTCCCTGGTTATCTTTATGAATATTAATTAAATCCTGGTATTGAAGGTTTTCATCAGCCGTTTCTTTTTGCAATGAATTTTGCATTGCTTCAGTCGCCAGTTGAACCGCCTTGACCTGCGCGATATCAAAAAATACATCTCTAAGCTTTATATCTATTAAAATGAAGGCTCCAAGAATCATAACACTGCAAACAAATGAAGCAAAAATCAGTTTATACGGCCGCCTTCTTTTAAACAAGCACTCACCCCCTGAAACACAAATGCCTCTTGTCACCCAACACCATTTAAGGACTTAAGATAAGCAGCACGTTCATTAATAATTTATGATTATTATTTTAAAATGAGAGCAGTAGAAATAAAAAAGACCCCTCAAGGGATCTTCAAGCAAATCCTGCAGTAATTAAATGGGACATGTTATTGAATGGTAACTTGATGATAAACCTTTTTCCCTTTTTTAAGCATTAGTCTTCCGTTTACAAAATCTTTTTCTCCAAGTGGTAGATACACATCCGTAACCTTTTCGTTATTGACGGAAACGCCTCCCTGGGCAATCAACCTTCTTCCCTCACCTTTGGAAGATATTAATTTCGTTTGCAGCATCAAATCTAAAATCCCTATTCCGCTGGACACCTGCTCAGAAGTTATTGTCGTGCCGGGGACATTATCAAGGTTTTTCCCTGCGCCAAACAAAGATTCCGCCGCGTCCCCGGCTTTAACAGCTTCCTCTTCTCCATGGATTAGTTTGGTTACCTCAAAAGCCAATATTTTTTTCGCCTCATTAATCTGCTCGCCCGCTAAAGAACCAAGTCTTTTGACTTCTTCCATGGGAAGAAAGGTCAATAAAGCCAGGCAGTTTTCCACATCCGGATCGTCGATATTCCTCCAATATTGGTAGAACTCATAGGGACTTGTTTTTTCCGCATCCAGCCACAGGGCCCCGGATTCAGTTTTACCCATTTTTTTTCCTTCACTCGTAGTGAGAAGGGTAAAAGTTAATCCGTAGGCTTCAACCCCTTCTTTTCTTCTGATCAAATCCGCTCCAGCTAAAATATTAGACCACTGGTCGTCTCCACCCAACTGCAAGATACAATTATATTTTCTGTATAATTCCAGGAAATCATAAGCCTGCATCAACATATAATTGAATTCTAAAAACGTTAAACCTTTTTCCAATCTATTCTTATAACACTCCGCTGTAAGCATTCTGTTGACTGAAAAATACATGCCTATTTCCCTGAGAAAATTAATATAATTCAATTCTAACAGCCAGTCCCCGTTATTAATCATAATAGCTTTGTCTTCACTAAAATCAATAAAATTAGAAAATTGTTTTTTAAAGCAATCGGAATTATGCCGGATGGTTTCCCGAGTCATTAACCTTCTCATATCGGTTTTGCCGCTCGGGTCTCCCACCATGGCCGTACCCCCGCCAATTAAAGCTATAGGCCTGTGACCCGCTCTTTGCATATGGGCCATTACCATCATTTGCAAAAAATGTCCCACATGCAAGCTGTCCGCTGTAGGATCAAACCCTATATAAAAAGTAACTTTTTCATTTTTTAATAAATCAATCAATGGCTCTTGGTGGGTCATCTGTTTGATATATCCTCTTTCCAGCAAAGTATCGTATACGTTGCCCATATCCTGCCCTCCACAATTTTTTACATTTTTATAATAGTATATATACAATCTTGGCTGTTATCAAACATTTTATAATAACCCCGGCATAACGCCAATCCAATTAATGAAAAGTGATATTATCCCCAGTGCTTCAAACCAGTCACCGGCAAAAGACACCTCCCTGCCCCCTGTTCGTTTCACACCAGGAATAAGGCTTAAGGCGTCAGCATATCCGGGCCATATTACTTCAATTAAAATCTCGACGGGCGATGTGCAATGATAAGGTTGAAAATCACCGTCCATAGCCCGTTGCGTGGCAATCTTAGCTGACTCTCTAATTTTTTTCAACGCGATTTCGGGATGGATGTTTAATGCGGCGCAATTTCCTATAGCTTCTTTCACCGCCACTTTTTCCACGTCCGGCATGATAGTATTAATTTCGTCAATAAATGCCCTGTCTCCCGTGGCCAGGCCAAACGGAACTCCGAAACAGCCGGCGGTAACAGCACTGATTAGAGCCTCGCCGGCAGCAAGCCCGTTAATTTTTAAACTGGTTATTCTAGTATCCATGGTATGGGGCAAAACAGCATTCTCCTTGCCGCAGCCGGTGTGAAAACCGATTAAAAAGGCAAGGTTGCTCCGTTCAACAGAATCCATCCACATCAACTTCCGCTTACTTCCCCTGATTAAAGAAGCCTTTTTTGCCAGTTTATCAGGAATAATATTTTGTTTATTCCAATGAATATCCGAAACGATAACCGCTCCCGCACCGCCTTCCAAAGCCCCTTCAATTGCGGCGTTCACTTCTGCCGTCATCTGTTCCCTCAGCCAATATTCTTCGGGTGGTTTATCAGGCCAACTGACATAACCGGTGACACCTTCTATGTCCGCCGCAATAAACACGGTAAATGGCATATTTAGTCTACCTCCAGCCAGTAAATCGGATAGGACATTCACTAAAAAAACAAAGGTTCCAACATGTAAACAGCGAAACCTTCAACAAAGGAACATCTAATATTATATAATATTTATTTAAATATATATTATATCTTCATCATAAACAGTTAAATTCTCCAACCCATCCTTTGTTACCAAATACGTGTTTTCAACCCCAACCGCACCATCGGGAAAGACGAATTTTGGTTCCAAAGCGACAACCATTCCTTCTTCCAGCGGGATATTAAATCCATGAGCGATTACCGGAAGTTCATCCAGTTCGATGCCGATGCCGTGGCCGACAAATGCCACAGGCTCGGGATAACCCAGAAAATGCTTTCCAAACGCACTTTCTCCTGCTATTTGCATCGCCCGGTCATAAAGCTTGCCGCAAGCCACCCCCGGCAGGGCGATTTCTTTCAACTCTTCCAGGATATCAACCGCTACCGTGTGGGCTCCGGCCAAATGGTCAGGCAACTCTCCGAGGCAAAATACCCTGGTCTGGTCTAACATATATCCGTCAAGAACAAAGCTATAGTCTACCAGCACCGGCTCGTTCCTGCCAATCAATTTATCGCTGGAACCCTGCGCAAACGCCGGACTAACCCCTTTTCCACCGAGAGATCCGTTAAAATAGCTGGAGAACGTATTATTACCGGATAACAAGTGTACACAAGCCAGATCCTGATTAAACCCCCGCACCCTCATTAAGCCGGGATGTCCTTTTCTTCGTGAAAACGCTGCAGCCATCGCGGTTAGCTCCAACTCAGAAATACCTTCCCGGATATTGTCTTTAATAAGGGAAAATACTTCATAGTGGAATTTCGCGACATCCCTAAGAATCTCTATCTCATAAGGTGATTTAACCATCCGCACAGTGCGTATTAGCTGGCTCACATCGACAATCCCGGCTGACTCAACCAGCTTTTGGTAACGAATATAGTTGTTGGCAGGCAGCACATCCAATTCGAAACCTATTGTATCAAAAGGGCCATAGCCGTAAGACTTCATAAGTACGGTCATTTCTTTAAGGTTGTCCAGCTTGACGATATTTTCCAGTGCGGATTCTTCTCCGGCCCGTTCAAAGCTCTTCTTGACCATCAATACCGGTTTGCCTTCGGCTGGAATGAAAAGATGAGAGCGCTGGATGGTCCCGGTAAAATAATAGAGGTCGGCATTCTGAACAATAATTGCCCCGTCAATACCTTGCTGTTTTAACATATTTTGTAGTTTGGCCGTCCTTTGGTCCAGTTCGGATTTCGGAGTGTAGCGCATAATTCATACCTCCCTATTTTCATATGCTTTTCACATAAAATTCTGTTCACTCTTCTTCAACTGTTACTGCTTGCCACAAATTCATCCCTCGTTGATATTCCCGAAAATAACGATGATTCCTGCCATAAAAAATAATTTAAAAAAATTAAAGTCAAAATGCCCATGATACTCCGAGTATATTTAATCACTCCTTACTTCCAGTCCCAAGTTAAACAGGTATAAATATTTATCCTTTACCCTCTTCCCGAAGATATTCTCCACTGCCCTGGCATACAGGTTCAGCTGGCCGCGGTAGCGCGCGGCTACCTGTTCCAGTTGGTCCCCGGACACCCGGTCAGTCTTGTAATCTAAAAGCAACACGCCATCGCCTTCATCCACAAGACAATCTATCACGCCTTGCACCAGCACTATCTCAGTGGAGTTTTTGGCAGCGTCCGGATATATTTCCCCAACGGGAAGCGCCAGGGTGAAAGGCAGCTCTCTTAACACCTCATGGCCGGCCAGCACTCGCTGGCCCACCGGCGTCTCAAAGAAAGATATAATTTGCTCCACCGGAACCGATTCAGCCTGTTCGCGAGTCAGCAGTTCCCGCTCCACCATCGCACCCACCTGCTCTTTGATCGCTCCGGCGTCCGCAACGCTTTTTAAATCCAAACTTTGCATTACCAGGTGCAGGACTGAACCCATCTCAGAAGTGGTCAAACCCCGGTCCTGCATAAACAATGGCCTGCCGCCGATAGTCTGTCTAAAATCCCGTTGTGATTCCTCCTCTTCAACGGCCTGCAGGTCAAACCTGCGTTTTAACTCAGTGACCGAAGATTTGGCAGCGCAGCCAACCAACCCTGCAGCCGGATAGCTCCAATCCAACCAGCTTTTTATGACATCGGCCAGCGGGCTGCCCGGTTCCACCGATTCCTTACGTCGCACCCTATCCAGGAACTCAGAGACGGTTTGTTTTTCCGCCCCTGTTGCAGCACGTCCGCCTGGGAAAAACACCGCCCATCTTGAAGAGTCGTCTGCCACCATTGCCGGAGGCTCATCCTCGCAAAGTGCCAGCTTCCTAATCTGGGTACCGCCGCGGTGGCGGGCCAGCACCGGAACCAGCCAATCCAGGTAAGTTTTTGCGCCGGCCAGTTCCCCGTCAGGCAATGCCCATCCTTCCGTCGCCACAGGGCCGCACCACCGGCGGGCACAATACAGAAGGTTTCGGGCGGAGCCTATTAAAATCAGCTTCTCCCTGGCCCTGGTCATGGCTACATAAAGGATCCGCAATTCCTCAGCCAAAGCCTCCATTTTTAACTTATGTTTCAGGGCCAGTTTGGCCACTGTGGGGTAGGTGATCCTGGTTTCCGCATTGATCAATTGCGGCCCGATACCCAGGTCCTTATGCAAAAGCATTGTTCTATTCAGGCCTTTAAAATTAAATTTCTTTCCCAGCCCGGCCACAAAGACTACCGGAAACTCCAGGCCTTTACTCTTGTGAATGCTCATGATCCGCACCACATTTTCTTTCTCGTTCAAGATACGGGCCGCTCCCAAATCGCGGCCGCTGTCCTTTACGCGCTCAATATAGCGCAAGAAGAGAAACAGTCCCCTGAAGGCAGTATCTTCAAATTGCCGCGCACGGTTATGCAGCGCTCTCAAATTTGCCTGCCGTTGCTCGCCGCCAGGCAACCCACCGATAAAATCGTAGTACCCGGTTTCCCGGTAAAGTGTCCAGATCAGGTCGGCCAGGGAGCCGTGCCTGGCACTTGTGCGCCACCCTTCTAATTTTTCAAGAAAGTCCGTCAGGCGGTCTGAAATTGCCCCAAGCCCCGACGCAGCCGCAGCCACCACTGCATCCAAGAAGTCGCCCCGGTGCAGGCAGAGCCTGATTTCCGCCAGTTCTCCGGCATTAATTCCAACAATAGGTGATCTCAGTACTCCGGCCAAAGGTATGTCCTGCCGGGGGTTGTCTATTACTTTTAGTAATGAGAGAACGGTTTCAACCTCGGTCGCCTCAAAATACCCGGTGGCCTGTTCAGCATAAACAGGCACTCCCGCCTTCCGGAACTCCTCCACAAAGCTGTTTACATAACCGGAGGTGGCGCGCAGTAGCACAACTACATCACGGTAGGCCGCAGGCCGGTAGTGTTTTTGGTCATTATCGTAGATCATAAGGCCTGGTTTTTTCCCAGCATACCCGTTAACAATCTCCTTAATCCGGACTGCTGCGAGGTACGCTTCCTTTTGTGCCACATCCAGGTCTTCATCAGGGTTCCCGTCCCCCTCCCCATCGACATCTTCAGGATCGTCTTGCGGAAAAACCGGCTCCGGTGCACCGGCCTGGCTGCCGCATTCAATCAAATGCATTTCAACCGGCTCATCTTTATCCTGTTGCCCCGCGAGGTCTGAGGAATAGGTGGCGCCATAAATCAGCTCCGTGCTACGGGTATAGGCCATTTCGCCGACTAGCGGGGTCATTAACTGGCGGAAAACAAAATTAACCGCGTCAACTACTCCCTGGCGGCTGCGAAAGTTTCTGGCCAGATCCAGACGGCGCTCCGGGCCGCCTGGCAGCGGCGGGTATTTTTCATACTTACCGAGGAACAGGCCGGGCTCAGCCAACCTGAAGCGGTAGATGCTCTGCTTGACATCCCCGACCATAAATAAATTCGGGGTTACTTCACCCTGCCGGGATACCAGTTGCAATATCGCTTCCTGCACTGCGTTTATATCCTGGTACTCGTCCACCAGCACTTCGACAAACCGCTGCCGCAATTCCCGCGCCACGGCCGAAGGCTCCGGCCCGGCTTCCGACAAGACTTGCAGGCAGCAGTGCTCCAAATCATTGAAATCCACCACCCCACGGGACATTTTAGCCTTACGGTAGGCCTCACCAAAATCCTGGACCAGGCCAGTCAGTTCTTTGATTAACGGGGCAACGGTCCGCAAGTCGGAGCACAACTCTTCCGGAAGACGGGAAAAATATTCGTTTATAATTTTGGCGACCCTTTCTTTAACTTTATTACGCAGTTCGGTTACCTGCTTTTTCAAATTATCATCAACTAACTCAGTCTTTTTTATCGCCTTTAACTTTTCAAAACCTGCGCTGTGAAAAGTAGTATGCAGGTCTTCCCATTTCATTGTTTTAGAACAGGCCCGGTCCAGACCCCGCACCGTCTCCCGGTCTGCCTCAAGGTTGGCCAGATAAGCGCGCGGGCCGCCCGGTCTGCGGGTCAGCCGCGCCGCCAGGTCAAGGGCGGTCATCGCGCTGGCCAGTTCCACCTTTATCGCCTTCTTTAAGCCAGCGCTCCAGAGAAGTTGGTCAAAGCCAGCCCCTTCCGGTATGTCGAAACTCGCTGCTGCCATTTTCAGCCAATCCTCAGAATTAGGGGTGCTACGGGAAAATTTATATACTTCAAGAACAAGTTCTTGCAAGGCAGTATCGCCCCTTTTTCCCCCATAGCAATCAACCAGCAAGTGAAAGGAAAGGTTGTCACCGGCGTTATAACGCCGCTCAAAAAGCTCTTCCAGGGCCTCCACCTGGATTAAAGCGGCTTCAGTTTCATCGGCCACGCGAAAGCCCGGGTCAAGATCTACCCGGTAAAAATGCTGGCGTAAAATATCCAGACAAAAAGAGTGTAAGGTACTGATACAGGCACGGTTCAATAAAGACATCTGCCGGATCAAGTGTCTCGATCCCGGGTTTTCGCCGATCTTCTTGGCAAGGGTGCGGCCGATGCGCTCTCTCATTTCGGCGGCCGCGGCATTTGTAAAGGTTAGCACCAGCAGGCGGTCCACGTCAACCGGTTCAGCAGGGTCAGTGATCCGGCGGACGACCCGCTCCACCAGGACCGCTGTTTTACCGGCACCGGCGGCTGCGGCCACCAGCAGGTTACCGCCACGGCTATTTACAGCCTCAAGCTGTTCTGCTGTCCAGTTGTTACTCACCGTCTTCACCTCTAATCAACTCTGCCAGCTTGCTCCAGATGATGTCATCTTTCTCATGTCTTATTAAGCGGTAAGTGTTTCCTTCCATTAACAAGTCAAACTGGCAGACCGGTTGAAAAATGCAATACTGGCATGAGCGTAGTTTCTCTTGACGATAGGGAGCTATATTTACAACGCCGCTGACAATATCGTTCCCGGCGGATATTAATTGTAAATGCAGGTAGGCCCGCAGCAGTTTAAACTGTTCTTCCGTGAGGACTGCGGAATGAGCGGTGAAATCACCATCTTTTTTAAATTGTACCGGTATTAAGTCGGAGGTACCCACCAGCCCGCTGTCCATCATTCTGACCACGGCCGGGTCGGCCAGCACCATTCCTTTCATCTTCATTTCTTTAAGAATTCTCTTTTCCAGTTCCTCTTCCGGGAGAACCTCGCCACTGGTTTTTATTAACGGGTCATCAAGACTAAAATATAAAATCGCCCCCGGCAGGCCCGGCCCGCCTACCAATCTGAGCGCCTGCCGCGCCGCCACATCCAGATAGGCCAACAATTGAAGCTTCAGGCCGTTAAAAATATCCGAAAGATTTATGGTAACCCGTCCGGATTTATAGTCTATCACCCGCAGGTAGACTCCCGTTTCAGCAGGAGCGGCGTCGATGCGGTCAATCCGGCCGCTTACAACCATTTCACTGCCGTCGGACAGGCTAAAAGACATAGCGGGCAGGCTACCCTCCGGCCCGAAGGCCAGCTCCAGGCCGACCGGGCGGAATTTTCCACGCCGGGAGTGCTCTGACAGCACCAGTACAGCCCGCTGGACGGTACGTTTTAGTTTACCGGTGAGGTAGCGCTGCCGGGCGGTACTGAGCAATATTTCACTCTGCAGCCTGGGGGCGAGGTAGTCCACCACTTCTCCGGCCATTTTGCGGCATTCCTTTCGGTCCAGTTCACCCCAGTCCATGCCCTGTTCCTTTATCCGGTCTCCGAAAAGTTTTAGCGCCGCATGAAAAAACTGGCCCATGTCCGGAGAACCCAGCTTGAAAATAGCCCGCTCCTGCAACCTGAGGCCTTGTGAAAGAAAGTGGGCAAAGGGGCAGGCGCGGAATCTTTCCACACTGGAAATACTGGTTTTCAGCGGCCGGCCGTACAGGAGCCTACTGACGCCGCCAGCCAACCTGCCCTCCCGGTTGCTGAAAAACAGCCCTGACAAAGTCCGTTCACATTTTTCCCGCTGTACACCTCTGACAAACCAGGAGTATACGTCCCACCAAAGGGGGTTAATCGGACGGCCGGCCTTTGCTTCCCTCAGTTGAGCGGCAAGGTATGAAAGGCTGCGGCCCGGGTTGGTAATAAACTCCAGGTCTTCTGCCATGGCAACGTTTGGTTCCACCGGCCAGACCCGCTCCTCAACCCGGGGTAACAGTTCCTTTACCCGCGCAATCACCGGGGAGGGCATAATTGCCCCACCCTCATCATCCGCAAGGGGATAGCTGAGTACCAAGCGCTCCGCGGCACGGGTGAGGGCGACATAGACAAGATACTGCTCGTCAAAAACTTTCCGGTGGGCTCCAGGCGCAAGTCGCAGGCCCACCACCTGCAATTTATCCCTCTCCGCTTCGGAGAGAATACCCTGCCCGGCCATCCTGGCAGGCAGCACGCTTTCACTGACCCCAACAATAAAAGAGACGCGGGCCTCCGGACTGCGGGAGCGCTCCAGGGAACCAACAACTACCTGGTCGAGGCCGGGAGGAATCAGACCCAGGCGCATGCTCTCAAACCCCGCATCCATGACCATGGCATATTCCTCAGGCTTTAGGACTTCATCGCCAAGCACCTCAACGATCTGATCCATCAGGGCGATAAGCCCGCTCCATACCTGGCTGTGTTCCCTGGCAACCTCCAAACGACCTTCCGCTTCAGCCTTCCGGCTCCAGCTTTCCAGGATCTCCGGGACCTCCAGCCCGGCCAGCAGGTTAAACAAGGCAACAGTAGTTTCCCGCACACAGCCGGCCGCCCTCACCGCCCTGTGGAAGCCGGACAGTGCCATGGCCGCCTGCCGCCGGATCCGGTTTATTTCATCCAACTCCCGGGATTCAGCCTGGGAAATCTCCAGATCTTCTCCCAATGTCAGGCGCCGCCGATATACCCACGGCTCCTTATCAATCCAGCGGCTGCCCCGAATACCATGTGCAAGCACGTAGTTTTCCAGTAGGTCGACTTCTTCCCTGGCAAGCGGCGCCAGGTCGGTCTTAAGAAAGCGGAACACCGGATCGTAAGCCCAGTCTTTCACCACCACCTCAAGTGCCGAACGGACCAATTCGACCAGGGGATGGCTCATCACCGGGCGCTTCCGGTCAATAAATACAGGAATACCATGGTCTTCAAAGACAGTAGAAACGAGATGCGCGTAAGATTCCAAATCTCTTGTGAGCACAACGATATCGCGGTAGCGGTAGCCACGGTCCCTGCAGAGACGGGTAATCTCCCGGGCCAATCCTTCCAATTCGGCGCGGCGGTTGGCCGCAGCTGCCAGGAGCACACCATCCCCGGCACTATTATCCGGAGTCGCCGGGTGGTGAAAAAAATATTTTTCAAGACGGGCAATGGATTTATTTTGGAACCGGCACGGAGTTTTTCCATCCAGTGCCTGAGGACGTTCAACAGTTACCCGCTCCCGCGCCGCTATCTCGCACAGGTTATCGTAAGTTTCCTTTAAAGGGTAAAAAAGGTCGGTTTCATCAAAGCATGCATTTAACTCAACAAGGCCGGCGCACAGGGTTACATTTACCCGCTCGGCAACGCACATGAGGGCAGCCAGCACACGGTACTCCTGAGGGGTAAACCCGGTAAATCCGTCCACCCATACCTCCGCCCCACGGACCGATGATGAATCTCCCAGACGGCCGGCCAACAAGTTCAGGTAGTCATCCGGGTCGACAAAGCGTCCGTCCAGGCAGGCTTCCAGTTCACTGTACATAAGACGGAGGTCTTCAAGTTTGTCCACCAACAGGCTGTTGCCACCCGCATCCCGCAGGGTGCCCGCGCCAATAGCCAGGCCGTCCGGAAAAACGCAATAGGTTTTCATTTCACCCAAAGTACGGGCCAGTGTATCGACAAAGCCAGGCTGGTTAGCTGACCTTCCGAATACTCTTAACTCCCCCCGCCGCTGTTCCAATAGGCGGCGCAGCACCATCCGTTTGCCCAGTTCGCTGATGTGTGAACGGGCAGCCCCGCCAACCTCCTGCAGCACCCGAAAGGCCAGGCGGCGGAAACTAAGCACCTGAGCACGAATAAAACCTTTCACCCCGGCAGTAGCGGCCAGAGCATACTCTGTCTGGAAAGAAGCCTGCTCAGGCACTAATAATATCAATGGGGGCCCGGCAGGCCTGGACAGAAGTTCTTGCCGGACAGCATCCAGACAGGCGCGGGTCTTCCCCGTCCCGGCCCGGCCAATAATAAAACGCAAGGTCAACGAGTTTCACCACCAATTCAAACTAAATCCTTCAGAACATTGTGTTTGTTCATCTCCACCAAAAAAATCCTCCTAAATTATGGAGGGTTCAAGTTCTCATTAAACTTTCCTTACGTTTTATCATCTGAAATGGGACTCTACCGGTACCTGCCTGCTACAGTCACCGCCTGGCCCCACAGTACCCGGAAGAATCCCTTGCCATACAGCTAAATTTTTGTCAATTTGCCCTCTGCCCGATTGATAAAACCGTCCATTTTTATAATATAGCGCTCATGCAACCCCGTACCAACCAATTCCACATCGTCACGCGCCTCCACTTCAAATAACAGGCGTCTTCCATCCACTTCCACCAACCGTGAGGTAGCGCTGACATTCATCCCTACCGGAGTTGCAGCCAGATGCTTAACATTTATTTGTGTTCCCACCGTGGTATAACCTGTTTCCAAAAACGGGTCAATTGAAGAAATAGCAGCCCTTTCCATCAATCCGACCATAGCCGGTGTCGCAAATACGCTAACCGAGCCGCTTCCGTAAGCTATGGCTGTGTTTCCATCATTTACAGCCACTGAAGCCTTCCCCTCTATACCTATCTTTAACTCCTGCGCCATTCAATTTTCCCTCCGTAAAACAAATTTCCATATAAGTATAATCTCCACTAATATTCCTTTTGCTGAAAAACAGCATATTATAGATTATATCACATTTGTATCAACAACTAAATGAATAATATCGTGGCCCCCCCGTATCCCATTTCCAAAATATACATGTTGACAGGTCAAAATTTTCTGATAATATATAAAATTAAATAAACTATAATTATTAATATAATTAAAAATTATTTATAAATTAAAATAATCTAAAACTTGGGGGAGGGAAAAATATGGATATTTCATATGAAAAATCCATAGAACAGGGTACTGCCGAACAGGAACAAGTTGACATTTACCTAGTCCCTATCTTGTTTTACTAAAAAACACCCGCAAACTTGGCGGGTGTTTTTTAGTTTCTTGGCATATTGGAATTCTTAATGAACCTGCCATTGCCTACTCCGGCATAAGCAAGCGAACTCGTTTAGCTTCCGCTAAACTCGGGGCTCCGGTGGATTCTGCCCCCACCGTAGCCCCGAAGCGGCAACACCACTCGTTGGGGACATTCCTCCGGCCCCAAAGTCAGGCTTTAAAGAGAGGTGTGTCTTCTTTCCTTTATCGAAGTGGAGGTCTTTGAAATCTGATAAATTGTAAAAAGTCTTCCTTGAACAACAAGTTAATGGAGGATTTTTTATCCATACCGGGACTTATTTGCTTTCATAATCAGCCAGACCGCCAATACCGTTAATACGACAAGCCCCATGATATAAGGCAAGGTAATAAATTCCCCGGGAACAGAAGTATATAGACCAATATAACCAAAGGAAATAAAGATAAAAGCCGAAATCCATTTAATTAACTTTTCTGGGATCCTTTTTCCAGCCACTACCCCTATATAAATACCAAAAGCGTCGGCTATCAGCATCCCGGCCGTTGTTCCCGCAAGTGTCGCCACGGGAGAATTGTATTTCGCCGCCAGGGCGACAGTCGCCAGTTGGGTCTTATCGCCCATCTCCGCAAAAAAGAAGCCTAGCCCCACAGTTGCAACCGGACCCAATACCGCCCTCCTCTTTTCTTCGCCATGTAAACTATCCCCATTGATTGTCCACAAGCCAAATAATACAAAAGAGCCTGCGGCAACGATCTGAATAGTATTTATATTGAAGGACGTCCCCATATATGTCCCTATGGCAACTGCCAAAGCATGATTCAGCAATGTGGCGATAAACACTCCGCTAAGAACGGCCCTGGCAGGAAAGCGGGTAGCAAAAGCCATCGCCAGAAGTTGTGTTTTATCTCCCATTTCCGCCAATACCACCATTATAGTGGCCCCTAAAAAAATCAACATTTCGGCTCTCTCCTTACCCGGAATAATCAAAAATAAATGAGACCTTACATAACCATCCCTCAAAAATAGTTATGTTAAAGGTCTCGCTAATTAGTTCCCTTCTAACGGTGAAGCCAGGACTATGCCAGTATGTTGACTTCACCTGCATTTTTGCCAGCTACTCCCCTTCAACTTATTATAGTTTACTTGTATACTATTAACCTTGTCAACCAAAAATCTGCCCCACAGTGCTTACGGCACTCACAGACCGCCGGCACACGCTGTAACAGAGTTTCGGGCTATTTTAGAGATTCGCGAACCTGCTCCAAAATATCGCCCACTTGAGCGTTGAGCTGCAAAAGACTGGAACACTGCCGGGAAATGTCCGGGTGTCCGGCAGACGCTATTTGCTGAATCAGCTTTCCCATTTCTAACATATCGTTTTGAGCGTCACGGACGTAAAAAGAAGCCTGTTCACGCGCCAGCAGTTCGCTTCCCCTGTGCTTAAAAAGACCGGAAATCACGATTTTAATCCCCCGCTTTTATTTTGTTTAGTTCGGTTACATTAGTATGCGCGTCCAAGCGGACTTTATGTTTAATTTGTTTCCTTTTTCTGTTCAAAAGAAGAATTGCCACCGTAGCAATTATAGCCAGACTAACAAATTGGGCCACCCGGACCGGCCCCAGCATTAAACTGTCGGTACGCAACCCTTCGATAAAAAAGCGACCGGTAGAATACAGGGCGAGATAGTACAGCAGGACTTGGCCATGAAACTTTACCCGCTTGTGGTAAACCATCAAAAAAGTAAAAACAAGCAGGTTCCACAGCGATTCATATAAAAAAGTCGGGTGGTGGTATTGCCCTCCGATAAACATCTGTTTTTGGATAAAACCGGGGAACCGGCTGATAAATTCACTGGAGACCGGCCCGCCAAAAGCTTCCTGGTTAAAAAAATTGCCCCAGCGGCCTATTGCCTGACCTAAAATAATACTTGGGGCAAAGATATCCCCCATTCTCCAAAAATTGAGGCGGTTTTTTCTCACGTAAATGAAACCGGCGAGAAAACCTCCGAGCAAACCGCCGTGAATAGCCAACCCGCCGTGCCGGATGGCAAGAATCTCCATGGGGGTGGAACTGTAATCCTCCCAGTTAAAGAATACGTAATACAATCTGGCTCCAATAATTGCGGCGGGTATTACAAGGACCAACAAATTAAGGACATGTTCAGGATCGATGTCATCCATAGTGGCATGGCGGTAAGCCAGTACAGTGCCAAGAATGAAAGCTGCAGTCATAATAATTCCATACCAATAAATAGACAAAGGCCCAATTTGAAATGCAACCGGACTAATCATTTTATCTCCCCCGGCTCTTCAAGCTTTTTCTATAAAGATGGAGTTATTTTTTTCATTATAAAGCATTTTTATTCATGTCCGTCAAATTCTATCCTGAAAATCAACTACAGAAACAGATTGCAAAAGACAATAAAACAACTCAAGCCAGTTCCATATAAAAATTACGAAATCAGGCGACCGTGTATATAGAAACCAGCGGTCACTGTATTTCCCTTTGCCTTCAGAAAGAACATTTTCTTTGCTAATGTCCACCCTTGCTTATTTTCACGGACTCGTTAATAATACCACCAACATCCTGTTCCAACAATTTTTCAAACTTTTCGGGGGGTACGGGCTTGCCAAACAGGTACCCCTGCATTTCGTCACATTGATGCAGACGGAGAAAGTCAAACTGTTCTTCGGTCTCTACGCCTTCAGCAACTACCCCAAGCTTAAGGCTTTGTCCCAGGACAATCACTGTCGAAGCAATAGCTGAATTGTCCAGAGCCGTACCGATTTCATTCACAAATGATTTGTCAATCTTTAGTTTGTTAATGGGAAAGCGTTTTAGATAACTGAGCGATGAATAACCGGTACCAAAATCATCTATTGCGAGCTGGATTCCCATTTCTTTCAACTCATGCAGCATCTTGACGGCATATTCCGCATTCTGCATGGCTACACTCTCGGTTATCTCCAACTCCAGCCATTGAGGGTCCAAACCGGTATCTTTCAACACCCTCGAAACTACTCCCACCAAATCCTGCAACTGAAACTGGCGCGCAGAGAGGTTCACAGCTACGCGCATAGGCGTGAATCCTGCATCTTGCCAGGCTTTGTTTTGAGTACAAGCGGTGCGCAATACCCATTCGCCAATGGGTACAATCAGCCCGGTATCTTCCGCAAGGGGGATAAACTCTCCCGGGGGAATCAGCCCCCGGTCGGGGGTCTGCCAGCGTACCAAGGCCTCCATGCCCACGATCTTTCCGGTGTTGATGTTTACCTTGGGCTGGTAATAGACCAAAAATTCTCCACGTTCAAGCGCGCGGCGCAGGCCATTTTCCATAGCCAGCCTCTCAAAAGCTCTTGCATTCATGGCCGGGGTATAGAGTTGGTAGTTGTTTTTTCCTTTTTCCTTAGCCCTGTACATAGCAGTATCAGCATTCTTAAGCAAGGTCTCTGCATCCTCACCGTCGTTGGGATAAAGAGCAATCCCAATGCTGGTGGCGATATAAAGCTCATGGTCATCGATATTAAACGGCTCTCTTATGGCTTCCAGAATTTTTTGGGCAATTTTGGCTACGCTTTCCGCTTGGGTTATTTCCGGCAACAACACCGTAAATTCATCGCCTCCAAAGCGGGCGATTGTATCGTCTTCACGCACATAATTTGTCAGCCGTCTGGCGACGCTTTTCAGTAGTTGATCCCCCACGTCGTGCCCCAAAGTATCATTTACGATCTTGAATCGATCCAAATCGAGAAAAAGAACGCCCAACATCTGTTTATTGCGCTTTGCGTGCGCCATAGCCAGCGTGAGGCGATCCTTGAACAGCATCCGGTTGGGCAGGCCTGTCACAGCATCGTGAAAAGCTTGATGCCGTATCGTCTCAGCATAGCGCTGCCGCTCAGTAATGTCCCGTGAGACGAAAACCACCCGGCTCTCGTCTGTCGCAGTCCGATAATTTTTGCCAGTGCTTTCAAACCAGAGCAGTTCCCCATTCTTATGCATGAACCTATATATAACTTGTCCCAAAGCATAATGCTCAAAAACTCTTCTAAATGACGCTCTTAAAGCAGGATAGTCCTCCTGGTGGACAAAATCAACGACACTCCTATTTATCAATTCACCTGGCTCATAGCCTAAAACATCTTTATAGTTGGGGCTAGTATACAAAAATCTTCCGTCGTTACTTATCTCACTAATAAGATCATAAGTATTCTCAGTGAGAGCGCGATATCGCTCTTCACTTTCAAGCAAAGCCTCTTTAGCCCGCTTGCGCTCAGTGATATCACGCAAGATAACAGTAAACAGCCATCGCTCGCCGAAATAAAACTCGCTGATTGTAAGTTCTATGGTAAGGGTGGAACCGTCCTTCCGGCATCCTGTGACTTCCCTGATTGCCCCGGCGCCCAGGTTTTCTCCGGTGGGCTTGCCAACGGCGGGGTAACTACCGTACTCGCTATAGAACCTGGGCATCAGCATTTTAATATCTTGCCCAATCACATCACCGGATGTGTAGCCAAAGATACGTATTGCGGCAGGGTTTAAGGATTGAATTACGCCGCGCGCGTTGATGGTGATGATCCCGTCAAGCGCATAGTTGATTAAAGTCCGGGTGAATGCTTCACTCATGTCCAGCGACGCCTCAGTATGCCTGGTGTACAGCAACCGGCGCACGCGGTGACGCAATACGGCCCAATGGATTGGTTTAGTAATATAGTCAGTCGCCCCGGCTTCAAACGCAAGGTCTACATCTTTGTCATCATCAAGACTGGTGATCATGATTACCGGGACGCGATCGCCGCCAGGGAGTTCCTGTAATTTGGTGCAGGCGGTAAAACCGTCCATCAACGGCATTATGCAGTCCATCAAAATAATTTCTGGCTGCAGTTGTTCATAAATAGCAAGAGCCTGTAATCCGTTCTCGGCTTCTATCACCGTGTATCCATCGCTTTCCAGGCTTTGACGCAACTTGAACCGCATATATTTTGAATCGTCTACGACGAGGATCAAGGAACTTTTTTTTGCTACGGAAATACTGCTCATGCTTTCCCTTTCTGACACCGCCACCTTAAACCTTCCGGCGCCGGTGACATCGTTGAATATATAATCGCAATTACAGAGTTAGATACCTTCCATAAAGTATATTTTTTCTACACACTAGATTAAATTCCTTCAAAGTAAAATATTAGATTTAATTCTAAAGCTTACTTGCAATATATGGTTAGATTGAAGTTATGTGAATAATTTTACATAATAAAACGGTTATAAAAAAGATTTTAGTACGCAATATAAATAATAGTTCTAATAATAACACAGGAGGGTATGCAGATGACAAAGAGTTGGAACGACTTTCATAAGGGTGTTAATGTAATAGCAGATACTTATGGCAATGATGTTACCATTTGCTACAACGGCCTTCTTGCAAAATCAGGCGCAGACCAGGTATATCTGCATTACGGATTTGGTGACCACTGGCTTGATACAAGCACACAGATAATGAGGAAAAGCAACAGGGGTTGGGAAAAGATCATCAAAATGAAAGATAATAATGTCAACTTTTGTTTTAAGGACTCAGCTAATAATTGGGATAACAATAACGGCAACAACTGGTCTATCCGTTAAATTCTAAAAGGGGCAGCTAAAACTGCCCCATGCCCTTGTCTTCCTCTAACTGTCCCCTTGTTTTTCTCAATAAATCTAAGATCAAATGCTCTTCCAAGTCCCTTATTATATCCACTTTGCCGATGCGTCCGGGCAGGATGAAGGTGAGTCGCCCGCCAACTGTTTTTTTGTCGTGGTAAAAACATCCGACAATATCTTTAGGTGTAAGGTTTTCCGGTATCTCACGCGGCAGACCGGCACGGCTGACCAGCGATTCGATCCGGGTGCAATCGGCCGCAGCCAGGAACCCCAGCGATTCGGCCAACCGGGCGGCAACTACCAAGCCGATCCCAACCGCCTCGCCGTGAGTATATTTTTTATATCCTGTCAATGCCTCTACAGCGTGGCCGAATGTGTGGCCATAATTCAAGATGGCACGAAGGCCCCCTTCAGTCTCATCCTCCTCCACCACATTCGCCTTTATCCGGCAGGACTCCCGCACAACCCGTGTAAGCGCGTCTGTCTCACAGGCTAGAAGCAATCCGGTCTTTCCCTCCAACCAAGTAAAGAATTCTTCGCTCCAGATTACGCCATACTTGATCACCTCGGCCAGCCCCGAGCGCAATTCACGCGGCGGCAGAGTCTTCAATAGGGAGACGTCGGCCAGTACCAGGCGAGGCTGATAAAAAACACCGATGATATTCTTACCCCTGGGATGGTTTACCGCCACTTTGCCGCCCACACTGCTGTCGACCTGAGCCAGGAGCGTCGTAGGCACCTGGATAAATGGTACACCCCGCAAGTAGGTAGCTGCCACAAAGCCTGCCGTATCTCCGACCACCCCGCCCCCCAGAGCAATCACCGGGCTTGAGCGGTCGATCCCGCTGTCAAAAGCCAAATCATATAGACTCTTGGCTGTGTTTAGAGTTTTAAACTCTTCACCGTCGCCAATCTCCCCGACCGTCACGCAATAACCCGCCTCCGCCAGACTTTCTTCTACTATCCGGCAGTAAAGATGCCGGACGGTGGGGTTGGTAATTACAAGCACATTTTTCCCAACCGGAAGGTCCCTCATGTACCCGCCCAGGTTCTGCAATATTCCGGCGCCGGTATAGATAGGATAACTCCTGGCCCCCAGATTTACTTTAATTATCTCCAAAATCGCCACAACTCCCATTACCGCCAAATATAATAAATTTAGAGACTAAAGACATCAATCCCTATAGGTACTGCTTTTCCTTGAGATATTGGATAATCTTTTCCACCGATTCTTCCAGGGGGAAGGCGCCGGTGTCCACCGCATATTCGGCCACATCGTAAGCACCGCCGCGCTCTTTCAACAGGCCCTCAATCTGCTCCATCATATTACCGCCCTTCATCAGCAGGGGCCGGCTTTTTTTATTTCTTATCCTTTTAAAGATGACCTCCGGGGATGCCTCAAGACCGATCAAAATACCATTTTCCTTGAGAAGACGCACGTTTTCCGGGTTTAATACCATCCCGCCACCGGTTGAGATAACCATCCCTTCCTGCCGGGCCAGCTTTTGAACCAGGAGCGATTCCTCAGAGCGAAAACGGATCATCCCATGGCGGGCAAAAATCTGGGCAACGGTTTTACCAGTAATATTTTCAATTTCCAAATCGGTATCTATAAATTTACGATTGAGGCGCAGGGCCAGGCGGCGTCCGATGGCAGTCTTACCTGTTCCCATAAACCCGATTAAAACGATGTTTTTCAAAAGAATTTACACCTGCCTTAAATAAAACAGGTACTTTTCCCAGTTGTCCTTTAACTCAGCCATGCTGTCACCACCACATTTTTCGAGGCAAGCTTGAGCCAATTCCCAGGCTATTACAGCTTCGCCAACCACACAGGCCGCGGGAACTGCGCAAACATCGGAGCGCTCGACCGAAGCCTCTAAAGGCACCTTGGTAAATATATCTACACTTTGCAACGGCTTGTAAAGTGTCGGTATCGGTTTCATGGCGGCACGCAGCACCAACACCTCCCCGTTCGTTATACCACCCTCAATTCCTCCCGCACGATTGGTCCGGCGGTAAAATCCTCTGGCTGGTTCGTAAAAAATCTCGTCTTGGACCTGAGAACCCGCTTGCCCCGCCGCAGTGAATCCCAGACCCACTTCTACACCTTTTATGGCCTGGATGCTCATTAAAGCCGCAGCCAAGCGGCCGTCCAACTTCCGATCCCATTGCGTGTAACTGCCCAGCCCGGCAGGAACACCATAAGCCCTGATTGTAAAAACTCCTCCAAGCGTATCGCCTGTTTCCCGCGCGCGGTCAATCTCAACGATCATACGTCGCTCCGCTCCCGGATCGGCGCACAGGAGCCGCGAACCTGCCAACCTGGCTTCCAACTCCTCCATTCCGAGGTCTTCATCCCTGGCGTTCACTCCTCCAACCCTTACTACATGACCGACAACCTTAATTTCCAGCTCTTCAAGAAGCTTCCGGGCTACACTGCCCACCGCCACCCTGGCGGCAGTCTCCCTGGCGCTGGAACGTTCCAGCACATTGCGGATATCCCCGTGCCGGTACTTGATAGCTCCCGCAAGGTCGGCGTGTCCCGGCCGGGGCCGTGAAACCACCCGCTCATCTACATGGGCGTCCAGCTCCGGCGACATCACCTCTGACCAGTTTTCCCAGTCCTTATTTTCCACATGGAGGGTGATCGGGCTGCCAATGGTAATTCCCCCGCGTACTCCAGATAAGAAACGCACAGCGTCGCTCTCTATCTTCATCCTGGCGCCGCGGCCGTATCCCCCCTGGCGACGGGCCAACTGCCTGTTGATATATTCGCCGTCTATTGGAAGGCCGGCCGGAATACCTTCTATAATAGCGGTAAGAGCCGGGCCGTGGGATTCCCCTGCTGTAAGGTATCTAAGCAACGCTTTCCCCCCTGGTTTCAAAATTATTTACATAAAAATCATAACAAAGCGCGTTGTAGTTAAAAGGAATTCCCTTTATTAATAACAGCATTAGCCAGCGCCTTCCTCATAATATCCACCGGCGCGGAAGCACCGGTCCACAGTTCAAAGGCTAAAACACCCTGGTACAAGAGCATCCCCAGCCCATCTACAACAGTCGCGCCGGCCTGGCTGGCACTTTTAAGAAAAAGTGTTTCCACAGGGTTGTATACCAGATCGCATGCCACTTGTCCCGGCCTGAACAGTGTATATGGCAACTGTATGGTTGAACCTTCATTAGGGTACATTCCCACCGGAGTGGTTTGAACTACCAGATCGGCGCAGTACAACGCTTCAGCCAGGTCCGGTTCCTCCCCGCAGCCCGGCCACGGGACCACTTCTACCTCTACACCTGATTTCATCGTAACCAGATCGGCCAGTACCTCCGCCCGGTTTTTGGAACGGTTTGACAAAAATACTTTCCTTGCTCCAGCCAAGGCCGACTGAACAGCCACAGCCCTCGCAGCGCCACCCGCCCCCAAAATCAAGATTTTCTTGGCGGCAGGGGTAAACCCGGCCTTTTCTTTCAGGGCGCGCAGGAACCCTCTCCCGTCGGTATTATCGCCGATCAGACGCCCCGAATTGTTGACAATTGTGTTAACAGCGCCGATCAACCGTGCTTCCCCGGTTATTTCATCCAACAGGGACAGCACCGCTTGCTTATGCGGGACGGTAACGTTTACCCCGGCCAAACCCAGCGATTTCACGGCTTCAACCGCCGCCGGGAGATTTCCCGGCTCAACCGGGAAAGGGACATAAACAAAGTCAAGATCTAGAGCTGAGAAAGCAGCGTTGTGCATCGCCGGGGAAAAGGAATGTTCGATAGGGCAACCAAAAACTCCGCATACCTTGGTCCGGCCGCTAATCCCGGTTAGCATGGGACACCTCCATATTCTTTCTCAACCTGGCAAGTACAAGTTTTTCCAGAGGACGGCTGATCAGCTTCGAGCCCCAGAAATCCTTATCTCCCACTGGAACAACCAAGATAGTGTACAGACCAGCCAAGTTGCCTCCCAGAATATCGGTAAATATTTGGTCGCCAACCAGGGCGGTTTCCAGGGCAGAAGTACCCAGCATTTCCAAGGCCCGGCGAAACGGTCTCACCAAAGGCTTTACCGCGCGGTAGATCGATGGGACCTCAAGCGACCCGGCGATTGCCATTACTCTCTTACGCGTGTTATTTGAGATAATACCCAGCTTAAAGCCATACCCGCGAAGCTCATTTAAATACCCGGATATTTCAGGGGGAAACTGGTCCGAGTCCCTCTTAATAATCGTATTGTCCAAATCGAAAAGGACTCCTTTTATCCCCAGTTCTTTTAGCCATTCAATTTGAATATCGATAATCGATGACACATAAATTTTTGGATATAATAATTTATTCAAACTCCGAGCTACCTTTCATATAAGGAAGTTACATTATATGGCCAACAAAGCAAACTAATTACGATTCACGCCTTTCTCCATTCTTGTCAGCCATCTCTCTTGCTTTATGCAAATCCACCGGCGTATTGACATTGTAAAAAACAGTTTCAATATCGATATCCGGACAAAGACTTTCCATATTAACATAATTCGTCCGTAATAGGGAATAAAGGCCAGACACTTTATATCTGGCCTCTGATAAAGATTTTTCTATGACCGGCAGACAACTCCGGTTGTATGCAGCAAACAGAGGCTGCACATAAATTCCGTGACTCGGCACGGCAACATCGTATCCTTCCACTTGCCGGATCATAAAGCAAGCCAGTTTTGCGGTGATGAAAGGCATATCGCAGGCAACGGCCAGGATCTTTTCATGCAATGCCGCGTGAAGCGCGGCGTGAACGCCACACAACGGAACATTGCCTTCAATCAGGTCGGCAATAACTCTCAGCCCGAGTCTCCGGCCTGTTTCCGGATCGCCGCCGGAAATTAAAACCTCGGAAAACACTTTTTTTAATTCACCGGCTATATGTTCGATCATATTTTGCCGCCCTACTTTTAGAAACGCCTTATCAGTACCCATACGAATACTTTTCCCGCCAGCCAGGATCACCCCTGTAGCTTGAATCATCTTTTCCCTGTCCCTCCATAATGCAAATAGGCCATTATTATGTCAGTGTTACACGACATGTTTCTATATCATCTATATTTTACCCAGGCCGGATTGCTAAAACAACTAATTCCAGCAGATTTACAGATTACTACCATTATAATCTCCAGGCGGCATAAAAAACCACCCTATTAATGCTTCTCCGGCAGGACAAAAAATCCTCTATTTTAACATCTTTTGATAAGGACGTGCACAAACGCGGCTACCTTGCTCATATTATTATTTGTACGCAACATTAGCCACTCACAATAATAATGGGGGGAATAATGTAGATGCTATCTGGTCTCTGGACTCTGACCGTGGTATCCTTGGTCAACGGCCTACTGCTGCTAGTCTCGTATATTGCAAACAATTCTTTTCCGCAGCCGTTATCCGAGGAAGAAGAGGTGAAATACCTCCGTCTTTTAACTGGTGGTGACGAGAAAGCGCGTAACGTTCTCGCCGAGAGAAATCTAAGACTGGTAGCGCATGTGGTCAAAAAATTCGACAGCACGGGGGAAGATTCAGAAGACCTGATTTCTATCGGGACCATAGGCCTGATCAAGGCCATCAACACATTCAACCCCGGCAAAGGGACCCGGCTGGCGACTTATGCAGCCCGGTGCATTGAAAATGAAATCCTAATGCACTTGAGGTATATTAAAAAGGTTAAGGCAGAGGTGTCATTATACGATCCCATTGGAGTAGACAAGGAAGGCAATGAAATCACCTTGGTTGACATCTTAGGCACCCATCCTGAAGTGGTTGCGGAAACAGTAGAAAACAGGTTTGAGCAAAAGCGCCTCCGGGAAAAAGTAAGCCGGCTGACGAATCGGGAAAAGAAAGTGCTGGAGTTAAGATTCGGTCTAGAGAACGGCGCACGGCAAACCCAGCGGGAAATTGCCAGAAACCTGGGTATATCCCGGTCATATGTGTCACGCATAGAAAAAAAAGCTTTAAACAAGTTGACCAGGGAATTTACATCGGAAAGCCTGCAGTAACATTATAAATAACAGTATTTTGAAACATCAATTCCTTTTAAATAACGGTATACTAAACCGTATTTAAAAGGTTATTTTATTTATAAAAATAACCAACAGAAGGGGCGATTGGATAAGTATGACTGGTATTCAAAAGAAACATCATACAATTATTACAGGAGGTGCAGGTTTTATTGGTAGTCACTTGGTAGATAGGCTGTTGGATATGGGCTGGCAAGTTACAATAGTTGATAATTTTGACCGGTTTTACGACCCTCTTATAAAAGAAAAAAATATATCCAAACATATAGGTAATTTGAATTGCCGGCTGATTAAAGCCGATATTCGCGATTTAGATAATTTGAGGAATGTTCTTGCCGATGAATATGATGTAATTGTGCATTTAGCCGCAAAAGCCGGGGTCCGTCCTAGTATCCTGGCGCCTTTAGAATACCAGGAGGTTAATATAAAAGGCACTCAAAATCTTTTGGAATTTGCGAAAGAAAAAGAAATAAGCCAGTTTGTCTTCGCTTCTTCAAGCAGTGTTTATGGTGTAAACCAAAATGTTCCCTGGACAGAAGAAGATCATGTGTTAATGCCCATTAGTCCTTACGCCTTTACAAAGGTGAGCGGTGAATTGTTAGGTCATGTATACAGTCATTTATATGGCATCCGTTTTATTGCTTTACGGTTTTTTACTGTTTATGGCCCTCGTCAGCGACCCGATTTAGCAATTTATAAATTCGTTGATAATATGTTGAGAGGCGAGCCTATAACAGTCTATGGAGATGGCGCCACAAAGCGGGACTACACTTATATTGATGATGTTATTGTTAGTATTATTGTGTCTATGCGTTATAATCAAACGACCTATGAGGTAATTAATATTGGCGGCAACCATACGGTTATACTTACTGAACTGATTAGTTCATTAGAAAATATATTAGGAGTAAAAGCTAAAATAAAACGTTACCCTGAACAACCCGGAGACGTACCGCAAACTTATGCCGATATTGGAAAGGCTAAAAGACTTTTGAGGTATATGCCATCTACAAGTATCACTGCGGGTTTGAATAAATTTGTTGAATGGGTCAAGAGCAATCAACGAAAATGAATTTAATTTCTCTTACCGGGTATACTAGCGACAGGAGGGATAATATGAAAATAGAAAAGGTAAAAAGGAATTCGGAAGGCGATATCACCGATGTTATAATAAACAACAACGTATACAGTATCAATGAAGCTATTATGATGGCCAGGGACGGTAAAATAGAAGGAGTCAACGTAGCGAAAGCAAGGAACGGAAGAGAGTACCTCAGAAGCAATCCTGATGACAACAAAGCGAACAACCTGGATAGCTTGCCGACATTTTAACAGAAAAGCTCAATCAGTTTATTTAATGATAACGAAACAGGCGTTATCAGGGAAAATCCCCTATCTCCAATGAAAAGATAATACATGCCCACTGCTTGCGCTCATGATGATAAACCCTGTGATAGGTCCCGTTGGCATCTAGTTGATAACACACCGCGCGCCCAAATACCTGGCACTGTAATAAGAGCTGGAGAGCGAGGTAATGCAGACCCCCCCGCCCCCGGAACTGGCATGGATAAATTGATCATTGCCGAGGTAAATTCCGACATGAGAAGGGCCTGGTTCGTAAGTGGAAAAGAATACCAAATCCCCCAACCCCGGCTGTTTCCTCGCTACACCCATGTTGAACTGCCCGTCCGCCGCATGAGGCAAATAAATGCCGAACTGACTAAATACATAACTTGTAAACCCGGAACAGTCAAAACCACCGGGCGAGCTGCCGGCCCAGACATACGGCACGCCCAAAAACTGCTTGGCTAACGACACTATGGCCTGGGCTTTGCGATCCCCCACCGCGCCGCGGCTGACTGAAGCAACCGAAGGATTAAATGTCTGAAGCGCCTGAATGGTATCAGGACCGGCAATGCCGTCTATCACGATACCGCAATCCGCTTGAAAATTAATAACCGCGTTACGGGTCGCCGGCCCAAAACTTCCATCTATGCCGCCGTTGTAATATCCCGCCGCCTGCAGTTTTGTTTGCAGCTTAAGCACGTTATCTCCGGACATGCCTTGCTTCAATACCCCCGGTGCGGAATTTCCCCCTCCCTGGCTGGTGTTTGTATTTATTGAAACTAAGCTCTGCAATACTTGCAAAGTTTCCGGCCCGGCTATTCCATCGGCTGCCAGACGGTTGTCCGCCTGAAAGTTCAGGACCGCGGATTGGGTTATCGATCCGAAATTTCCATCCAAACTGCCGTTAAAATACCCGGCCTTCAGCAGATTCGATTGCAACTTCAGCACATCATCTCCGGACATGCCTTGTTTTAATACAGGTTGCTCCGCGCGGACTGCCACAGCCGGGTATAATAATAAAATAATATTAACAAGCAAAAGGATGAAAATCTTCTTCATCAACCGATCCCCCCCCCAGAATTTTTGCCGAAATATTTTCATATTTTTTATATTTCAATAAATTTTCGATAAAACATATGAAAATCCTTCTTTTCACGAGAAAAAATGATCATTTTTTCCGCAACCGGTATTAAGTAACAATAAGCAAGTCTACTGTCTATTTCTCACACACTTCTTGCCCGTTGAATACTATATAGAATCAATAAGCTTGCTAACAGGACGATTAAGAGGAGGAGGTGGAAGAAAAATAAAATGACCAGACGGGATTTTTTTATTACCGGATCATTAATTTTCCTAGGTATTATTATTTTAATTGGAGCTTATCTTTGGCAAGGAAATAATGCAAGTTCAAAAGAAATTGAGAATATTAAACAGACCTACGCCAAGCAAGCTGAAGAACTGCAGAAAGAGGAAAAAAATACAAATACCCCGCAGACTAATCAGGCCAATACAAAGTCCGGCAATTCCACTCAACCTGCATCAAACCCAACGACCCCGGCAGCAACGGGCAGTGTTCCGAATTCACCGTCCAATCCCGCTTTATCTGCAGAGGCTAAAATCAACAGCCTGACCGCCTCTGGATGTAAAGTCGGAGATACAATTAAATTCGGAGACGTTGAAATGGTGGTTACCAAGTCTCCATCCAAACATAAAGTAATCGTCATTACATTAAAAGGAAATACCGCCGATCAGCCACCCCAGCTCATTACTTCGGGAAACAACCGGATTATATATGAAATCCCGGCAGATGTGGATGTTAATGTGGATGTAACCGAAAAAATCAAAAGCTGAAAAATCCCGCTCCATAAATAAAGAGAAAAAGGCCGGAAATTAACCTGCCTTTTTCTCTTTACAATGGATAAGTGCCCGCGGGTTTACTTTAGCGGCGATTTTGAGCCCTAATTCGTTCTGCCCAAAGGCGCTAGCTGCAGTTTGCCGCCCGTTCCACCGCTTCGGCCAGAAGTCCAACCACATAATCAATCTGCCGTTCTGTCAATTTATTAAAAAACGGCAGCGCCAGCGTTGAGGAAGCAACGCGCTCCGTGTTTGGATAATCTCCTTCCTGAAAACCAAACATTTCCCTGTAGAAGGGCTGCAGGTGAATTGGCTGAAAATAAGGCCTGCAGTCAACACCATTCGCCCGCAAATATGTTAAGACCTTGTCGCGGTTGATCCCGGACGCCAGGCGGATCACGTATACAAACCAGCTTATTTTAACTCCCGGTTCCGCAAATGGTACCGCAAGCCCTTTCAGTTGCCCTAGCCTGGCATTATATAGCCGGGCCACCGCTTCACGCCTGGCCAGTATCTCATCGATGCGCTCCATCTGGGCCACACCAAGGGCCGCGCTTAATTCATCCATTCGGTAGTTGTAGCCAAGGCGGCAATGGTCCAGCCATTGTCCCATGTCACTTCTTCCCTGGTTGCGCATGCTGCGGCACAACCCGGCCAAGTCGCTGCTGTTGGTTGCAATCACCCCGCCCTCACCTGTTGTAATCTGCTTGTTGGGGTAAAAGGCAAATACACCGGCATCGCTCTCACTGCCCGCCATTTTTCCACCATAACAAGCCCCAATGGCTTCGCAGGCGTCCTCAATGACAGCTAGCCGGTACTTCCGGGCAATATCAAGGATACGGTCCATTTCCGCCGGCCTGCCGAAGACATGCACAGGAAGAATGGCCCTGGTCTTTCGAGTTATTTTTGCTTCTATCTCCGCTGGATCAATATTCAAAGTCCGCTGGTTAATATCAGCAAATACAGGACGTGCCCGCTCAAAGATAAGGCAATTACTGGAAGAAACAAAGCTGAATGGCGAGGTAATCACCTCGTCGCCCTCACCGATCCCCAGCGCCCGCACCGCCAGGTGAAGGCCGCTGGTCCCGCTGTTTACCGCTATCGCTTCTTTAACCCCCAAATATCCGGCTACCATCCGCTCAAATTGCTCCACCTTGGGACCTATGCTGAGAATATTGCTGTCGAGCACTTCGTTAATCAGATCCCGCTCTCTCCGGCCGATGTCGGGAGACGAAAGAGGCACAATCATGTTCAGATACCTTCCTTTCCACCAGGCTCCATTTAGTTTATGAGGGGTGGAAGAAAGGTGTGAGCAGACAAGGGAATTCACTCCCCGGCAATTCCCCGCCTGATCAGTAAAGCAATTCTTTCTGCTTCCGAAAGGGCCAGTTCCGGATAAAGAGGAATGGCCAGTAAAGTTTCCGAAGCTTTTTCCGCTTCCGGGAAATCCCCTTTCCTGTACCGCAGGCTTTCGTAAGCAACCTGGAGATGCAAGGGCAAAGGATAATACATGCCGCATGAAACATCATTTTTCTCAAGGTATTTTTTTATCAATTCTCTCTGGGGCGCGCGGATGACATAGAGATGATAAGTATGCCTATTTCCGGGCATCACAAAAGGCGTCTCAACTATGTCTGTTAACAGCCGGGAATAATGCGCTGCAAGCGCGGCACGCTCATCCAGCCATTCTTCCAGGTATTTTAATTTTACCAGTAATATCGCGGCTTGGATTTCGTCCAACCTGCTGTTGCAGCCGGCTGTATCGTGGAAAAATTTTTTACTGCTGCCATGCGCCCGGAGGGCCTTTATCTTAGCGGCTATTTTTTCATCACTGGTAATGACCATCCCGCCGTCTCCGCAACAGCCCAAATTCTTCGTGGGGAAGAAGCTGACACAGCCGGCAACTCCCAGCGACCCAGCCTTCCTGCCGCGGTTTTCTGAACCCAGCGCCTGGCAGGCGTCTTCAATTACCACCAGGTTGTATTTCCGGGCCAGCGTTAAAATCGCATCCATGTCCGCCATCTGGCCGAAAATGTGCACCGGGATCACGGCCTTTGTCCTGCCTGTGATCCCGGCTTCAATCTTCTCCGGATCAATATTATAGGTAAGGGGATCAATATCGGCAAAGACCGGGGTGGCTCCAGCCCGGGAGATTGCTCCGGCGGTGGCGAAAAAGGTGTAAGGAGTTGTGATTACCTCATCACCTTCTCCGATTCCACAAGCCACCAGGGAAAGAAATATGGCGTCCGTACCGCTGGCAACACCAACACCGTATTTTACCCCGCAGTAGCCGGCGACTTGTTCCTCCAGCATTTGCACCCGCGGGCCCAGAATATAACGCCCCGCTGCCAGGACATCCCCGACAGCTTCATTAATCTCACTTCGTAAATTAAGGTATTGGCTCTGTAAATCAAAAAGGGCAACGCCCAATTTGTCCCCTCCTCAATCTTTAACAAACTGATACCGGCATCCCGGTTTCTGATGAGCGGTATATTCCCAGTACAATCTCCAACGACTTTTTCCCTTCGCGGCCGTCAACAGCAAGGCGTCCGCCTGTTTTTATTGTTCTCACCATATCCTTCAACACCGCTTGATGGCCCACTTTCCTGGAACCGTCTTCCGCTTCCCCCGTGCGGAATAATTTATCTTTCTCTTTTGCTTCACTAAACCGCCAGGTCTTAATAACCATATTTTTTTCACCGCCTATTACAACAGTCCCCTTTTCTCCAAAAACAGCAATTGTCTGCTCAAGGTTCCTGGGGTAAACAGTGGATGCGGCCTCTATTACCCCCAGGGCGCCGCTCTTAAATTTTAAAACAGCAACCCCGACGTCCTCGGCCTCGATCGGGCGGTAGCGGGTGGCAGTATAGGCAAACACCGACTCAACTGCCCCCATCAGCCAGTGTAATATATCGATACTGTGGATAGCCTGGTTCATTATCACACCCCCGTCCTCGGCCTTTTTGCCGCGCCAGGGATTGTGAAAAAAATACGCGTTATCGCGGTTCCACCGCACAGTTATTCCCGCGTGGCTTAATTTCCCAAATCTACCATCATCCATAGCTAATTTTAACATTTGGAAAGGACGTTTAAACCGGTTTTGCAAGACTACCGAGAGGAGGACACCTTCTTTCTCACAGGCGTCAATAAGCATATCCGCGTCTTCGAGGGTTAGAGCCATCGGTTTTTCTACTAGGACATGCTTACCCGCCCGCGCCGCCTGAGCGCCCATTTTCGCATGAAGTCCGCTGGGAGTACAGATCACGACAACGTCAAGCTCCTGCCCGCCCAACATTTCCGCATAATCCCGGAACCCCGTCACTCTGTAACGGCGGGAGAAACACTGTAACACTTGCTGATCGACATCACATACTGCCGCCAGTTCAGCCTGCGGCAGGGCTAGAATCTCCTCCGCGTGCACCTTGGCTATATGGCCGCA
>MVRN01000069.1 GCA_002067965.1 Pelotomaculum sp. PtaU1.Bin035
GAATCTGAATATTGCATTTGTGATAAATAAGAGAA
Organism: Pelotomaculum sp. PtaU1.Bin035; assembly: GCA_002067965.1. Lineage (GTDB taxonomy): Bacteria > Bacillota > Desulfotomaculia > Desulfotomaculales > Pelotomaculaceae > MVRN01. The sequence goes on from MVRN01000069.1 coordinate 36, forward strand.
GGACTAGATAAACAGTCCTTCTCTTATTTATCGTCATGATTTGATATTTTGAACTGATGAAGCCTTTTGATGATATCAGGATTTGCCGCAAAAAAATGATTAAATATTTGAATCTTATTGAGGGTATCCATACTAAGATCGTGTTCGATTAATTCGGTATCAATAAATGCGTTATCTCCAACACCCAGGTTTTTAAGAAACGTTTCTATGGTTTTATGCCGTTCCAAAAGGGATTTACCAATTTCCCTGCCTTTTTCTGTTAATTGGATAATTCCATATTTCTCATAGTCAAGATAACCCAATTCTGATAGCTTCTGGACTACTTTCGAAGCGGATGATGCTCTGACGTGCAATTTTTCTTTAATGTGATTGATGCGGATGTATCCTTCCGTCAAGTAGTTTCTGTAAATCATCTCAAGATAGTCTTCCATACTTGGGGTAAGCTTTCTTTTATCTTTGTTAAGAATTTCATACCCCCGTACAGTATGAAATTCCTTGTTATTTTCCATGATTTATCGCCGCCTTTCTAAAGGTTTATCTTTCCATAATATACATGTTTATTAATCCCTTCGCTCAAGCTGGTGATTGTAACACATAGAAGCACAATCTCATAGTATAAGTCGTGAGAAAAAGTTTTTCTCACGACTAACTTATGATATGTGTCATAAGAAATATAACTTTAACGGGGGTACAAACTATGGAAAGTTTAATTCCGTTGCATCGTCTGTCACTTGGCAGCTTTGGGAAAGTCCGGAAGTTGACTGCTAAAGGTAATAGCCGGAGAAGATTGCTTGATTTAGGGTTTATTTATGATACAAAAGTGGAAGTACTGAGAAAAAGTCCGTCAGGAGATCCTGTGGCCTATGAAATCCGGGGCGCAGTCATCGCCCTTCGTTCTGAAGAGGCATCCAAGATACTCGTCGAATGTCTTGAACCGGATAGATAAGGGGGTATTTAGATGGCTCTGACTTATCAATCCACTGGACCGGATGTATTGAAAAAAATGTTTCAGGTGCAGATGAACTCACCGGATGACCTGTTAATTGCTTTAGGAGGAAACCCTAATACGGGGAAAAGCACCGTTTTTAACAGTTTGACGGGCTTAAATCAGCATACCGGAAACTGGCCCGGTAAGACGGTCACGAATGCCCATGGCAAATATACCCATAAAGGAGATAGTTTTACCCTGGTAGATTTGCCGGGCACTTATTCTCTACTGGCAAATTCGGCGGAAGAAGAGGTGGCGAGAGATTTTATCTGCTTTGGCAGACCGGATGCAACAGTGGTCGTAACCGACGCGACTTGTCTTGAGAGGAATCTATATGTGGTTTTGCAGGTTATTGAAATTAGTAACAATGTCATCGTTTGCGTAAATCTTTTGGATGAGGCAAACAAGAAAAAGATCCATATTGATTTGCATAAACTCTCCACACTTCTCGGGGTACCGGTAATTGGGACTAATGCAAGAGGTGGGGTAGGCTTGGAAGAATTAAAGGATGTGGTATATAGGGTAGCTACCAGTGAAGTGAAAGCAGATCCGGTAAAGATTTGTTATGACGAGGTTGTGGAAGACACCCTCCGGCTGCTTGAGCCCTGTATCAGGGAAAAAATAAAAAATAAAATCAACAGCAGATGGGTCGCTTTAAGATTGATTGAGGGAGACAGTACAATTTCCGATTCTCTCAAAAATTACCTCGGGATTGATATACGGGGAGACAATGCCATCAACAGTGCCCTAAAAGAGGTTGAACAATATTTAAAGCAAAAGCAAATTGAAAAAGATGAGCTTCGTGACAGGCTGGTGACGGGCATTGTTAAGTTAGCGGAGGACATTCGGGAAAAGACAGTATCATTTGATAATAAACAATATAATCAATTGGAACGCAAAATAGATAATGTCCTGACTTCGAGAGTTTTTGGCATTCCCATCATGCTTGCCTTGTTAGGGATAGTGTTCTGGCTCACCATTCAGGGAGCCAATTACCCTTCCCAGGTTTTAGCCACAGTATTTTTCTGGATTGAGGGACGCTTGACGGATTTTTTTATGTGGGCCGGCTTGCCGGATTGGCTCCATGGCGCATTGGTGTTGGGAATGTACCGTACGCTGGCCTGGGTGGTGTCCGTGATGCTGCCGCCGATGGCCATTTTCTTCCCATTGTTTACCCTGTTGGAGGATTTAGGTTATCTCCCGCGGGTAGCTTTTAATCTGGATAACTATTTTAAAAAAGCGTGTGCTCATGGAAAGCAAGCTTTGACCATGTGCATGGGATTTGGCTGTAACGCGGCAGGAGTGATTGCCTGCAGGATTATTGATTCCCCCAGGGAGCGTCTGATCGCGACCATTACCAACAACTTTGTCCCTTGTAACGGACGTTTTCCCACTTTGATCGCTCTTGCAATAATTTTTATAGCGGGAGCAACGGGTAAGTGCCAATCCATCGTTGCATCCCTCTCTATTTTAGGGGTAATTGTATTAGGTGTGGTAATAACGCTGCTTATTTCAAGGATCTTATCCAAGACTATCTTAAAAGGTCTGCCTTCTTCCTTCACATTAGAACTGCCGCCATACAGAAAACCTCAGATCGGAAGGATCATTGTGCGCTCAATCTATGACCGTACCCTGTTCGTCCTGACCAGGGCGTTGATGGTGGCAGCTCCCGCGGGTTTGCTTACCTGGCTATTGGCAAACGTGCATGTAGGGGACATGAGTATTTTGCAGCATTGGGCGCATGTTTTGGATCCTCTCGCATATTGGTTGGGACTGGATGGATATATTCTGCTGGCCTTTATTTTAGGGTTTCCGGCCAATGAAATTGTGATACCAATTGTAATTATGAGTTATGTTGCAACTGGACATATCATTGAACTGGATAGCTTGGAAGCACTGAAAGAATTGTTTGTGGCCAACGGGTGGACTTGGTTGACCGGGGTATGTACCATGTTGTTTTGCCTCAACCACTTTCCCTGCGGAACGACAATGCTGACCATCTATAAGGAAACTCAAAGTAAGAAATGGCCCTTGGTTGCCTTCTTCGTACCCACCATCACCGGTATCGTTCTGTGTTTTGCATTGGCGCAAACAGCACGTCTTTTGGGATTAGTGTAACTAATCTGTGTTTTTTATAAAAATGCATATGAGTATCAAAAAAATAATGACAGGTGGAAGGAATTGTACTTATTCCGGAGAATTAACATTTATTCGTTATAATAAGTTACTTATTTGGAAACAAAGGGGATCTGGTTTTGGAAATAAGTTTACTGATTAGAATGCTATTAATGAACTATCTTTCAACTACCCTGACCGGTGAAAAGAAGGCTGCCGGCAAAACCGGGGTGGAAAACGATTTCGGGTCGTTTCTTGCTCTGGCCCTTGCCGGCGGTGGCCTGAAAACGCCACCGCTAAGTCCCGGCTGTTTTACTGGTGCTTCCACGCGAGGAGCAAAGCCCGCTCCTGCCAGAAATGCTAACCCGGGTGGAAATGTGGTTGCTGCCAACCGCGTGCATTCGGCTGGCGGCCATACCACCGGGGCGGCCGCAGGAACAGACCTGGGAGATCTGATTGAACGAGTATGTAATAAATATGGGGTTGATCCGGCGTTGGTTAAATCAGTAGTCCAGGCGGAGTCCAGCTTTGACCCCAGCGCCACTTCGCCCGCCGGAGCTATGGGATTGATGCAGCTTATGCCCGGCACAGCTGATTTTTTAGGTGTACAAGATCCTTATAATCCGGCCCAAAATATAGACGGAGGGGTGCGCTACCTGAAGCAACTGCTAAACCGTTACAATGGTGACAGCAGTCTGGCGCTGGCCGCTTACAACGCCGGTCCGGGAGCAGTTGACCGGGCGGGTGGAATACCAAATTACCGGGAGACCAGAGATTACGTGCAAAAGGTGCTGGAAAACAGGATTAACTTTACGGTATGAGTTCCTCCGGGGCGGGCGCGTGGGCTTGGATGTTAATGATTTATCGATCTTACACAGGAGCAGGCGGTTGCATCGGCGATCTCGTAGCGATTGAAGAAAAAATAAGCATTCAGGAGTACTCTGTCAAAAGAGGTGCTCTATTTTTATTTTGAGTGCGGCATAGGTAGCCTGAGTTGCTAGTTAAGGCGATGGACGATTGATAGATTAAGATTGACTCATATATCGTATTATTATAATATATTGATATAGTGGTATATAGGGGGGGAGGCGTATATGCATAATGACTTTGAAATATATTTTGAAACAGCCGAATTACTAAAGGTTATTGCTCATCCCGTAAGATTGTGCATTATCCGTGGACTGCTGGACAAAGGGAAGTGCAATGTGACCTATATGCAAACTTGCTTGAAATTGCCGCAATCAACCATATCGCAACATCTCCAAAAGCTTCGCGCCGCCAAAGTGATCGTTGGTAAACGGAGCGGCGTTGAAATTAGTTACAGTATTAATAATGATACTGTAAAGCAATTAATTAACATTTTATTTTCTGGGGAGGAACAAAAAGATGCCTAAGAAAATCCTCATAGTCGGTGGAGTCGCCGGTGGAGCTTCAGCCGCCGCCAGGTTAAGAAGACTAGATGAAGAAGCAGAAATCATTCTCTTTGAACGAGGTGAATTTATTTCTTTTGCTAATTGTGGTCTGCCTTATTATATTGGCGGATCTATAAAAGAAAGAAATAAGCTGCTAGTACAGACGCCGGAAGCTATGTACGCCAGGTTTAACATTGATGTCAGAGTAAACAGTGAAGTCGTTGGCATTGATACAAAAAACAAC
>MVRN01000070.1 GCA_002067965.1 Pelotomaculum sp. PtaU1.Bin035
CATGCAAAATGAACTGAAGAACCAGAGAATGAAGGCAGATCTGATTTCCAATGTATCTCATGATTTGAAAACGCCGCTCACTTCGATCATCACCTATATCGACTTGCTGAAACAGGAAGGTCTTGACAGTCTGGCAGCGCCGAAATATCTTGAGATTCTGGACCAAAAGAGCATACGGCTCAAGAAGTTGACGGAAGACCTCTTTGATGCGGCAAAGGCATCCAGCGGGGCGATTCCAGTAAGATTTGAAAAGGTGGATATGCTTTCCCTGGTCAATCAGGGGCTGGGAGAAATGAGCGACAGAATTGAGACTTCCAACCTGGAATTTAAAATCAATGCACAGAAAGAGAAATATTACATACATGCCGACGGGCAGTTGCTTTGGAGAGTGGTGGAAAACCTTTTGGGTAATGTGTTGAAATATGCCCAGGAAGGTTCGAGAGTCTACATCGATCTATATGAGCAAAACAGTAAACTCGTCAAAAGTCCAAATGTGGTTTTGGAAATTAAAAACATTTCCAAGATGGAGCTCAATATTGACGCGGATGAGCTAATGGAGCGATTCAAACGCGGAGACGAATCCAGAACAACGGAAGGGAGCGGGTTGGGTCTGGCAATCGCCAAGGACCTGGTCAGACTGCAAAACGGTCGGTTTGAAATAAAAATCGACGGTGATCTATTTAAGGCGATAGTCATGCTGGAGTCCTACACAGCAGGCAATAAAGAGGAGGAGCAACCTTTTTTCCCTTAATTTAGCCACCGGCTATACCGATCCAGATAATTTCCACACCGATTTCCCTGGCGGAGGCTCGAATTTCGGGATCTCCGGTAATCACCGGCGCATCTAGTTCGCCATATTGTTTCGCAAAGAAACAGGGATAGATATTTGACCTTTTTCCGAAATAGTAACCTTTTGCATTGGTTTTACCTCCGGCAACAATCTTACTTAATATAAGGCAAGGAGGGATATTAATGAAAGATTATAAAGACGGTTTCGACGATATAGTGGTTCCTTCTGAACTGGTGGACATGGTTATACAACAGGCCATCAACAAAGGCAAAAGGCAACTGGAAATAAAAAGGCGGATCATGATTAGCGCGCCGGTTATCCTGCTCTGCGCTTGTATTTTGGGCAGCGGCTTTGTATCAACTTCAATGGCCAAGGTTTTGGTAAACATACCTTTTATAGGTTCGGTGTTTGACAGAGAGAAGTTCGCCGGTAGGGGCCTGCAAAATATAGATACTAATGATATAGCAAAATACGATGACATGCAGATTACCGACCATGGGATAACCGTGGCGATTAGGGAGGCCTATTATGACCAATCCGGCTTTGCCATTGGTTATGTGGTAAGCGGCGCGGGGTTGTCGGATGAAAAGACTTTCAACGCGAGTTTTTATTATAATGGGCGGCCTATTTCCGGAGGAGGCGGTGGCAGTTACGATAAGATATCAGATGAGCTGTATCTTGGTTTGCAGCAACACCATCCCAGACCGGATTATCTTTCCCGGATAGTTTTGAACTGGAGGTTGTATTAACCAATGACTTGGATATGGCTTTTGAATTAATATTGCCGGAAGACCAAAGGTTCAGGGTGAATTTTGAAATAGGATAGTATGTTAACCATAGACACGACACGAGGAGTTGTTTGACAGGAAATATTAAACAACATGGCTTTACGTTGTATAATATGTGGAAGGAGACCCGCAATGAAAGTTGCTCGATTGATCATCGCACTCTTAATATTTGCTTCCATAAGCGGCTGCGCTATGGAGAAGAAGAAGTTGCCTGACGATCAGGTAAGGAAAACAGTTGTTACTATGGACCAGGCTATAACAAATTACCTGGAAAATAGTATTATTCCCATTCCTCCTCCCCCCGGCGTAAAGACATTTGCGGCTTACGACCTTCTCGGTGTATCCGAAAACGGAAACGAAAAAACAACCTATATGTTGGCAGACATACGAACATATGGGGTTGAGCCAAGCGTCGGCATCGGTCCCCGTAGCGCGAGCTTCTTGCCTATAGCTCTAATCCTGAGAGAGGACAACAATAGTTTTACGGTCGTTGGGCACCGGCAACCGCGTGACGGCACGTACAATTGGCCGGACATAAAAGAAATTTTCCCTAAAGAATACCATGAGACAATTCTTAATTACTCCAGAACGGGAAAAGGGCAAGAACTGGAGCAATCTATAAGAGAAAAGGTAAATAATTATTTGAAGACGGTTGGAATGGAAAATACTGTATGACAGTATGCAGCGAAAATTGCGTATGCGTAATAAGATGACAAATGTATAAAAAATGATTTATAACAATGTATGTTTCACGGAATTCCATTGACAATCATTGTGCATTTCATGAGAGCTTAGAATTACCAGTGAACCTTTTTTACCATTATAGCCACAATTTAGTATGGGAGCTCCCGGTGGGAAAGGAGATATGACATTGAAAGATGTGGAACTGGTAAAACGATGCCAGTCGGGTGATGTCGACGCATTCGAGCTGCTCATTGAAAGGTTTGGCGCTCAAGCGGTCCGGATCGCCTATCTGGTGACCGGGAGGCGGGATCTGGCGGAGGATATCGCCCAGGAAGCGTTTATCCAGTGCATTTACTCAATTAAAAAGCTGAAAAAGGCCATAGCTGCGGCAGCCTGTTTCACCATTTTGGGCGGCGGTGTTTCCCTGGCATTTTCTCCAGGCTTACAAGCTTGGGCGGACGAAAAAGCGAACAATTTGTTAAACAGGGTTCATATGGTGACACAAACCCGGGAGGTCGAAGGCGGTGTCTTGACCAGTACGGAAATAGAGTTCCAGGACAGGGCGGACGAGCAGGCGGCACTGGTTACTAGTAAGAGAAATCAGGCTAAAGCCGGCGGAATAGCCGGTTATGGACCGTGTGCAACCCTGGCGGAGGCCGAAAAGGAAGCCGGTTTTAAGAGCAAGGTTCCTGCCTTGGGGTTGTCAAAACAAGAATTGGTAAGGATAGTTGAGTCGATTCAGCAGACTAAGCCGGCAAGGGAAGAAGGGGTATAAGCCCCTTCTTTTTTGCGTCTCATAATCTGTCTTTGGAATGAGTGCCGATTGCCACGGGAAAGATGCTCAAATATAATTTAGATAAGAATAAGCCTGCCGCATCTTTCGGTGCAGTTTAATGTGCCCATGATGATATTGACCTTCATCCGGTAAAAGAAAGAGGAAATGTTTGTGGATATATTACGTGTTCAAATCAAACGCGCCGGTTATGCGAGCAATAAAAAGGCTGTTGAGAATATTAACTTTTCACTGAAAAAGGGCGAACTGGTAGGGTTAATCGGACCCAACGGGGCCGGGAAAAGCACAACCATTAAAGCTATATTGGGGCTGTTGCCGGAGATGGACGGAGAGTTGGAGCCAGCAAGTCAGAATACCAGATATGCTTATATGCCTGAAAACCCCGTTTTCTATGATGAGATGACTTTGTGGGAGCACCTGGAATTAGCGGCGGCGGCATATGGTATGGAAAGAAGCGAATTCTTGGATGAGAGCGGGAAATTACTTGAAATATTCCGTTTGCAAAAGGAAAGGCACTATTTGCCCGGCAGTTTTTCCAAGGGAATGCAGCAGAAGGTTATGCTTATTATAGGTTTCTTGATTAAGGCGGATCTTTATATTGTCGATGAGCCTTTTATCGGGCTTGATCCAAGGGCGACAAGGGATTTCTTAAGCCTGTTGAAAGAAGAAGGAAAGCGCGGCGCCGGTGTGCTAATGTCAACTCATGTCCTGGACACAGCGGAAAAAATTTGTGATTCCTTCGTTTTACTGGCTGACGGGAAACTGGTCGCTCAAGGAAATCTGGCACAGATCCGTGAAATCTGCCGGATGCCGGGGGCGTCCCTTTTTGACTGCTTTAATAAAATCCTGGAGAACTTAGAATGATTTCGGCAACACAAATATTTTTCAGACGAGTTAAATCGGAATGGAAATTCCAATATAACGTTTGGAAAACTGCGATTGATTGGACGGTCGGTTTATATATTTTAATTCCCGCCGTGTTGATTGGCCTGGACAGCTACGTCTTATTGTGGAAAAACCAATATGGTTGGCCTGAAGCGCTTCCTTTTTATTGGCTCTTACCGGTCATTTATTTATTTGCCTGGTCAGGCGATATCAGAACATTTTTGGAAAAAGGGGACCAGCTTTTTTTATTGCAGCGCAAGAGGTGGCTCAGAAGAATCATTGCGCTTGGCGCCGGCTATACCGCAATGCTGGATCTCTTATTGAGCTTTTTGGTTTTTTCCTTGCTTGCCCCGCTGTTATTCATCAATTACAAGCTTTCCGCAGTCCGGTTTGCCCTGCTCCTTGGGTTTGTCTTTTTGTTCAAAACGAATACAGGCATGGCCAGACAGCTTTTTGAATTGCGTTTTCAAGGCTGGAAAAAGGTAATTGCCATGAAAATAGCATTTGTTTTAATGAGCTTTATTTTTGTTAAAGGCGTCATTTTCCTTCTAGGCCAACCCCGCTTGCTTTTGAGCGCCTGCGCGGTGTTTTTAATTGCCCTCGGGTTCTTGACCAAAATGAGACTTGAGGTGAGAGGAAGTTTCTTCGACGATGTCGCCCGGGAGCAGCGTCACAGGTTCAGATATGCTTCCCTTTTGTTAAGCATGTCGGGTATAAGCGTAAAAAGGACGAAATCACAAAAGAGGCGTCCTTTGCTCTTACGCAGTTCAAACCACCTGTTTCGGAAACGAAACGCCGTTAATTTATTGGCTGAGCTCTGTATTAAATCAGTTTTGCGAAATAACAGGAGTCTTTTGTTTTACGCGCAGATGGTGGCAGTCAGTGTACTGCTCGTATTGTCTTGTCCCTTCTGGTGGAAGTGGATTATTTGGCCCGGGGTGGCTTTTCTGCTGGCTTCCCTGGCCGGTTTATATTGGAAAGAAGCTGTTTCTTCCGGTTTTGTACAATTATTTCAATGGAAACCCGGGGACAAGAGCGCAGCCGCCGGCAAATCCATGTTCCTTTTAATGCTTCCGGGATTTTTGCTGATTAGCTTTGTTACCGGCTTTCAGACCTTTTCCTGGATGGGCGCTTGCTTAACTTTACCGGCCGGAATCGTCCTTGGTTATTGGATAACAAAATTGATTTCGATTTTTGTATAAGGTCCTATTTAAGTTCACATTACTTTCCCGCGTTAGTATAAATGTAACCAATTTCATTCATATGGAATTCGCATTATGGTAAAATTAGCATGGATGTATAAGAATTATGGAGGTATTTCCCAATGATTGCGAAAAAGCTCTAAATATGGGGGCTAGATTTGCCGGAACATAATGATGAAGATTTTGTATACTTAATTTTGGTTTTGTTGGGTTTCCGCAGAATCCTACTTCGCGGATTGGAATTAACCCACGGGGAATGGCTGTTTCTTTGTCTTACGTAAAATATTCTGAAACTGTTTAGAAACGCTATATTGGCAAGTGGTTAACAAGAGCGTGCTATCTACTTCATGTAAAATATATGGTCTATCTATTCTTTTTTACTTTTTTGTTTATTGTTGCTTGATTTATGGTAATGCATAATTGCTAAAAGCCAAAATATTGAGGCCAAAACAATAGTATCAGGACTGCCTTCAGTTGGAAGGGCAGTAAGATAACCCAAAATAATACTTGCAAAAATCTCAATTATACTTCTGTTCACAATAAACCACACCTCGTAATTATATAAAGTTTGTATTTGTGATTTTTACCTGAATTTCCTGCTAATAAAATAAATAATAATTTTGTATTTTCAAAAGATGTAGCGACTATCGAGTAGCTTTTATTATTATCTTTGGAGTAAAAAAATGGCCGTAAAGTCTGGCATTGGAATTGTAAATAATTCTGTGTAAATGTCGCTGTTATCTATCTTCTTTCTACTTTGTAAAAATAATAGGAATTAAGAGTATAAAAGGAACTGCTAGTCAAACAACTTCCCCATAATATTCCCTGCACGAAGATAATATTATGGGGAACCCAATCTGCAGTTTTAAATTTATAAGTTTAAATTAAATGTGTTGCTTGAACTTTTCCAAAACGTCTTCTTTTAAATTTTTATATTGTATATTACTTTGACCTATTTCTTTTTCCTTTGTATCAGTATTATCAATATTAAATTTCCCTTGGTCTATGGACATAATTCCGTAAGTATCTTTTAAGTCTATTTTCTTTAAAAATAATAGGTACGGCTTACCTCTTTCCATAATAGTGCAATCTTCATTTATAATTAAAATGTTTTTATTTTTGTCTAAAGCTGCTCGTTGCGTAACGGGAATTGTATCTTTTGAATACTCTCCTTTAATAACTTTAGTTATTCTTACATCTGTAACAGTGTAGTAATCTGAATACCTACCATCATTATTGTAATTTATCGTAGCGGGGAATTCCTTAAAGTCTTTTTGGGTGTGTCCAACTATGATCAAATCTGCGTCTTCTTCTAATTCATTTGCATTTGCATACAAAAGATGGTCGCCGTAAACTTTTAATTCCTGAATTTTATCACCTTTATTTCCAGCAAAAGTGAACAAGATAGTTATTATTAAAAGCACGATAAACCCTGGTACTATAATCTTCTTGTTTAATGCAAAGCTCATTATCTAATACCCCCATTTCAATGTTAAATGGCCCTCATCTGTATCTGTTGGGCTTAGTGCTTTTTCTAAACCCTGTCTCATTACACCAGTGAGTGGAGAAGAAATATGTTTTAAACTTAGAGCATGGCCTACCTCATGTGTAAATACAGCTTTTTTTTGGGCGTTAGTCAAGTTGGAGGCGGTCATCTGGTTATCATACCCATAAATATCACTAACTCCCCAAATTTGATTACCAACTAAATCTCGTTCCCAGCCATCTCCTCCATCATAGTAGCAGTACGCTTCTCCAAAAAGCCCAGGAGTGGATGTTGTTGATTTATAGATGCTCATTTTTGCTCCCGAACTATTGTTAGATAATACAACTTCGCTTGATATACTATTCCATTGGTTCGCGCCTGCTTTCATAATATTTTGTTGGTAGCTAGAATCTCCTCCAGAAAGAACATACCTGAGGTCTTGAATATCCGAGGCTGGATATCCACCTGTAAATAAATGCTGGGCATCTGCCCAAGCCAAAGATACTATTGACAAAGAACAGATTAAGATTGTTAGTATTATCACTATCTTTCTTTTCAATATTATTCATCTCCTTTAAATTATTGTTTGGCTCATATAATAACTTTGGAGGTGGTTTGTGCAGGTTAAACGCAGGTGGTAGTTGTTGCGGACTTCTCCTGAATTGCCTCACGAACCACTTATAAATTGCCCATCGGATTCACCCCTTCATTGTTAATATAGATTCTCGGAAACTCTCAATCCAGTTACACCAACTGGTTCCCGGTTGGGTATATTGGGGTTACCCCCACTTGCTCTTCCAACTTCACATAGCTAAAACAAGCAGTGCTCGGGATTCTCTCCAAGAAGCGGATAGTATTTAAAGTGTGCAATTTCCATAATCAGGATTTGACAAGCATGGGTTCGCCCTCAAAATCGATTAGGAGGTATTTTCTCTCTAGTTGATTGATCGGAGGCGATTTTTTTGTTGAGTTATTGGCGTAGTCATGGTAATTATCAAAACTAGTTGAAATATAAGCTTATCTGTTTAATACCGGAGCATGAAGCCGAAATTCGTTTCTATGGCTCTATTGTCGAAAAAGTTTATTTGAATTTTCATCAGTTAGAATTGTTAGGGCTGTCTACGATTGCATTTCATACAGGTAAATAGAAAGATTGTTACAAATAATCATGTCAAAATTTTTCATTACCTTATACATCTAGTTAAAAAATCAGATCTTATTGTATCTTTCCTGTTAATGCTACCGTATAAAGTCCAGAAATAGCCGGTGTTAATTGTCCTTAGTCTGACGAATAAACTGACCA
>MVRN01000071.1 GCA_002067965.1 Pelotomaculum sp. PtaU1.Bin035
AACGGGAGTTTGACCCCGTGGCGGCCATGTCCCGGGTGGATACCTTTATGGAAAGCTTGGGGCTGAAAAAATAAGCGATTCGGATATCAATTTTGTTAAGCGATAACCTTAATTCCGTTAAGGAGGTTTTCCAATGATTAGTGTAGGAGTTGACGTAGGTAATAAATTTACCAAAGCCGTTGTTCTGAAAGATGGACAGGTAATATCTAAAAGCATAGTATTAAGCGGCTTTGATCAAAAGCAATCGGCTAATGAGGCTTATGATCAGGCCATAAAGGAAGCTGGTATAAGCAAGAATGATGTTAATTATGTGCTTGCTACCGGGGCTGGTAAAAAAGAGGTAGATTTTGCAAACGATGTGGTATCCGAGGTGGGTGCCGGCGCACGGGGAGCAGTTTACTTTTTCCCTTCGGGAAGAACGATAATAGACGTAGGGGCGGAAGATGGCCGTGCAAGTAAGTGCGATCAAAATGGAAAAATAGTAGATTTCGCTGTCAATGAAAAATGTGCGGCCGGCGCCGGATCCTTTAGCGAGTCGATGGCAAGAGCGTTGGAAGTGCCGCTGGAAGAAATAGGGCCCCTGGCGCTCCAATCCAATAATGTCATTTACATGAACGCGCAATGCACAGTCTTTGCGGAGTCGGAGGTTGTCTCCCTGATTCACGCCAAGACCAGCAAGGCTGACATATCCAAAGCTGTACACGACGCAATTGCGGCCCGGATTATTTCCATGGCTCGCCGCGTCGGGGTGGAAAAAGACTTGGTAATGATCGGCGGGGTTGGCAATAACGTAGGTTTTCTCAAGGCCCTGGGGGATGGTCTGGAAATAGAAGTTTTAGTGCCGGACAAGCCTGAGTATGTATGTGCCATCGGTGCGGCCCTGATAGCTGCTGAAAGAAACTGAGAAAAAGCAAGCTGAAGCTGTTAAATAAATTAAGGTTGATATAAAACGGGACATTTTTTTGAACAATTTTGATGAATGGGGGTAATATCTGTGGCTGAAAAACCAAAAGAATACTGGCGGTGGGATGAATACAACTGGCGCAACCCTGATATAGACTGGCGCAAGGCAAAAATTATCACCGCCGGAGTTGACGTAGGTTCTGTAAGTTCTCAGGCGGTTATCATGGCAGACGGTGAGCTCTATGCCTTTGCCAATATGCGTACAGGTTCCGACAGCCCGAACAGTGCCATAAACGCTATGAATTGGGCGTTGGAAGGCACGGGAATGGCATTGAGCGACATCAACTTCACAGTAGGCACCGGGTACGGCCGGGTTAATGTGCCTTTTGCCAACAAGGCGGTTACCGAGATAGCGTGTCACGCTCGCGGCGCCAACTACATGTATGGCTCCACCGTTCGCACCGTACTTGATATGGGTGGCCAGGACTGCAAAGCCATACGCATTGATGAGAAAGGTAAAGTAGTATCTTTTCTGATGAATGACAAGTGCGCGGCTGGTACGGGCCGTGGCATGGAGGTATTCGCAAACCTGCTGGCTGTACCCATTGTGGAAGTGGGAGAAATGTCCCTCCAGGTAGAAGAAGAGCCGGCACCTGTAAGTAGTACCTGCGTGGTTTTTGCCAAAACTGAGGCCACAGGGCTGCTGCGGGACGGCTGGCCGAAAGAAAAAGTGCTGGCTGCATACTGCTCGGCCATGGCTCACCGGGTTATTTCGCTTTTAGAGAGAAACGGCGTGGAAAAAGACTTCGCCATCACCGGCGGCATCGGCAAGAATGTCGGAGTGGTCAGCCGCATTGAGAAAGAACTTGGTTTAACAGCGTTAAAGCCCCGCTATGACACACAAATTGCAGGTGCGCTGGGTGGGGCGCTATTTGCCAAGGCGCTGGTGGAAAAAGGAACGAAAAAATAAAAAATCAGAGGTGAGCCTGGGTGATTGCCAATTACGGCTATAAAGACGGCTCAGGAGATTTCTTTGTCATTATTGACACTGACAAATGCATGGAGTGCCCGGAAAAGCCCTGTGTGGCAGCGTGTCCAGAAAACGTGCTGGAAGTTATGATCGACGATTACGACGATGAAGTATTAGCAGTACGGGAAGCATTCAGGAAAAAAGTCAAGTACAGCTGTGGGCCCTGTAAGCCGGCGGGAAAAGAAGTGGTAAGACCCTGCCATAAAGTATGCGCTTTGGGCGGTATCAAGCATTCCTGGTAGCTTTCAAAATTTCACGGGGGTTTGAGTATTTATGGAAAAGATCAAGTTGACCATAGACGGGCGCGAGATGGAGGCTGGACTAGGTTCCAGCCTTCTCCTGATTGCCCGTGAAGCAGATATTTATATACCAGCCATTTGTTCACATCCGGACCTCCAGCCCGGTGGAAACTGCGGCCTATGTGTTGTTGAGTTGGCCGGACAGGAAGACCTGGTCAAGGCTTGTGAAACATCTGCGGCAGCAGGGATGGAGGTGTACACCAATACACCGCGGGTAAAGGAATACCGCAAGGAAAAAATGGCCGCCATTCTTGGTGACCACCCCCATGCCTGCCTAACCTGCGCCCAGCAGGAAGGCTGCAGCCGGACACAGTGTTCCAGTAATGTTTCACCGGACGAACGTTGCTGTGAAAAGCTGGGGAACTGCGAGTTGCAAAAAATAGCCATGTATATCGGGATCAAGCTCGACACGCCACGTTATGTATACAGGGAACTGCCGGTGATACGGGAGGAAAAACTGATTAACCGCGACTATAACCTCTGTATCGGCTGCGGGCGGTGTGTGCGGATGTGCAGTGATGTGCGCGGAATCGGTGCACTCCAGATGACAGAGATGCAAGGCAAGCTGGTGGCAGTGCCTAAAAATGGCAGTCTGGCGGATTCAGGATGCCGATTTTGTGCGGCTTGCGTGGCGGTTTGCCCGACCGGCGCATTAATGGATAAAGCAGGCCGCTGTCTCCGTGGCGAACTCAGACGGGACATTTCTAAACCTCCGATGCCGCCGGAAAGTTGGCTTGTGTTTAATGAAGAAAATGTTGACAAAGTCCCCGGGGTGGAAGGCGTGCTACAGTTGCTGGATGAGAAAAAAATGGTTTTGGCCATCATTGGTACGGCTAATTTACGCGAAGCTCTGGGAGAGTATCTTGAAAACGAAAAGATTAGTTATTTTGTTTATGAAGAAGAGCCAATGTACACCTCCAGGGAGAGTCAGCTGATACAGCAGTTTTTACAGAAGCATGGACGATTGCCCGAAGGGGTGGGGGATATGGATGATCTGTTTTAAACGGTGGCTAAAACACAGAGCAGAGAGCCATAGTCAAATTTAACAATTATTAACATTATGGAAATATAGAATTCGATTAAAATGTATTGTTATAGGCTGATTTAAGAATTTTGAATTCTCAGTGAAAGTGGGTAGGAAAAATGTTACTAAAAGGCAAAGTAGCCATTGTGACCGGTGCCAGGCAGGGCATCGGTGAGGGTGTGTCGATGGGGCTGGCTGAAAATGGCGCGGATTTGATGCTGGTAAGCCGCAGTATCAAAGAAGACGACAGCGTTGTTAAGGCCTGCGTTGCAGCAGGCAGGCGGGTGCTGACCATGCAGGTTGACGTTTCAAAACGCGATCAGGTGCAAGAGATGGTCGACCGTACTGTTGCTGAGTTTGGGAAAGTGGACATACTGTTCAACAATGCGGGGATAAGCAAGCCCGGCATGCTCTGGAAGCTCACCGAGGAACAGTGGGACCAGGTCATCGATGTCAACCTGAAGGGGACATTCAACAGCATCCAGGCCGTTGCCGGAACGATGATGGCCCAGAAGAGCGGAGCCATTATCAATGTAACATCTTCAGCCGGCCTGCTTGGCACAATCGGACAGGTCAACTACACGGCTGCCAAAGGTGGCGTTCACGCCCTGACCAAGTCGGCGGCAAAGGAGTTGGCCAAGTATGGAATTACTGTTAACTGTATAGCACCCTTGGCTGTTACAGAGATGACCAAAACCGTCACTACTGATCCGCGTTTCAAAGATAAATATTTGGAACGAATACCCATGGGCCGCTTTGCAAATACGGAAGAAATGGCGCCGGTAGTGGTATTTTTAGCTTCTGAAGGTGCGCGTTACATTACCGGACAGACGATCTGCGTAGACGGCGGTATGGTTATGTTGTAAATACAAGGGGGTAAATATTTAATGGGTGATAAACTTATAAAAGTGAAAAATGAAAACGGCATTATCGAAATTAAGCTTGATCGGCCGCCGATGAATGTACTGACTAACCCCATGATGTGGGATCTTGTTTCAGCCTTGGGGCAGGCTAAAGAAGAACAAGGGTCTTTAATATTGATAAGCGCGGAGGGGAAGGCATTTTCAGCAGGCGTTGATGTGTCTGACCATACGCCGGATAAAGTAGATGAAATGATTGAAGTATTCGGTAAAATATTTAAGACCATGGCTGAGATTGATAAACCCATTGTCGCGGCAGTCAACGGGGTGGCATTGGGAGGTGGCTGTGAACTTGTACTCGGTTGCGACCTGGTATTGGCTTCTGAAAAGGCCAAATTTGGCCAGCCGGAAATTACTGTGGGGGTTTTCCCGACGATTGCATGTTATTATTTACCAAGGCTATTAAGTTGGCCTCATGCAATGGAGTTGCTTTTGAGAGGGGAGATAATTGACGCTTCCCGGGCAGAGAGGATAGGTTTGGTAAATAAGGTATTACCACTGGAGGGATTTGACGGGGCAGTTAAAGAGTATCTCAAGAAGTTTTTGGAATTAAGTCCAATAGTGTTGAAATTGACCAAAAAGGCAGCCAAAACCGGGTTAGGTAAGGACTTAGTGAATGGGTTAAAAGGAATAGACAGTATTTATTTGCAAGAACTGATGCAGACAGTGGATGCCAAAGAAGGCCTGAGGGCTTTTATGGAAAAACAAAAGCCCGTATGGCAGGGTAAATGATAAATATTTTATTGAAGCGAAAAAAACATTATTTCTATGATACAGGCGTCGGATGGAAAGGTTTTAACGCTAGAGCCGGTTGTAAATAACCAATGCCGATTAAGAGAGTTTCAAAAGACATTTATCTAGACTATAATTATTTATAGTCTAATCAACCGGCGCCGGTCTTCCGGCGCCGGTCCTGCTACCTGGACAGCCGTCTCAAATCAGGGATTTCAGATCTGTGTTGCCCCATGGGCAATCCAAAACACATGGCGCCGGATACAGGCACTGCAATTTTATTTATTTACATATTCCTGTTCACTCCATTTTTTAATATATAAATTTAGCTGGGTGATAGAGTAGTTTGAATATCGTAAAATTAGCCATATGGTATTCAACATCCAGTATTATATATAAGTTTAAAAGTACTAAAAACTATGTAATATCATTTTAAATAGTATCATGTAGTGAGGGAAATATAATGCCAATTAGTAAAGAACAAATATTGAATACCGCCGCTCAGCTTTTTCAGAAAAACGGTTATATTGCCACTACAGTCCAGGATATAACTGATAATTTGGGCGTAACTAAGGCAACTTTTTATTACTATGTAAAAAATAAAGAGGATATACTTTGTCAAATTAGCGACCGGGCAATGACTACTGTAGAACAAAAAATAGAAGAAATTGTTAAACTTAATCTACCTGTAAGGGAAAAGATTGAAAAATTTATTATTGCGCATATAGACGCAACTATTGAAGAATCACCGATAATTTCAGTATTTTTTAACGAATACGGCCATCTGCCTCCCGAATTCAAAACTCTTATAGAAACGAGACGCAGGCAATATGTAGAAAAGGTTGTTCAGTTTCTGAAAAAGGGAATTGCCACCGGTGAATTGGCAGATGTTGACGTATTACCTGTCGTATATGGTATTTTTGGGATGACCAATTGGATTTATCACTGGTACAATCCCGAGGGAAGG
>MVRN01000072.1 GCA_002067965.1 Pelotomaculum sp. PtaU1.Bin035
ACCTTTTTTGCCTTTAAGGGTTAAATATTTTTCCAGTTTCCTCGAATATAATGCTTGACATTCTACCGCTGGGCTATAATTCACACCTTACCACTATTTTTTCCGCTACTTCCTCCCCAAGCATGTATTTCCCGCCGCGGATGCTGACTACCATGGGCCCCTTGCGCCTGCTGTCACAGACAACAAGCAAGGTGCCGGGGGTAAAACCCAACTCTTCCAACCGCTTTCTCCCGTCCGGACAATCATCAATGGTGTGCAGGTATACCTTCTTGCCCTTTAAAACATTGTTTAATCTCATAATCATGCTCACCCCCTCCCTAAAGCAACCAAGAATATTTTACATTATGACAATGAGAATCATAATCATCAGTAACAGAAAAAAACACCTTAAGCATCTTTACGCCAACAAGCATTCCGGTTATTTAGAGCACATTGATTTATTAATAATCCACAAAATCTAATGATAACGAAACTAATTATCAATAAACGAGCCAACCAATGAGAATCATTATCAATCTAATTTTAGTCTCTATTTATAATAAAGTCAACTATATTATTTATTTTTTTCCTGAGAAATAGCATTTTCAACTTTTTTCATTAACTCAGTCAACCTTTCACCGTCTTCCGGATAAGATGCCACCCCCGCGTTAATGGTTACACCCATGCCTTTAGGCCATTTTGCCTTCTTCACGGCACGACGGATATTGTCTGCCACCTTAAGGGCAGTCAGGCTGTCGACCTTAGGCAACAGAATTAAAAATCCGTCACCCCTGTAATGGGCCATGTTATCCCCCTCAAGCAAATTGTGCTTTATCAAATCGGCTACTTTATCCAGGACGTAATCTTTCACCTGACACATCCAAAAATCTTTAGGCGTACTATAGAAATCCGTACTTACCAAGATTAGGGAAAAGCAGTCGTTGTTTTGATGGTTCCCCGCCGTTCCAGTTTTGCACATTATCAAACTACCTTCTTTTTGTTCTTTTTATTTATGGATGCAACTAAAAAACAAGCAAATCCCAGCTAAGCCTTCCCATAGGCAAACTGGGATTTGCAGGGAAGAGGGCCGATAAAAAAAGTTCTTTTAAGTCAAGCTATATTGTTGCTTTTTTACAACATTCCGTAATTGGGTATTATTAGCAACAGAAATAGCAACACTGCTCCTTGCTTTGTCATAATCTTTAAAGAAAAGCTCGGCGCGTCTGGGATTACTATACACCTTCCAATACCTGCACATAAGGCAACCTTTACCTTTATGCCTGATAAAACCTTCCACATCCCCTATCGGGATACCCAAAAATATGCCCACCTCATGGGGGCAAAGCTCTATGAACCGTTGCTTTAGCACTTGGAGCTTCTGCTCCAATGTTATTGCTTCCCCATACCCTACACTTTTTAAGAATTGCAGGCTGAGCTTATTACTGACATACCTTTCAAGCATTGCTTTTCTATAAAATAATACCAGTACATTCCCGTCTCCTTCTTTAAGCTCGAAATATTGCAGTTCAAGCTCTCTGCATATCTCCTGCCCATATCGCTTCCATAAAGCCGGATAATCTTTTCCCCTGCTGTTGTTAAAGGCCATTAAAGAAGACGGTTTCTTACCCTTAACCGTAGGCGCGGCTTGAAAAGCAATGACAGACGTAAGATATTCTTTACCTTCCAACCTGTTTAATGCGTCAATAAACTGAAGCTTAAGCTCTTTGTCCAGCGTAAAACCTCCCTGTCATTGTCAGTTAAAAATTACATGAATGCTAGTCTTCGTCCCAGTTCCCGGCAACTTTCAAGTCCTTGTTCATCAGGGGCTTCTTGAATGATTAACCCATCATCAACTAGCATGGCGCCTGCTTTTTTCATCCTGTCTGCCCAATCAATCATCCATTCACCGTCGCCCCAACCGTAGGAACCGAATAAAGCCACGGGTTTTCCATTCAGGCCTTCTTTTTCAATAGTTGCCACAAAAGGCTCCATTTCACTTTCTTCCAGTACCTCATCCCCCATGGCTGGACAACCTAAAGCAACTGCGTCGGCATTGAGCAGATCCTCTATGGAAGCACTGCTGACCTCCATTAGAGTGACCATAACTTCATCATTTTTCGCGCCTTCTGCAATTGCCTCAGCCATCATCTTAGTGTTTCCCGTCCCGCTCCAATAAATTACAGCAATGCTCTTCACATCATCCACTCCTTTAATTTTCATTGATATTAAGCAATTTAGTGATAGTATAAGGATATAATTCAAACAGCGGAATCTATTTATTGAATGCAAGCTTGAGGGCCTTGGTTTTAATAAAAACATTTATCATAATTGGATCGAATTGGCCGCCCGCACCTTCCTGCAATTCCCGGATGGCGGTCTCCAAGGAAAGCGCCCGGCGGTAAGAGCGGTGTGAAGTCATGGCGTCCCACGCGTCGGCAATCCCCACAACCCGGGCGGCGTATGGTATGGACTCCCCCTTTAAACCGGAGGGATAGCCGTCACCATCGTAACGTTCATGATGGTAACGGACGATGTCCAGCGCTTCTCCGAGAAAATCGATGGGTGCCAGAATATTTGCGCCAATGGTGGGATGCGTCTTTATGGTCTGAAATTCATCCGGGGCAAGCCGGCCCGGTTTGTTTAAAATGGTCTCAGGAACACCTATTTTGCCTATATCGTGCAGGATGGCGCCATAATGTATATTCATAAGCTCTTCAGAAGACAGTCCCAATCCTTCTCCGAGGGAAACGGCATACCTGGCCACATTGCGAGAATGGTTGCGTGTATATGTATCCTTGGCGTCAATCGCCGAGGTCAAGGCAGTAATGGTCTTTAAATATAAGTCCCGCTGGCCGTACTCGATTTTCAGGCGGGTGTTGTCCAATATCAACGCGGCCTGCCCGGCGAAAGCCATGACAGTGGAACGTTGGTTTTCGGTGTACTCGATCCGGTGATCGTCCCGGCCCCAGTGCCTGTGCATTAATAAAAGTATGCCGATAACCTGGCATTCCACTACCAATGGGACAGCCATCAGGGAGCGCAACAAAGAATCCCGCTCATGGAAAGGTTTAAAAACGGGATCTCCATGGGTTAATACCACCACCTGCGCAGAAGCGCACATATTAAAAATGACCGTGTTTTTTTTCAGGTATTCTCGAACATAGTCATTAGTCTCTCCCCGGGCAGAGATCATCTGGAGGCTACCGCACTCCCCGGATCCCATCATGACATAGCCGACTTCGCTATCAGTTATTTTGATAGCCATGTCAAGAATAGCCTCTATGGTGCCTTCCAGATTATAATTATTGATTACGCCGGTAAGAGCCTCATGTAGTAAACTAAGTTCCTTGACCTTTTTTTGAAGCATCCGGTTTAAAAAAAGGAGGTCTGCGTTTTGCCGCTCCAGCTCCATAACATAAGAGAAAGCGCCTGCCAATCCTTTCTTTTTTCGATAATTTCCATGGTACATTAAAGACATTTTGATCACCTCGTACTACGATAGTCCCTTGACCATTTTCAATTTTTGTGACAGGTAGGCCCAGGACCGTTTGGAAAATACCACGGGGACAAATAACTCCTTGGCCGTGTCCCGGATAGAACGGGCGATATTGTGATCCACATAATCGGTCATAATTAAAACCAAATCCGTTCCTTCGGGGATTTTTAATTTTCGCTTGCCGATATTTTTACGGCCCTTCAGATGTGTGAGGGAATGACAGCCCATACTTTTTAGATTCACGGCAATATCTCCCAAATGATCAGCGCCGATAACCAGAATAGACATGCTAAAACCTCCAACACGTGTAATGATAATGATAATGATAATGATTATCATATAGGAGATTTTTATACTTGTCAAGAGCTGTCCCCATCTCAAATCTAGTTATAACTGACTTTTCAACTTCTTGATAATAGTGGTTTTAACAGCGTTATTAGTGTTATTATCAACAGAAAAGGAGTAGTATTGGTTTTAAATCGGGCGGCAACAGCTGCCCCGCGGAGAGATGACTTCGATTGGGAACACCGCTTGGCGATGTGGGTAAATTTGCTCTTATCGACCGACTGGCAGGGCCTGGGAAACCGGCCTGGAGCGTTTGATAGCCGTAACACCGCAATCCGGCACGAAAGGGAAACAACAGGTACTCCGTTAACGGTAATCGGAAGATTGACCGGGGCCGGAGAGGGAGTTGTAGCCGTAACACAGGGCAAGCAAGGTCATACTGTCGCACCTCTTCCTGCCAAGGGCTATGATCACTTTACAAATGATTGACAATCCTATCACAGCATTGAATATGCTATAGGCAGTAATAGAATAGTGTTAATCACTGGCTATTACAAGCCAGCGCCTAAAGGACGCTGGCTTAAACTTCGTTCAAGCCATGTGCACTGATTACTTGGCAGGACCCTT
>MVRN01000073.1 GCA_002067965.1 Pelotomaculum sp. PtaU1.Bin035
GTTAAGGGTGGGCATCGATGATATTGCCCGCATTGCCGGAGAATTTGGGCTGGGTGAAAAAACCGGCATTGATTTATCCGGCGAGGATAGCGGCGTTATACCGGGTCCTTCCAACAAACTGCAGTTAAGGAAAGATTATTTAGACTCCGGCTCACTAGGGAAAGTGCAGGAAATTGAACAAAGGTATAACGATCTGCTGGCCAAAGCAACCGGTGAAGATCAAAAAAAACAGCTGCTAAAAAAGAAAGCAGACGAGTTGATTGAAGTAAACTGGGAGTTGGCCTGGCATGATTACGATACCATTATTTCAGCCATTGGCCAGGGGGACAACCGCTATACAATGGTCGAAATGGCAAATTATATAGCAACTATTGCTAACGGGGGTACGCGTTTTAAACCCTTTTTGGTACAACGGGTGGTAGATCCCAACGGCAAGATTCTGTTGGAAAATTTACCAACAGTGGTTAGCCAGGTTGACGTATCACCCAAGACCCTGGCGGTGGTCAGAGAGGGCATGCGTGAAGTAACATTGCCCCCGGACGGTACAGCTACCGGTTTCTTTATTGGATTTCCTCCTGTTGCCGCCAAAACCGGAACCGCGGAGGTAACCGGCCATGATAATCACGCCCTTTTTGTGGCCTACGCTCCTTATGATAACCCTGAGATAGCCGTGGCGGTAGTCATGGAATACGCCGGCCATGGTGGTACCGCGGCCGGGCCGGTGGCTGAAGATATGCTTGCGGCATATTTTGGTTTGCCCATTCCTGGTCAAAAAACGGTCAGCAGCCCGGAATGACGTATTATGTCTAAGATGCTTGAATAATGAAGCTTTTTTTAACATTTTTTTTGTTTTCTTTTAGCAGGATTTGGTTATCATTTGTAGAACTTACAGATAGTCGCGGACAGGAGGAGATAGCTTTGGCTAATTCTTATATCATTTCGGGATTCGGTCAGGGTAGCCAGGCTGATCTGGAAGATCTGCTTGATGAGAACACGATCCTTGTGCAGAGGACGCTGCGTTCCGGTCAGAGCATTCATTATAACGGAAACGTTGTGGTCCTGGGGGATATCAACCCTGGGGCTGAGATAGCGGCGACCGGCAATATTATCGTTATGGGAGCGTTAAGAGGCGTAGTGCATGCCGGGGCGGGCGGTGATGAAAATGCTGTGGTGATGGCTTTCCATCTCCAGCCGACCCAACTTAGAATTGCCAATCACATTACCCGCCCTCCGGACAATGAGGCAGTTGATCCTAACCATCCGGAGATGGCGCGTATCAAGGACGGAGTTGTTACTATTGAATCCTTCCAGACCGGAGGAGAACGGCAAGGGAAGGTCACTTAATAAGCAGTCTGTCTTCAGGTAGCGGCCGCAAGAATATTTAATAGTGGCATTTCATGATGTCCGGCGCCAGACGTCCGGCGACATTATAAGAGGGGGAGCTTAAAGGATGGGCGAAATAATTGTAGTGACTTCCGGCAAAGGAGGGGTAGGTAAAACTACCTCTACTGCCAATATCGGAACCGGCCTGGCAACCCTGGGCCACAAAGTAGCCTTAATAGACACTGATATCGGTCTAAGAAATCTGGATGTAGTTCTTGGCCTTGAAAACAGGATTGTCTTTGATATTGTTGACGTCGTAAACGGGAGCTGCCGGCTGCGCCAGGCTTTAATAAGAGATAAAAGGCTTGAAGGTCTACATTTGCTTCCAGCTGCTCAGACCAAAGATAAAACGGCAGTCAATCCGGACCAGATGCGTGAATTGTGCGCCGAATTAAAAAAGGAGTTTGATTATGTTATCATTGATTGTCCGGCAGGCATTGAACAGGGGTTCCGGAATGCTATCGCGGGAGCGGAAAAAGCTGTGGTGGTTACCACGCCGGAAGTCTCGGCCGTGCGGGATGCCGACAGAATTATCGGCTTGCTGGAAGCAGCCGATTTACGCGAGCCAAAACTTATTATCAACCGCATAAGGCCCAAGATGGTCAGACAGGGAGAGATGATGAGTATTGAAGATATCATAGATATACTCGCTGTTGATCTGCTGGGGATCATACCGGAAGATGAGATGATAGTTATCACTACAAACCGTGGGGAAGCAGTAGTGCTGGATCAGAATTCTCGTTCCGGTCAGGCTTACAGAAATATTGTCCGCCGCATATTAGGCGAGGATGTGCCGATAATCAACCTGGACGAAGAAGACGGTTTTTTTAAAAAGTTAAAGAGAATTATCGGTATAAAGTAAACCGGGGAAGGGGGAGCGGCTTTGCTGGATTTTTTCACCAAACTCTTTAGTAGAGAAAACGGTAGTAAAAACGTGGCTAAAGAGAGACTGCGCCTGGTTCTGGTGCACGACCGGGCCAGCATATCGCCCCAGTTGCTCGATGCGCTGAAATCCGACCTGATTCAGGTGATTTCAAATTACATGGAAATTGACGAGGCTAACCTGGAGGTTAACCTTGATTCGAGCGGCAACACGGTGGCGCTGGTGGCCAATATACCGGTTAAGGGGATGAAACGGGCTGCAGGGACAGCATGAGAGGTATAAAGCCTGTATTAACGGATACGGGCTATTTTTATGCGGTCATATAATATATAATATTTATAAATATCCTTGAAAGAAGTGATCACGGTAAATGTTAAAGCAAAGCCGGCTATTGAAAAAACTGGATCATACATTACTGATAGCCGTGGCTATGATCATTATTTACAGTCTCATTGTCATTTATAGCGCTACAAAACCTGCGGAGATAATGCCGGCCGCGGGCGCCACAAGCGGCAGCGTGGATCCTTTTGCAGATGTGAGAAAACAAATGCTGTGGGTTTTGCTTGGCATAGGCGCAATGTCCGTGATGCTTTATATTCATTATGAAGATCTTTTAAAGCATATGAAACTGCTTTATGTCCTGAACCTGATTATGCTCGGGACCGTTACTTTTATGGGTGATTCAGCTTTGGGAGCGCAACGCTGGATCGCTATCGGAGCTTTCCGTTTTCAGCCTTCGGAGTTCTCAAAGCTGATCATAATTATTTGTTTTGCGGCTTTCCTGACTTCTCGAGAAAAGAAGCTTAACCGTTTACGCGATTTAGTGCCCAGCTTTCTCTTTTTCGCGCTGCCGGTGCTATTAATTTTGAAACAGCCGGATTTGGGCACAGCCCTGGTATTTATGGCTATTATGTTTGGGATGCTTTTTATAGCCGGGGCGCGCCCTTGGTTGATAACCGGCTTGGCCGCCGGCGGCATCGGTGGGGCATCGTTATGGATATGGGCTCATTTTTGGCTGGCTGCGAACCGGGGATTTAATCTTTGGATTCCGTTAAAAGAATACCAGTTGAAAAGGTTGATTGTTTTTATCAACCCGTGGAAAGAATGGCACGGCGACGGTTATCACGTAATCCAGTCGCAAATAGCCATCGGCCAGGGTGGGTTTTGGGGGCGCGGACTTTTTCAAGGCAGCCAAACACATGGGGATTTTCTGCCTATCCCGGATACCGATTTTATATTTTCCGTTGTAGGAGAAGAACTTGGTTTTATCGGCTCGTTTTTTCTACTACTCCTCTTTTTTATCGTGATTTACCGGTGTATTATCATTACAGTAAACGCAAAGGACAGCTTTGGTATCCACTTGGCCGCCGGTGTTGTATCCATGCTTGTTTTTCACGTTTTAATTAACGTAGGCATGACCATCGGTATTATGCCGGTTACCGGTATTCCACTGCCGATGTTCAGCTACGGGGGAAGCAGTATGATTACCAATCTTGCCGCAATGGGCCTGCTGCTGAATATAAACATGAGGCGACAAAAAATCTTGTTCTGACCGTGGTGACAATTGCCCCGGTTTTTTTTTGGTCATCCCCGGCTATTAACTTGGCATATTTCTTTTACAGGAAAATATGATATTGTTGACAAGCTTACAATAGTGCGGGGGGATTGATTTTGAAAGGAATTGATAATAAACCTGGTAGTCCATTTAAACAAGAAGATTGGATATCCTTTTACCAGCAGCCGCATTGGAAAAAACCGGGGCGTGAGAGTGGCAGAAGCCGGAATTATTACCGGTTTGCTGTTGCTCTCTTGATCTTCATGGCGTTACTGGCTTTGAAAGAGACTCATCACCCATGGGGTATAGAAGCCAGGGAGAACTTGAAAAATGCGTTGACTTCTGAGTGGAACTACCAGCCGGTGGTAGAAAGGGTGGTTCAGTACGGCCTGCAAATAGCGAATATGGACTGGCCTTTTTTCAGCACTGTTCAGCCTGTTGTTACCGGACCTCAGAAGAATAGCGCCGCGGGGATGCTGCCATTCCCGGTTTCAGGCAAAGTTATTCGTGGATATGGAATGACTATTGACCAAATTGACAATATGGAACGTTTCCATCCGGGGATCGATATTGCCGCGCCGGTGGGAAGCGCGGTAAGGGTGGTGCTGGATGGTAAGGTAAAACGGTTGGGCGACAGTCCGGCCTTTGGCAGGTACGTACTTTTGGAGCACGGCCAGGGCAGCTTTACGCTTTACAGTGGGCTTTCCAGAGTGACTGTTAACGATGGACAGTTGGTACAGGCTGGACAGACCATCGGAGAGGTTGGAGTATCGGGTGATATCCCTGGCGGAGGCTTGCATTTTGAGATGAGGGAAAATAACAAACTGATAGATCCGTTGATAAGATTACAACCCTTAAATAACGAATGAAGTTGATAGCCTGAGATTCCATAAATGGGTGGGGTGTTATTTTGAAAGTTGGCCGTGTTTCTGAGGTGGAGGTCCATGTGAACAATTTTTTTTTAGCCCTGCTCGGGCTGTTTTTTGTGGCCGGGGTCCTGGGTAAAGGACTGATTGCTTTCGCCGTGGTGCTTTTTCACGAACTGGCGCACGTGGGTGCTGCCCGTCGCCTGGGTGTGCACGTTTCTAACGTCGAGTTATTGCCTTTTGGCGGTGTCAGCCGTATGGGCGGTGAGATCGTTTTTAACCCGTCACATGAAGTGTTCGTAGCCGTTGCCGGACCGGCTGCCAATCTGTTCCTGATCGGGGCAGGCACGGTGTTAATAAATCACGGCCTGTGGGATAACAGCCTGGGACTTTTTTTTCTTCACTGCAACCTGATGATGGCCGCTTTCAACCTGCTTCCGGCACTGCCGCTGGATGGCGGCAGGGTTTTTCGCGCCTACATGGCCAGGCGGATCGGCTTCAGGGAAGCTACTTACCGGGCGGCCCGGTGGGGGCAGTTTTGGGGTGTCTTCATTATCGCCGGAGGTGCGGCCGGCCTGGTTATGCACCTGTCGGGACTGGACGTAATTATCACCGGTTTGTTCCTTTATTATGCCGCTATACGTGAAAAAAGCCTGGCTCCCTATCATTTCATCCGCCACCTCGTCCAGAAAAAAGAAGAACTGGCCGCAGCCGGGGTGTTACCCGGGGAGCCGTTGGTTTCTCTTGATACGGTCCGTTTGGGAAACTTGATCCGTGCCTTCTTGCCACAACGCTTCCACCTGATCCTTTTGCTTGACAGCAACTGGCAGTACCGGGGTATGGTAAGTGAAGTCCAGATTATCGATGCCTTGCTGACTGAGGGGGTCGATATTCCAGTCAGTAAATTAATTAATACTAACCGTAGCTGAATTAACGGTGTTATCTGGACATAAAAGAAAAAAAGAGGGAGTCTTACATAGGATATGATAAAATAAAAGGTTTTTAGAAGGAGTTGTAGAATAAAGTTCCCAAAGGAATATTACCCCGTTGGTTTTTGGTTATACTAATGACTATGAAAAAATTACCGGGAAGACCGTTTTATAGGGGGATACAATAAAATATGGAACTTCTCGATCAAATTTTGCCACTGGTTAAAAAGCCTGCACGCTATACCGGAGGAGAGTGGAATGCTGTCCGGAAGGACTGGGGTAAGGTTGATTTAAAGGTGGCTTTTGCTTTTCCTGATGTTTACGAGGTGGGCATGTCCCACCTTGGTATGCAGATCCTTTACTATGTCGTTAACAACCGGCCCGATGCTTTAATGGAAAGAGTATATACACCGTGGCCTGATATGGAAGGGAGAATGAGGGAACACGGAATCCTTCTCTTTACCTTGGAATCTCGCCGGCCTGTCCGGGATTTTGATATTGTAGCTTTTACCCTGCAATATGAGATGAGTTTTTCCAATATCCTGAATATGCTGGATTTGGCCGGCATTCCCCTGAGGTCCAACCAGCGCGGCGAAGAATACCCCCTGGTTATTGCTGGCGGCCCTTGCGCATTCAACCCTGAGCCACTGGCTGATTTCATTGACTTGTTCGTTATTGGGGAAGGTGAGGAGGCTGTTGAAGATTTATTAAACATTTTTCGGGACGGAAAGAGCCGGGACCTTTCAAAAAAAGATTTATTACTGGAAGCGGCACGGGTACCGGGCAACTATGTGCCTTCTCTGTACCGGGTTGAATACTTGGAAGACGGTGGTATCCTGAAAGTGGAGCCGGTGTTGGAAAGTGTACCGGAAAGGGTGGTCAAAAGGGTAGTACGGAATTTGGACAAGACGCCTTTCCCAACCCGGCCGATCGTACCCTCTACCGAAATCGTGCATGACAGGATTATGCTTGAAGTAATGCGGGGTTGCACCAGGGGCTGCCGTTTCTGCCAGGCCGGAGTAATTTATAGGCCGGTGCGGGAGAAAAAGACTGAAACGGTGCTGCAGCAGGCTCGAGAACTCACCCGGCATACCGGCTACGATGAAATATCTCTGACGTCTTTGAGCACCAGCGATTACACTCCAGTGCGCGATGTTATTACCTCACTCATTAAGGAGCACGCCGGCCGGGGCGTGGGAGTTTCCCTCCCTTCACTGAGGGTGGATAATTTTTCATTGGAACTGGCAAAAGAGGTCCAGAAGGTGCGCCGGTCCAGTCTCACTTTCGCGCCGGAGGCCGGTACTCAACGTTTGCGCGATGTAATCAATAAGGGAGTTACTGAAGAAAAACTAATAAAGGCTGTAACAGTGGCGTTTCAGGAAGGCTGGCAGGCGATCAAACTCTATTTTATGATCGGTTTGCCCACAGAAACCATTGAGGACCTGGACGGGATAGTCCATCTAGCCAGAGAAGTGCTGGCAGTAGGCCGAAAAGCCGGCGTACCCCGCGGGCGTTTGCGGGTGACCGTCAGCGCCTCATCCTTTGTGCCCAAGGCCCACACCCCCTTTCAGTGGGAGCCCCAGGCTCCTTTGGAGGCCTTAAAAGATAAACAATCCTACCTTACCGGCAAGCTTCGTGACCGGGGGCTGGTTTTTAATTATCACGACACCGGTGTGAGCTTTTTGGAAGCTGTTTTCGCCAGGGGTGACCGGCGGTTGGGCGCTGTTTTGGAAAAGGCTTTCGAGTTGGGCTGCAAATTTGACGGATGGTCGGAATTTTTCCGCTTTGACCGGTGGCTGGAAGCCTTCCGGCAGGTTGGGCTTGATCCGGAGTGGTACGCTTGCCGGCGTTATGACTATAACAGTAAGCTTCCTTGGGACCATATCAGCACCGGTGTGTCAAAGCGGTACCTGGCGCTGGAACATCGCCGGGCGTTGGCGGGTATGACCACTGACGATTGCCGCGCAGGCTTATGCTGCGGCTGCGGTCTCTGCGCCGGCCTGGAAGTTGAGCCGGATTTTGCGGGGGGTGAGCATGATACCCAGTTATCGGATGCGATATTGTAAGGAAGGGCCGGCCCGGTACATATCACACCTGGACTTATTGCGGTCATTTGAGCGATCCGGCAGGAGAGCCGGGTTGCCCCTGGCTTTTACCCAGGGTTTCAACCCTCATCCGAAAATTTCCTTTGCTGCCCCATTGGGGGTGGGTATAGCGGGGGAGGCGGAATACGCGGATTTTGAACTGACCTTGGACGTGCCGGTGGATGAATTGTTCCGGGCGCTTTCCGGCGCTTTACCGGAAGGGCTCCAGTTGACCGGGATCCGATCGATCCATGACCATTCACCAGCTCTGATGGCCAGCGTTGATCGAGCCACTTACAGGGCAGAGGTAAAGCTCAGCCGCCCTATTGGACAGGAGGAACTGGACGACGTTATTGCCTCCTTTATGGCCCGGCCGGAGATTTATGTGGAACGCAAGAATAAAACAGGGGGGAAAAGGAAGCACGATATCCGCCCGGGTATTAATGTGATGTCGGGCAAGTCTGAAAATGATATAATGGTCATTGAAGCAGATTTGAAAACAGGGAGCAGTGGTAACGTCCGCCTTGAAGAGGTGCTGGAAGCTTTTATTAAAAGCAGTCATCTGCCTGTGTGCGGGAGGTTCGTGCTGACCAGAACCGGGATTTTTGCAGCGAAAGGGCAAGAGAAAAAGACTTTGTGGGAATAATAAACTAATGAAATAAAATATTATTAATTGAATTTGATAGTTTAAAGTCCCATCAGCAATCTGAGTTGGCGTAGAATGAAAATGGTTGATAAATAAACGAACAAAGGCCCGTTATTTAAGGTGTCCAAGATTAAGTGAGGTTAATTTTTATGCTCAAGGAAATTGTCGTTAACGTAGGTGAAGAAGAAAACAGGGTAGCAGTATTGGAAGATAAAACACCCGTGGAGGTATATATAGAACGGTCGGTAAACCAGCGCCTGGTGGGTAATATTTTTAAAGGGCGGGTTGAAAACGTATTGCCCGGGATGCAGGCTGCTTTTGTTAATATCGGTCTGGAAAAGAATGCGTTTTTATATGTTGAAGACGCTTCTCCCGCCCGCTCTTTAGAGGGACACGGACAGGGCGGTTCAGCCCTGGGGATCAATATCTGTGATATTTTGAAACAGGGGCAGGAAGTGGTGGTCCAGATCGTGAAGGAGCCGATTGGCACCAAGGGTCCGCGCGTTACCACCAACATAACCTTACCCGGCCGCTTTCTTGTATTGATGCCCACCGTGGATTACATCGGAATCTCCCGCCGGATCGATTCTGATAAGGAACGTGAGCGTTTAAAAGATTTGGCTTCCAGGGTTAAACCCGAAGGGATGGGGGTGATTGTGCGCACGGTGGCGGAAGGTGTTGAGGAGGAAGAGTTCCGCCAGGATATCAACCTTTTGACCAAACTGTGGCGAAAAATTCTCAGCAGGTCCGCCCACAGCCCGGTACCGAATCTGGTGCACCGGGATCTGGTGCTTGTCCAGCGTATCTTGAGGGACGTTTTTACAGAAGACGTCGACCGCCTTATTCTGGACTCCCGTTATGAGTATGAGAAGGTGCTTGATCTGCTGGATATCACGGATTCTCACCTTAAAATAAAAGTATTTTTAGACGAACGGGAAGATATTTTTTTAGATTACGGTATAGAGCAGGAGATAGAAAAGTCTCTCAAGCGAAAAGTCTGGTTAAAATGCGGCGGTTACCTGGTAATCGACCAGGCTGAGGCGTTGACAGCCGTGGACGTGAACACAGGCAAGTATGTCGGGACCACCAACCTGGAAGACACCGTGCTCAAGACCAACCTGGAGGCTGCCAGGGAGATTGCCAGACAACTACGCTTGCGAAATATCGGTGGGATTATAATTGTTGATTTTATTGACATGATGAAGGAGGAGAACCGCCAGGAGGTGCTCCAGATATTAGAGGAGGAAATAAAAAAGGATAAAACCAAGACCAATATACTAGGCATTACGCAACTCGGGCTGGTGGAGATGACCCGCAAGAAGGTACGTCCCAGCCTGGCAGAGGTGCTTCAGAAACCTTGCCCTTATTGTGAGGGTAGGGGAAAGGTGCTCTCAGAGGAAACCCTGGGCATTCACTTTAAGAACCAAATTTATCACATGGCCCGTCAGACTTCGTCAGATACTATCCTGGTAGAAGCCAACCCGTTGGTGGCGGCAAGGCTGATCGGCAGCGGTGGTGTTAGCCTTAGAGATTTGGAGAATAAAACAAATAAAAGCCTGTACATTCGCGGCTCGGCCGCCAACCATATCGAATCGATCTCAATTAAACCGATCCAAGGTAACGAAGATATTCAGGCGGGTACTCTTCCGGTAAAACCAGGAGAAGTCCTGGAAGTAAGGGTGGAGGAGCCCCATGTTTCCAACTTAAATGATGGTATTGCACGGGTAAACGGCTTCATCCTCAACATTGAGGGAGGCGGGATTCTGGTAGGCGAGACTATCCCGGTGGAGGTTGGAAAGGTTTTTCGCACTTACGCCAAGGCGCGTCCGGTAAAGATTTGAGCAGGCCGGGCAGAACCAATGGTGATAAAGGTAATCGGTGAATAGAAGCGGCCTTGACAAATTAGCGTGATATGTTACAATACTATATCGTAGGTGTTTATTCTTAACTCATACCGCTCGGGACGGGTTTGGCGAACGCTTTGAAAATGGAGTTAATTACACTCCATACCTGGTTTCCGGCGAGTCCTAAAATTGTGGGAGGTATTTTTTTTGTACGCTATTGTTGAAACTGGTGGCAAGCAATACCGTGTTCAGGAGGGCGATACGCTCTTCATTGAGAAGTTGCCTGCTATGGCTGGCGAGACGGTGGAGGTCAACAAGGTCCTGGCAGTGGTTAAAGAAGGTGAATTCAAGGTTGGCAGCCCTCTGGTTGACGGAGCCAAAGTAATTTTTAAAGTAGTCAGGCATGGCAGGGGCAAGAAGATCATTGTTTATAAGTATAAGGCTAAGAAAAATTATCGCCGCAAACAAGGTCATAGGCAGGCTTTTACCCAGGTTACCGTGGAAAAAATTGAGGCTTAGCCTTCTTGAGTTTTAAACGGCAATTGATAATTTGGAGGTGAATTATTTTGGCACACAAGAAAGGTGTAGGCAGCTCGCGAAACGGCCGCGATTCCCAGCCCAAAATGCTTGGCGTGAAAAGGGCGGACGGCCAGTTCGTTTTAGCCGGCAACATCCTGGTTCGCCAGCGTGGCACCAGGATACACCCGGGCCGTAATGTAGGCAGAGGTGGAGATGACACCCTTTTCGCTACTGTAGACGGTGTTGTCAGTTTTGAACGGAAGGGCCGGGATAAAAAGACTGTCAGCGTGAATCCGCCAGAAGCAGTGTCTGTATAAATTGGAAAATGGGCGGTCCCGGAGGGGACCGCTTATTACATTGAGGAAATGCCAAATGGGGGTTGAAATTGAACCTAGATAATTTTTTGGAAATTATTCAGGTGCAAAGGCACGATTTTTTAAATCACCTGCAAGTGATCTCCGGTTTATTGCAGTTGAATAAAATTGAGCGGGCGCGTGAGTACATAGGCCAGGTTAGTATGGAGATTGCCCAGTCAAGTAAAACAGCGAGGATAAAAATTCCCGAGGTTACCCTTGCGCTACTCACTTGTTTAAACGAAGCGGCAAAATGTCAAGTGGAAGTGGAGCTAACAATTAACTCAAATTTTGCCGGGTGCAGGGTTCCCGGCTATGCCGTGGGAGAGGCCATTGAGTATTCCGTGAATTGTGCTTTTGAAGCAATGTCTTCGCCGGAAGTAAAGGGGAGAAATTTAGAGATCGTTTTTAACGAAAGTGATAAAAAGTATACCTGTCGCATACTTTTCCCCGAACCGCCGCAATCGGATATGCGCTTGTTTGAAGACAGGCTTGTGTTTGCGGGAGAGTTGTTGAGCCCATTTGGAGGGCGGGTAAACTTGGCAATCGCAAACAGTGGTATAGAAATCTTTTTATACTTTCCCCGCAAAGAATCCAATAATGGGTAAACTATTAACGGGTGAATCTGATGTTCTATGATAAAGCAAAGATATTTGTAAAGGGTGGCGACGGTGGAAACGGATGCGTCGCCATGCGCCGGGAAAAATATATCCCGGAAGGCGGCCCCTGGGGCGGCGACGGAGGCCGGGGCGGGGATGTAATCTTACACGGTGATGAGGGCCTGCGCACGCTGGTGGACTTCCGTTACAAAAGACATTACAAGTCTGAGCGAGGCCGGCACGGCGAGGGGAAAAACAGGCAGGGTGTTTCGGGCGACGACTTGATCATACGTGTGCCCGTGGGCACGGTGGTCAGAGATGCTGAAACCGGCGAACTGCTCTCCGATTTAGTCGAGGACGGCCAGGAGGTTGTAGTAGCCCGTGGCGGGCGGGGCGGCAGGGGTAATGCCCACTTTGCCACTCCTAATAATAAAGCGCCCAGGATGGCTGAAAAGGGTGAGCCCGGCGAAGAGCGCTGGCTGGACATGGAACTTAAATTGCTGGCAGATGTGGGACTGGTCGGGTTCCCTAACGCAGGCAAGTCGACCTTGATTTCCCGGGTTTCCGCTGCTAAGCCGAAGATAGCAAATTACCCCTTCACGACAATTACGCCCAACCTGGGTGTGGTGCGGCTGGAAGGCGGAAGTAGTTTTGTAGTTGCCGATATTCCCGGCCTGATCGAGGGTGCTCACACAGGTACCGGCTTGGGTCACGAGTTTCTGCGGCATGTGGAACGTACCCGCTTGCTGGTCCATGTCCTTGACATTGCAGGCAGTGAGGGGCGTGACCCTTTGGATGACTTCAAGGTGACCAACCGGGAATTGTCGTTGTATAATCCTGTTATCGGCGAAAAGCCCCAAATAATCGCTGCGAATAAGATGGACTTAAGCGGGGCGGAGGAGAACCTGGCCAGGCTTAAACAAGTTTTTGGGGATCACTTTGAAATATTTCCGATTTCTGCCGCTACAGGCTGCGGCTTGGATTCTTTAATTTACAGAGTGGCCGACCTGCTGGAGAAAATACCCCCGGATATGACAATTGTTGAGCAAGCCGGGGAAACTGTCGTTCATTGTGCTCAGCCGCGGTTTACAATCGATCATAAAGAAGGTTGCTTTATCGTCGGAGGGAGAGAAATCGAGCGTCATGTGGCCATGACTGATCTGGAAAGAGAGGAGTCGGTTGAGCGCTTGCAGCGAATTATTAAACGCATGGGCATCGATAACGCGCTAAAGAATGCTGGAGCTAGAGAAGGGGACACTGTTAAAATCGGTGGATTTGAATTTGATTATATTGATTGAGCCGGGGCTTCCAGGCATCCGGTTGTGATTCTTTAAATAGGTGCTAATATATGCTATACTGTTTATGATTTTGCCAATAAAGTTACTGTCCTTCAAGCGAGGCAATATGGAAGAAAAAAAACGTGATTTCCATATGTTCAAGCGGTTTGTGGTGAAAGTTGGCACCAGTTCAATCAACCACTCCAACGGCAAACCCAACCTGTTTCAAATGGAAAATCTGGTTCGCCAAATTGCGGGCCTGTATAACCAGGGTAGAGAGGTGATCCTTGTCACATCGGGCGCTGTCGGCACCGGCGCGGGAAAGCTGGGGCTTTCCGGGCGGCCTAAAACCATTCCGGAAAAGCAGGCCGCTGCGGCTGTTGGTCAGGGCGTCCTGATGCATATCTATGAGAAATTTTTTGCTGAATACGGTGTGACTGTTGGGCAGGTGCTGTTGACCCGTGAGGATTTCTCCGACAGGCGGCGGTTTTTGAACGCGAGAAACGCGTTACACGCCATGCTTCAATTCGGCGTTATTCCAGTAATTAATGAAAACGACACAGTTGCTGTGGAAGAAATCAAGCTGGGTGACAACGATAACCTTTCAGCGCTGGTAGCAGGTCTGGTAGACGCTGAAATGCTGTTTTTGCTTTCCGATGTAGATGGGCTCTTTACAGCAGACCCCCGTAAAGACCCTGCCGCCTGCTTAATCCGTGATGTGCAAGAAATAACACCGGAGATCGAAAATTTGGCCGGGGAGGCCGGAAGTATGGGGACCGGCGGGATGGCTACCAAACTGCAGGCTGCCAGGATGGCCATGCATTCGGGGGTAGTAACGGTTATCGCCAGGTCCGGGGGAAAAGACGTATTACGCGAGATCATTGACGGCGAACCTCACGGGACCGTCTTTTGGCCGCTTGCCAATAAGCTGGAAAACAAAAAACAATGGATTGCCTATAGCTCTACCGTCCAAGGAAAGATTTTCGTGGACAAGGGCGCTGCCCTGGCGCTGACCAGGCAGGGTAAGAGTCTTTTGCCATCGGGAGTCACTGATGTAGATGGTGTTTTTGAACTGGGTAATACAGTCAGTATCATCGGTCCGGATGGCCATGAATTAGCAAAGGGACTTGTCAGCTACTCGTCCGGCGAGATTAAAAAAATAAAAGGGGCACAGACTAGAGATATCGCACGCCTCTTGGGCCACAAGGACTATGATGAAATAGTGCACCGTAATAATTTGGTCCTGAATCTGTGATATATATATATGGTTGCGACATTTTACTTGCTTTTCACTTAACAAAAATGTAAAATTTCAAATATGAGCAAGAAAGTTAACCGTTTATCCAGACTGGGGATAATGGGTGGAACCTTTGACCCGGTTCATTTCGGCCATCTGGTTGCTGCAGAAGGGGCGAGGGATGTTTTGGGATTGGAGCAGGTAATATTTATACCTGCAGGCAGACCTCCCCACAAGCCTGACTGTGAGATTACCGATCCGTGGGATCGTTATATGATGACCAGCCTGGCAGTTGCTTCCAATGAGTTTTTCCAGGTTTCTTCTCTTGAAATAGATCGTTCCGGACCTTCCTATACTATTGACACGGTACAGGCAATCAAGGGCCTTTACCCCGGAGCGCAAATTTATTTCATTACCGGAGCCGATGCAGTATTGGAGATTCTGACCTGGAAAAACGTCGAAAGATTGCTGTCCCTATGTTGTTTTGTCGCGGCGACCCGGCCTGGTTACCAATTGGATGAGCTTTGGGAAAAACTTGGGGTTCTTATCCAGTTTCCCAAACAAGACATTCTTAGCATGGAAGTGCCGGCTTTGCAGATATCCTCAACAGATATCAGACGGCGCGTACGAGAAGGGAGAACCATAAAATATTTGCTTCCGGAGCCTGTTGAAGAATACATAGTAAAACATAAATTATATAGGTGATGAAATCTGGAAAAATCTTTGTCAGGGTAAGATTGCATTAGGATATCTCCTTTTGCAGATAATAGTTCCAATTAAAAAAGTTCCGAAGGGAAAGAGGTGATTCGTAGATGTCGCGTACTCTTTATGTGGGAAATCTACCGTGGGCTACTAAAGCTGAAGATCTTGCCAATGCTTTTTCGGCGCATGGTGAAGTTGTAAGTAGCCGCGTTATTACTGATCGTGAGACCGGCCGTTCCCGTGGGTTTGGGTTTGTTGAAGTAAGGGATGAAGATGCTGAAACAATGATTGCCGCAATGAATGGAACAGACTTGGACGGTAGGATTATTACCGTAAATGAAGCAAAGGCACGGGAAGAGCAAAGGTAAAAAAGAAAACCTCCCTGGCGGAGGTTTTCTCGTGAAGGTTTTTACTTACAGGAACTTTTGGCGGAATGAAAGAACATTATACTATAAACGAACAGAGATCTTATTTCATACGGAGTTCTTTAAAGCGTTAAAGAGGAGGAATGATTTTGCCATTAAGTCCACAGGCAATGGTGAATATTGTGGTGCAGGCGGCGGAGGACAAGAAGGCAGAAGACATTACCGTTCTTGATATCCAGGGAATATCTATTATTGCAGATTATTTTATCATTTGCAGCGCCCGTTCAAGAACCCAGGTGCAATCTGTTGTGGAGAATGTGCAGGAGAAGCTTGAAAAAGAAGACGTTGCTGCTTTGCGCCGGGAGGGTTTTCAGGAAGGCAGTTGGGTGGTGTTGGATTACGGTGATGTTATAGTACATGTCTTTCAGGAAACTGTGCGGCAATTTTATAAACTTGAACGCCTGTGGGGCGATGCTCAGGTCGTAAGAATACCCGTCAATATTTAATTAGAAGAATCACTGATATGTTATTATGTTCAACTGACAGATAGGCACATTCATTAACATAAAGGTTATGTTGTATAAGCCTCTCATCTTAAATTAGATGGCGGGGTTTTTTATTCTTTTTAAATAGACGTCAAGAAATCACCAGAGGAGACTAGCCTTGAGTAATCCAATTTTTTATGATAAAATTTTCAGATGGATACAACGCCTTACGGCAAGAGGGGCGCGGGGCTGAGGAAAATTGCGCTGTTGCCTTTGTAAATAAGGGGGATGGAAATTGAAAGAGAAATATTACTTCCAAGAAGTAGAAAAAAAATGGCAGGCCCGCTGGGACTCGATGGATCTCTACGCCGTTCCTGATATTTCCAATCGTCCCAAGTATTATTGTCTGGAAATGTTCCCCTACCCTTCAGGGAAACTGCATATGGGTCATGTGCGAAACTACTCGATTGGCGACGTGGTGGCGCGTTTTAAAACTATGGAAGGTTATAATGTACTCCATCCGATGGGTTGGGACGCTTTCGGTCTGCCGGCTGAAAACGCGGCAATCAAGCATGGCGGCATCCACCCGGCTGACTGGACTGTAGATAATATTGACAATATGCGTGAACAGCTTAAACAACTAGGTATCAGCTACGACTGGAACAGAGAGATCGCTACCTGCCATCCCGGGTATTATCGCTGGACCCAGTGGCTTTTCCTCCAACTGTATCACAATGGGCTGGCTTATAAAAAGTATGCAGCGGTGAACTGGTGTCCTGATTGCGCCACGGTGCTTGCCAATGAGCAGGTGAAAGACGGGGGTTGCGAGCGGTGCAAAACACCGGTGGAAAAACGGGAGCTAGCCCAGTGGTTCTTTAAGATCACTGATTATGCGGAGCGCCTGCTTAAGGATTTGGATCTGCTGGAGGGCTGGCCAGATAAGGTCAAGATAATGCAGGAGCACTGGATCGGCCGTAGCGAGGGCACGGAGATTGACTTTAAAATTGACGGCATGGACGAATCGATTACCGTTTATACAACCCGCCCGGATACTATCTTCGGTGTCACTTACATGGTACTGGCTCCGGAACATCCGTTGGTTGAAAAGTTGGTTGCAGGAACAGGGCGGGAAGCTGAAATAAAGGAATTCGTACGTAAGGTGCAAAACTTGAGTGAGATAGACCGCACATCTACAGAAGTGGAGAAAGTCGGCCTGCCTACCGGAGCTTACTGTATTAACCCAATTACCGGGGAAAAAGTGCCTGTGTTGATCGGTAATTACGTTTTGCTGGAATACGGCACCGGCTGTGTTATGGGTGTGGCGGCGCACGACCAGAGGGATTTCGAGTTTGCCCGGAAGTACAATTTCCCGGTCCGGGTGGTGATCCAGCCGCCGGGATTGGAGCTTGATCCCGCTACTATGGAGGCTGCTTATGAAGAAGAAGGAATATTGGTAAATTCAGGGCAATTCAACGGGTTAGCCAATACAGAGGCGATTAAAGCTATTACCTCCTATTTGGAACAAAAAGGATGGGGTAGGTTCCGGGTTAACTTCCGGCTCCGGGACTGGCTGATTTCCCGCCAGCGCTACTGGGGGGCGCCGATCCCCATCGTATACTGTGAAAAGTGCGGGACTGTGCCCGTTCCTGAATCCGACCTGCCGGTGCTGTTGCCCAGAGAAGTGGAATTCAAGCCGGCCGGCCAGTCCCCACTAGCCGAGTGCCCGGATTTCGTAAATACTGTTTGCCCGATATGCGGCGGGCCGGCCAAAAGGGAAACCGACACAATGGACACATTTATGTGTTCTTCCTGGTATTATTACCGGTATGCCAGCCCGCGCGAGAAATCAGGCCCGTGGGACAAAGCCAAGGTGGACAATTGGCTCCCGGTCGACCAATACATCGGTGGGGTGGAGCACGCCATCCTGCACTTGTTATACTCACGGTTTTTTACCAAAGTCCTGCATGACCTGAAACTGGTTAGCGTTCAAGAACCGTTT
Organism: Pelotomaculum sp. PtaU1.Bin035; assembly: GCA_002067965.1. GTDB lineage: Bacteria > Bacillota > Desulfotomaculia > Desulfotomaculales > Pelotomaculaceae > MVRN01. The sequence goes on from MVRN01000073.1 coordinate 17,727, forward strand.
TCCAATTTACTTACTCAGGGTATGGTATTGAAGGACGGGGCCAAAATGTCGAAATCGAAAGGCAATGTGATCAGCCCTGAAGATATCGTGGCACGGTACGGAGCCGATACCGCCAGGCTGTTCATCCTATTTGCGGCTCCTCCGGAACGTGATCTGGAATGGAATGACCAAGGGGTGGAAGGCTGTTTCCGGTTTTTGAACCGGGTCTGGCGCTTGGTAGCGCTCCTGGCGGAAGAACTAAAGAGTTTACCGGCAAATGCGCCCCGTGCCAAGCTGGTTGGCGCTAACCGCGAAATGCGCCGGGTAACTCACCACACGATAAAAAAGGTGACAGAGGACATTGGCGCCCGTTTTAATTTTAACACAGCGGTCAGCGCCATTATGGAACTGGTTAATGCGTTGTACCAATATAAAGAACTCCCCGGGACCGACCGTGACCAGGACGTAATGAGGGAGGCGATAGATGTCCTGTTGATCCTGCTCGCCCCCTTTGCTCCGCATATTACCGAGGAAATATGGGAAGCCACCGGGCATAAAGGCAGCATTCACAGCCAGCCCTGGCCCGTATTTGACCCGCAAGCCATCGAAGAAGAAGAGATTACCATAGTTGTGCAGATCAACGGCAAAGTACGTGAACGCCTGCTGGTTCCAGCCCGTCATAACGCCGGTGAATTGCAGGGACTGGCGCTCAAGGATCTGAAAGTGCAGCAGTTAATCGAAGGCAAGAAGATTATCAAGGTCATTCCAGTTCCGGGCAAGCTGGTGAATATTGTAGTAAAATCTTCATGATGCTTCTAGTTTCGAAGTTAATATTCATAAACAAGCGTTGGCACAAGTTCGGCAGCCGGCGCTTTTTTATTGACATTTCTTTCGGTTATGTAATAAAAGTCTTCTGATCCGGCAAAACATAACAGTGCGGTTTGTAAAATGAGAGGGGTGGTGATGTAATTTGCTCCTTGAACAAATTTACCGGACTGTTTTTGTATATTTTCTAGTCCTGGTGATTATCAGGATGATGGGGAAACGGGAAATCGGCCAGCTTTCCCCCTTTGATTTTGTTGTCGCGATAATCATCGCCGAACTGGCCGCCATGCCGATGGAAATTACCGATATTCCTATTTGGCATAGCGTTCTGCCCCTGATGATCCTTGGTTTGCTTGAAGTAGTAATGTCTTACGCCACTTTATTCAGCCGGACTATACGCGGAATTGTTTGCGGCTATCCACAGGTAATTATTAAAAACAGCCGGCTGCAGCGAGACGAAATGAGAAAGGCGCGTTATAATCTGGACGATCTATTGGGGCAGCTCAGGGAAAAAGGTATTGTTGATGTAAATGATGTGGAGTTTGCCGTGCTTGAGACATCAGGAAGGCTCAGCGTTATTCTAAAATCCCAGCACCGGCCGGTCACCCCGGCAGATTTAGGGATTTCTACCCATTATGAGGGGCCACCTACTGTTCTGGTAATGGACGGGAGTGTCATTTGCAAAAATTTAAAAGAAATAAATCTTGATGAAAACTGGCTCTATGAAAGATTAAAGGAATATGGACTAAATCCACAGAAAGTCCTGCTTGCAACGCTTGGAACCGATGGCAGGCTGTTTGTCAATAAAAAATAAAAGGAGGAAAAAGTCGTTATTGGTAGAACTTAACTTTTATATTGATAATAATATGCGGTGAGGTCTGCGTGTTTCAAAGAAATATACAAGAATCGTTGCTTGAAATATGAGCGCCGGAAGTTCTCCGGGAATTTACGCCTGTAGAGATCCCTCTGGCGGGGATGGTAGACCATCTAGTCACGGGCCGATGATGCAGGAATTTAAGTATGGAAATATTTTTCTATGAAGAAAGGAATGGTGGTGATACATATTATTCAGCTTGATCGTAAACAACAACTGATTATCCTTCTTCTTGCGGGAGTAATCCTGTTTGGCGGGGGCTACCGGTATGCTCAAATCAGGGAGCAAGCGGCGGAAGAAAGCAAGCCTGTACTGGAGGCGGCGGGTGAAAATAAGGTCAAAGAATTAAAAGTTCATGTGGCAGGATCAGTAGCCAGGCCGGGTGTATACCAACTGCTTCAGGGTGCGAGGGTTATCGACGCTGTCAACATGGCCGGGCCGACCGGTGATGCCGAACTGGATTCATTAAAGTTGGCCTCGCCGGTCACCGACGGTCAAACGATACTCGTCCCACTCAAGGCGTCATCTGAGGGGAGTTCCTTTTCAGCGTCCGGAAGCCCTAATGGGGTGTCGGCATTATCGCCCGGCGGAGCCGGACGTAATACTGTTCCTCAGCAGGGTGGGCCGGCCGGTACCGCTGCAATTGCCGGCCTGGTAAACATAAATACGGCGGATCTCAGCCAGTTGGATACGTTGCCAGGGATTGGGCCGTCGCTGGCACAAAGGATTATTCAATATCGTGAGACGAACGGGCCTTTCAAAACAATTGACGAGCTGAAAAACGTGTCGGGCATAGGAGATAATAGGTTTAAGGATCTGAAGGACAGGATTACAGTGTACTAGTTAATGATGTTTGAGGTTTTTTATAGCCACGGAAAAATATTAGTGGATAAGTCAAAGAGGCCGGGAGGGGTAATCGGTCTCTAATTCTACTTTAGTAAGTTCTCCTGGCATGTTTTTAGCCAGGAGAACAAAAAACCGCCCGCTATGCGGGTGGGATTC
>MVRN01000074.1 GCA_002067965.1 Pelotomaculum sp. PtaU1.Bin035
GAATCCCACCCGCATAGCGGGCGGTTTTTTGTTCTCCTGGCTAAAAACATGCCAGGAGAACTTACTAAAGTAGAAAAAAATTATAATGTGCATTTTCACGCACATTATAACAAGTTTATTTTAGGCAAATGTTATTGTATTGTTAAGTTAAAGTTAATTATATTCGGAGGAATTAATATTCCGAAGAGCGGCCCCCCGGATATACAGCGCACCGGCGGCAACTCCGCCAACAATCAAGATTTTCAGTGACACACACACATGTCTTCCGTTTCAAATTGTATTGTTTAATTTATAAGGTTTTTATTTTGCGGTAATACAAAGGAAAAAATACTGCCTTCGCCAACCTTGCTCTCAACATGAACGCTGCCGTGATGGACTTCTATGATATGTTTTACTATGGAAAGGCCCAGGCCGGTGCCGCCCTGCTCCCGTGAACGGGCTTTATCAACCCGGTAAAAACGCTCAAACAACCGGGACAGGCTGTCCGGCGGGATACCAATACCGTTATCCCGCACATCGACTTTAATTTCATTCTCACCGACTGAGGCACAAACGCAAATCTCTCCACCGGCCTGGGTATAACTCACGGCGTTATCAATCAAATTAATCAGAACCTGGCTGAGCATATCCGGGTCTCCCTGAATCACTGGGAGGTTTTCCGGCAGGTTAATTTTTATTGTGAGATTCTTTTCCGCGGCGCGAGGTTGAAAAATCGCCACCACACGTTTAATCAATTGTTCCATCACCACCGGCTGCCAATCCGGCGCCGACTTATGGTCCTCGATTTTAGACAGGTTTAGCAGTTCGTCGATCAACCTGGTCAGCCGCTCCGCCTCGGCGTTAATTATTTCCAGAAACTGTCTGGCAACGGCCGGGTCTTCGAGGGTTCCATAAAGCAACGTTTCAGCAAAACCCCGAATCGAAGTCAAAGGTGTGCGGAGTTCGTGAGATACATTGGCCACAAATTCACTGCGCATATCCTCCAACCTTTTCCTTCCGGTAAAATCCCTCAGCAGTGCCACCATTCCACCGCGGTCTGTTCCGGTATTCTGAAGTGGAGTCACTTGTATGCGAAAGATGCGCGGCTCAGGGGTCAGGATTTGGATTTGCTTTTGTACCGCCTGTCCGGTCTCAAGAAATTGGTTTAATAATTTATCGAAATCATTGTTGCGAATTACCCTGCTTACGTTTTTGCCCCTGCATGCCTCCAGGGTAATCCCAAAGAGCTTCTCCACCACCGGGTTGACAAGGATTACCCGGCCCCAATTATCCAGAGCGATAACACCATCGCACATACTGGCAAGAATAGCCTGAATTTTATTTTTTTCCAGGATGACTTCGTCGATATTTTTTTTAAGTTCCCTTGCCAGGTAGTTAATCGAGCGGGCCAGGTCACCGATCTCATCCTGGGCAAATATGCGAATTTCCTGCTCCAGGTTTCCCCTGGCCATATCCTGAGCTACGTAAGATATTTCTTCGATCGGGTTGATCAAACGCCAGTAAGTAATCCCGGCCAGCGCCACAGCGCAGAAAAACGCGATTGCGACCGACACCCACAGATTAAGCTTATATATGCAATAAAGTTGCGCCAGGACGAAAAAGCCCAAGAAGAGGAAAAAATAGCTGATAAGCGGCCGCCAGCCTATCCTCCGGAAAGATTTTAAGCTTATTGGCATTTCCAACCCTCCTTAAAGCGGTAGCCTACCCCTCGCACCGTCTCAATAAGCTGGGCTCCGCCGGGCACGTGCTCAAGTTTCTGCCTGATATGCCGGATATGGACATCAACAGTCCGTGAATCACCTGTGTAATCATAACCCCAAACCTGATCAAGCAGTTGATCCCTCGAAAATACTTTACCCGGCCGGCGTGCCATGTAACGCAAGAGTTCAAATTCTTTTGGAGTGAGTTCCTGCTTGACACCGCCCACATAAACGTCGAACCGGTCTTCATCAATGATCAGGCGGCCAAAATCCATCTGCGCATCTCCGGATACGATCACTTTTTGATCTTCTTCCGAACGGGCGTTACGGAGCCGGGCTTTTATTCTGGCCACCAACTCCCGCGGGCTGAAAGGCTTGGTAACATAATCGTCCGCGCCCATTTCCAGCCCAAGCACCCGGTCCAACTCCTCCACCCTGGCGCTAAGCATAATAATCGGAATACTTTTTGTTAAGGTATCACCGCGCAGTTCCCGGCAAACTTCAAGGCCATTCATTTCGGGCAGCATGATATCAAGTACAATTAAATCCGGAGCACGCGTCCGGGCCAGTTCCAGCCCCTGGACGCCGTTCAGAGCGGTTAATACCTGATAACCTTCCCGCTCCAGGTTAAAGCGGACTAATTCCAGAATATTTTTCTCATCATCTACTACCAATATCTTGAGCATACCTACCCTACTTTCTACTTTAACATAATCAACGAGGCCATCCGGCCGGTTATCCCGCCCTGAGCGCGATAGGAAAAGAATAAATCACCGCCGCAGGAGGTACATGCACCAGCCACAGCTATATTTTTCTCCAGAAGGCCGGCATCCAAAAGTACGCGGCGGTTGGCCTCCCACAAATTCAGCCGCCATTTTCCGGGGGAAGCGGCCACAGTCAACATAGCCCAGTAAGCAAAGCTCTTTTGAAACAACCTGATCACCCGCCCGTCCACTTCATAACAGCAAGAACCGATAGAAGGACCTATCCAGGCCAGGCAATCTCCCGGATTGGTACCGAAACCCGCCGTCATCCTTTGGACTGTTTTCCGGCCAATTTTCACTACTGTACCCTTCCAGCCGGCATGGGCAAGCGCCACCACTTTCCTCGCCGGATCCAAGAGGAAAATTGGCACACAATCAGCGTAATAGCTGGAAAGGGGCACACCCGGTACGGCAGTAACCAGAGCATCTACGTCCGGCAAGCAATCCTCAAGTGTTCTTGCCCCTCTCCCTTTATCACGGTACTCTACAACTTCAACCCTGTCGCCATGCACCTGACTGCCGGCTACAATTCCTTCCGGATCAATGCCCAAGGCTTCACAAGCCAGAGCCCTATTAGTTCGCACGTTTTCAATCGCATCCCCAACATGAAAGGCAGTATTCAAGGCGGAATAAGGCCCCTCGCTAACACCGCCGGGGCGGGTTGTAAAACCATGCGTCACCAAACCGGTAGTTTCAAAGAAAGGGGCTTTATAAAACAATAAATTACCTTTTTCCACATTCATAAAAGCATTCATATTGCCTTTTTCATACCCTCATCGATGTAAACTTCAAGTTCGCACAGGCGACGCATGATTTCCGCACGCTGAGTTTGATCCAAGCCGGTCTCCAAAAGGCCATGAATTTTAGCTGAAAGCGACTTGTAAACAGCTTTGAGAGGATCTTCCACAGCTGCCGGCTCAAGCTCAAGGTCCACAACTTGCTGCCAGGCGGGAACCATAGCATTATAACCTAACTCTGCGTTGATTAAACGGGCCAGGGTATTAGCAGATTCCGGCTCGCCATGTACCACAAAAATTTGCCGTGGAGGTTTTTTGAAATTCCCTGCCCATTCCATCAACCCTGCCTGGTCAGCGTGGGCCGAGTAACCTTCAATCGACCTGATACCGGCCCGGACCGCTATTTCATCACCGAAAATTTTAACAGTCTTTTTCCCTTCCAAAATCAGCCGACCAAGTGTTCCCACAGCTTGATAGCCAACAAAAAGCACTGTGCTTTCAGGACGCCAAAGGTTATATTTCAAATGGTGCCTTATCCGGCCGGCATCGCACATGCCGCTGGCGGAAATAATAATAGCGCCGCTGACTTCATTCAGTGACATTGACTCCTCGGACGACTTGGTGAATTTCAAACCAGGCAATTGAACAGGATCCCTTCCCTTGTTTATTAAATCACTGGCTTGACAGTCAAAATATTGCTCGTTATGCTGAAAAATCGCAGTGGTAGCCATACTCAGCGGGCTGTCAATATAAACCGGCATCGGCGGCATCCTTTTTGCTTCCATAAGGAGATTAAGGTGATACAGCAAGTCCTGGGTACGTTCAACCGCAAAGGCGGGAATGATAAGGTTGCCGCCTTTTTTATAGGTTTCCCAAATCGCTTCATGTAATAATTCTATTTCCTCATCACCTTGCTCGTGCATCCGGTTGCCGTAAGTTGACTCTACAATCACGTAATCGGCTTCATCAATAAGGGAGGGATCATTTATTAAAGGTTGATCCTTCCTTCCGATATCGCCTGAGAAAACCAGCTTAACCTCGCTGCCTCCATCTTTTACCCAAAGCTCGATCATTGCCGAGCCAAGAATATGTCCCGCGTCGTTAAAACGCGCCCTAATTTCGGGTGTGAGCTGTATAACTTCATCATATGCCGCCGGGCTAAAATAAGGAAGGCTTTTATAAGCGTCTTTCACGTTGTATATTGGTTCAATTAAAGCTTTATGCGCGCGGCGGTTTTTGCGGTTTTTCCGCTCGACTTCCATCTCCTGGATATGCCCGCTGTCAGGGAGCAGCACCTCACATAGCTCAATAGTAGGTGCTGTGGCAAAAATCTTACCTTTATAACCATATTTAATAAATTTAGGAATTAAACCGCTATGATCGATATGCGCATGAGTCAGCAACAGAAAATCCACACTACCGGGCGGGACTAGAAAACTACCATAGTTTCGTTCCCTAACCTCTTTCGGGCCCTGAAACATCCCGCAATCGACCATTACTCTAGTATTAGCTGTTTCCAGAAGATAGCAAGAACCGGTAACAGTACCCGCCGCCCCCAAGAATTGCAATCGCATTATTCATCCTCCCTTTTCACCTTTTGGGATCACTTTATGCCACATGTTCTTGCTAAAATAATTTCTCTCAACTATCGCTAAACCCTCTTTTCGACAAATAATAAGTATATCCCTGCGCTTGACAAGATTATTTGTGTGGCATACTCTTTAGGGAAAGAGTTATCTGATGAGGCACCGGAAAGAACTGGTATCCGGACTCATGTTTATGCCTGGAACAATTAGGCCAAAAGAGGAAACAGGAGACATATAACGGAGGCTATAAGGAGGTTTATATATAAATGCCAATTTATGAATTTAGGTGTGGCGGATGCGGCGGCCGTTTTGAAAAATTATGCCCCATAGGTGAAAACGGAGAAAATCTAAAGTGCCCCGCTTGCGGTGTCGCATCCCCCAGACGAGTGATGTCATCCTTCAGTGGAGGAGGAAACAGCGGCGACTCTGGTTGCAGTACTTGCGGTTCTTCCAACTGCAGTAGTTGCCGCATTTAGAGCATGATTTTATAAGGAGGCAGGTAAGCTGCCTCCTTACCGTAAATTCAGTAACTACGGGTTATGACCCGCAGGGCTGTCAAGCTATACTCGCTAATAAATGCAACGCAATTCCGCATCATCGATTTTTACTGTATTATTATTGCCTCCCGATGGTTCGAAGGTGAACCTTACTTCAGCGACTCTGGCTCCTGCGGGAACACGGCCTGTCGACAAGCTGTATTGCTGGTAAGTATTATCCGGGATATCCTCCTGAGAATACCTAGGTTCCGTCCTGCCCACAAAATCGCCTTCTCTGTTATAATAAAAAATTTCTGCAAATAAAACATACCTCGCCACACCGCCAGTCTGAATGTTTTCCCTGGCCCACCAGTTCAAGTCGTATATCCTTCCTGGTTCTATATTTATACGCTGAAAAAGTACTGCTCTTTCATTGTGGGTTGCACCTAACTCGGCGGCAAAATTACCTGTGTGGGAGAGGGTAGTGCGGAACAGATTGCTTCCCTTCCAACTGGCAGGTGGAGATGCCGGGTCGGACCAGCTTTCAAAGCCGGAATTAATCAGAAGGTTCCCTCCGGAACAGGGAACGGGAGCTGCCGTCGGCGAAGGTGTTACCGTAGGTGTAGGTGTTGGCCCAACTGCTCTCTGGATACTGACTTTAACAGATATTCCCTTATCCATAAGGTTCCTGGCAACATTGTATCCCTCGATGGTGAAGATACCGGGCGCAACTTGCATTCCACTGTTGTTTGTCTGGTTCCAGGGTACTCGAAAGACCTGGCGGCTACCCGGTCTTAGGGTTATATCTGAGCCTATCTGGGCAAAAGAACGCCCGCGGGACCAGCGCCAGGTTTCCCTTTGCTCCTGGCCGCGTCTGGCCACGAAGTCATAACGCTGGGTAGTGCGGTAGCTCAGTGTAATGTCTCTACTGGAGGTATTGGTCTTGACCAGGGTGATAATAATATCCTCCCCTTGCCGGTAGACTCTCTTATTGGTAGAAAGAGCGTACAATAAGCCGCTTATCCGCAGGGTTTCTTGATTTTCAGCCTTTGCGCCGCCGGTTTCCCCAGCCGCCCCTTCCTCCGGTATGATCAATACCTGGCCCACTAGTATTAAATTTTGATCGGTAATATTATTTATTTGAGCCAACCTTTCTACAGTGGTGCCAAATCGCCGGGCAATTAGAAACAATGTATCCCCGGTCTGAACTGTATATGTCGTCGGCATACTCTTTCCTACCTTTCGAAAAATACTATATATTTTACATTTTATGCATACTGCAAAGAAATTGTCCTCAACAAGGGACACTCTTTTTTACTTTCAAGTTTTTTGTTACTAAACAACCGCATTCCCCCCAAAAAAATAAGGGCGGCAGTTTTTGGCGCCGCTCCTTGTTATTATCCCTCTATAAATACTTGGCTATTATTCATATTCTGCCACTCAAGAAAATCCGGCTTCGATTACCTGACCTTCTTTGAATGAATTTGCAACATCTATAATCCTCTGGTTGCGTGAACCCCGGAAAGGAAGTTCCGGATCCCTCTCTGCCAAGACGAAGGGGCCGTCCACAATATAGTCGGACACCAGGAGTAATTCTTTTACCGCTTGATCTTCCTGTGAGAGCGATAGCAGCCACTCCCAGGTAAATCCGGTATACGTGATTACATCCAAACCTAGCTTTTTAACCTCCCGGCCCAGCCAGGCCAGAGGCAAAGCTTGGATGAAAGGCTCTCCACCGGAAAAAGTGACCCCTTTTATCAACTTTGCAGCTATAATTTGCTTTAATAAATTCTCTGTACTGACAAGCGTACCACCCGACAAATCCTGGTTATCGGGGTTATGGCAACCCAGGCATCCCTGCCTGCAACCCTGGACAAAGACAACAAACCGCAGGCCAGGCCCGTCTACTACACTTTCCCTGATTATACCCGCAATACGCAGTTCCACTTTGCAACCACATCTTTTTTAATAAGTTTCTTAATTATTAAATTATAAAATTTAAATTAAATCGCAATGAGATTCATCGGATTAAAGCGGCTTTCACAATTGAGTTATTCTAAATACCCGCCTTCCTTTATCCTGCTGAATCTTACCCCTTGCCACAGTTAAACCGTTGATGATCACTTCCACTTGATCCGCTGCAAAGGGTATCTCAATTTCACTGCCTACTTGCAACTTGGCCAAGTCACCAACGGTGCATTGATATTTACCCATGGAAAACATCATTTCCAGCGGGACAGCCAGAGCAGCCGACAGATTCGGCAATTCCTGATGTGTTACCGGAACCACCACCCCTGTTTTACCAGCCGGTTCCGGCGATACAGACGCTTCCTCGACACCTAAGTCGTCAAACACCCCGGCTTTCATTAAGAGGAAGTTTGCCTCCTCGCGAGCGGTGTCAACATCAGTAATCTGCATAAAAATGGTCTTGAACAAGTCTCCAATACTGACCTCAAAACGGGCAACCACTACTGGCTTATCAGTCAGCAACGGTGTGTGGGTGGCATTTAGATAGTCTTCAACCATGATCATCTTGGGTGGTTCGATATCAACAGTAACCCCGAAAACTTTAGACATAGCCGTGGCGGCCGTACCGATCATCTGGTTCATTACTTCGGTCGCGGCGCTTAATTCAATCTCGGTCAATACAATAGGGTGTTGCACTTCTCCCACGCCACCCATCAAAATATCGGCAATCAATGCTATATCTTCCTTAGTGATTACAAACACATTGAATCCGTTCAGGCCGGCCTTAAAATGCACGTCTATGATCATGTAAGGGGTTGAATATATCTGAAATACCTCTTCCTGGCGACAAACAATCAACTTCGGATAACCGATAGTTACCCGTTGGTTCAATAACTCGGATAGGGTAGTGGCCGCCGTTCCCATACAGATATTACCGATCTCGCCAATAGTGTCCAGTTCTTGCATGGCTAATAATTCGGCCGCTTCTTCCTGAATAGGTTGAGCATCGTACCTGGCAAAAAGCTCGTCTATTTCTTTTTGAGTTAGCACTCTTTCGCCCATAATCTCTCCTGTTTAATTAATATTTTATTCTAATATAATCCCATGATTCTCAGTAGCCGGACAAGATACAGTTTACTATAATTCCATAAAGTGATACGAACTCCTTCAGCAAATACAAATATATTTTGAGGATATTTTACATATGGGCAACCCTGTCCCCCAACTCGGAGAGCTTACTGTCATTGAACCGGTCGGTGGTACTTAAATAACCGGTAATCCGGCGCACCCGCCTGATGTCGGCCGACCCGCAGCGCGGGCAGGCATACTCGTTGATTACCCCCAACAAGCTGCAGTTGGTGCAAAAGTCCACCGGGAAGTTTATGCCGCCGTAACCCATATCACTGTCACGCATATGCCTGATGATTACTTCCACTGCTTCCGGGTTATGCACCGGAGGTGAAGCCATCTCCACGTAACTGATGTGCCCGGCATTGCAGTACTTGTGATAGGGTCCTTCCAGTCTAATTTTCTCATAAGCGCTGATCGGCAAGTCTACTGGAATGTGGAATGAATTTGTATAGTATTCCTTTGTAGTTACCCCCGGAATAAGCCCGAACTCCTTGCCGTCCAATTTGACAAACCGCCCCGAGAGCCCTTCCGCCGGAGTGGCAAGCAAGGTGTAATTCAGGTCATACTGATCCGCGGCCTCGTCAATCTTCGACCGCATGAATGCCACTATCTCCTGGCCAAGCGCCTGCGATTCTTCATCCTCGCCATGATTTCGCCCGGTCAGCGCGGTCAGCGCCTCGGCCAGGCCAATAAAGCCCACAGACAAAGTGCCGTGTTTGATTGCCTCTTCAATAGGGTCGTCCGGCTTTAAGCCTTCCGAATCAAGGTACAGTTTCTGTCCCATGACAAATGGCATATCTTTTACCTTCAGCTTCGCCTGCACCCCGTAGCGGTGGTAAAGCTGCCGGATAGCGAGATCCAACACTTCGGAAAGCCTGCGGTAGAAATTTTCCAGGCTCCGCTCCGCTTTGATAGCTATCCGTGGCAGGTTGATGGTGTTGAAGGACAGGTTCCCCCTGCAGTCGGTAACCTCCGGTCCCCGCCGGTTGGCTATCACCCGGGTGCGGCAGCCCATATAGCTGACTTGGGCGCCATACTTGCTGTTAAAAGAAGAATCCATAAAGCTGAACGTAGGGTTCAGCCGCTTGCTGGCCACCTTAATAGCTAGTTTGAACAGGTCGTAATTGGGATCGCCGGGGTTAAAATTAATTCCCTCTTTAACCCTGAAGATGATGTTAGGGAAAATAGGGTTTTCACCTTTCCCAAGGCCGGTCTCGAAGGCCAGTAGGAGGTTTTTCACCACGCGCCGGGAGGTCTCCGACGTTTCTGTGCCAACATTAATGGAGGAAAATGGTACCTGGGCTCCTGCCCTGCTATGCATGCTATTCAGGTTGTATATCAAAGCCTCCATCGCCTGATAGGTTTCAAAATCCGAGGCGTCTTCCACGAATGGAGCAATATCCCGGTCGAAAAAAGCAAACGACTGGCCGCCGTGCATGTCATTCTGAGAACTTTGAAGGATTATCGTAGCCAGGGCCGTTGCCGTCCCGAGGCGTTTGGGCGGGCGGATGTAACCATGCCCGGTATTAAACCCTTCGGTTAATAACTTATTTAAGGGGATTTGAAGACAAGTAAGCGTCTTCCCGTAAAAGTCGAGATCGTGTATATGAATGTCACCCCGCAAGTGGGCCAGAGACATCTCCTCAGGGATCAGGCGGGTTAAGTAATACTTCCTGCTGGCCGCGCTGGCGATTTGGAGCATTTTGGCCGAAGGAGAGTTGCTGATGTTCGCGTTCTCCCGGTTGGTCTCCTCCAATATCTCCTCCACCGCATCCATCAAATCGCCCTTAGCCTCCCGCATGCGCGTGCGCCTGTCACGGTACAATATGTATGCTTTTGCAGTACGGGCGTGCCCAGCTTCAATTAAGACTTTCTCCACGATATCCTGAACGTCTTCCACCCCGAACGGTTTGCCATTGTATTGTTTTCTTAAGAGCTTTAAAACCTCAATGGTCAGTTCCATGGCAGTTTGACGGTCCTCTCCGCCCACCGCCCGCGCGGCTTTAAAGATAGCGTCCGTAATCTTGGTTTCGTCGAACGGAACTTCCCGGCCATCGCGCTTCCGAATGGTTTTAAACATAGTTTCCAGGTCCCCCTTTTAAGCTGTTACCGTCCTTTTTAAGAAGGTTTTTTAATTCCTCCATGAAGCTTTCGGCATCCCTGAATTCACGGTAGACTGAGGCAAAACGCACATAGGCCACTTCGTCAATACTGCGTAAACTGTCCATCACCAGTTCTCCGATATAGGAACTCTTTGTTTCCGGCTCCATGGTGTTGCGCAGATCTTTTTCAATACTCTCGACAACCGCTTCAAGCTTTCCTATAGAAACCGGCCGCTTCTGGCAGGCTTTGATTAAACCTTGCAGCAGTTTCCGCCGGTCAAAAGTTTCCCTGCGGCCGTCCTTTTTTACCACCACAAGAGGGAGCTCATCCACCTTTTCATAGGTGGTAAAGCGCTTCCCGCAACCGCCACATTCCCTGCGCCGCCGGATTGAATGCCCCTCTACGGTAGGCCGGGAATCAAGCACCCTGCTGTCAGATAATCCACAAAAGGGACATCTCATTCCTCTCAACACCTCACACTTACCATACCTGCCCGTGATAAGAATCATCTGTTCATAAGTACTCGGTCAACCCATCCACAGGATGTAGTATGGCAATCTCTAGTATTATACAATATCTTGAGAAAGAAAACCAAAACCCCGTACTCCTGATAAAACAAAATGAGAGGCATAAACCTCTCTCTTACGTTGACATAGTAATATTTTCACATTAATGACTTATTATAAACAAAAATAATCCAACTTACTCAGCCACCAGGCAAAGGATACCTGCCGGAAAATATGAAAGTCTGCTTGCTTTCCCGGTTCCAATGAAATCATATGTAAAAAGTCTTACCCATTGTTGCAATGATATCCTAAACCGTTTACTTAATGATGTTAAACAAGTTGTCAACATTATTTACCTCCACCAGAATGACATCCATCCCGATTTTTTTTATCTTATGCCATGGTACTATAATTTCCTCTTCTTTCCCGAGAAAACTAAAAAATCTACCCCCATTCATACCGGGCAGGATAATGGCATCAATCTTGCCTTCCTCCAGGTTGATGTCGATATCTTTAATCATGCCGAGCCGCCGCCCATCCACAATATTTATTATCTCCCGCATCCGCAAGTCAGAGATTTTTATCATACGGACACCTCCCCTTACATTTATATGAATAAGTGTCCTTACTCTGACCAAAAATAAGTGTCCTTACTCTAACCAAAAATTTCAGGCGGCTCAAAATAGCCGCCTGTAAATAAACACCCTGATAAATATATCCGGCCTGCTTCATATATATTTGCGCATGTGGCTCAGCGCCGCCTTTTCCAACCGCGATACCTGCGCCTGAGATATACCGATTTCCTCTGCCACTTCCATCTGAGTCTTTCCTTCGTAAAACCTTAAGGTGAGAATTAATTTTTCCCGTTTGCTCAATTTTCTAAGAGCATCCCGTATCGCTATATCTTCAAGCCAGTTCTGGTCCATATTTTTTTCATCCCGTATCTGATCCATCACGAAAATGGTGTCGCCGCCGTCATGATAGATTGGTTCAAAAAGAGATACCGGCTCCTGGATAGCATCAAGCGCGAAAACGATCTCCTCCCTGGGCATCTTTAATTCGCCGGCAATTTCGTTGATTGAAGGCTCCCGGGAGTACTTGTTAACCAAAGTATCCCGCACCTGAAGAGCCTTGTAGGCCACGTCCCGCAGGGAACGGCTGACCCTGATTGGGTTGTTGTCCCGTAAGTAGCGACGGATTTCACCAATGATCATCGGTACGGCGTATGTAGAAAACTTTACATTCTGAGATAGATCGAAGTTATCAATAGCCTTCATCAGGCCAATGCAGCCCACTTGAAATAAATCGTCAACATACTCTCCCCTGTTGTTAAAACGCTGGATAACGCTAAGCACCAACCGGAGGTTTCCGTTTATTAACTGAGTCCGGGCTGAAGTCTCGCCTTTATGCATGGACTCAAACAATGCTCGCATCTGACTTCCTGTCAGTACCGGGAGTTTTGATGTATTGACACCGCAGATCTCAACCTTATTTACTAGCATGGATAGCCTCCCATTTCTTTCCAGGCTTAAGGTTCGTGAACGGATTTACCTAATCATCATAAAACAAAATAATTACCGGAACAATTAAATCTGTGTACATTATTTCCATAGCCGGATTGAATTATACATGGGTATTCCGTAAGCTCATTTACCTTTTCAATCATTCCATGCGGTGAATTTCCTTTTTTAGCCTTCTAATAATCCTTTTCTCCAGCCTGGAAATATAAGATTGAGATATACCCAATAAATCGGCTACCTCTTTTTGGGTTTTTTCTATTCCATTAATTAACCCAAAGCGCAGTTCCATGATCTTGCGTTCCCGGCCGGAAAGTTTCTGAAGAGCCAGGTAGAGGAGCTTTTTATCTACCTCGTCCTCTATATATTTATAGATAATATCGTTCTCTGTGCCCAGGACATCCGACAGCAACAACTCGTTACCGTCCCAGTCAATGTTCAGCGGTTCATCGAAGGAAACTTCGGTGCGGGTCTTATTATTTCTCCTCAGGTACATCAATATCTCATTTTCAATACAACGGGACGCATATGTGGCCAGTTTAATTTTTTTTGCCGGATCAAATGTGTTTACAGCTTTGATTAGGCCGATAGTTCCTATGGAAACCAGGTCCTCAATACCAACCCCTGTATTTTCAAATTTGCGCGCGATATAGACTACCAGCCGCAGGTTCCTTTCGATCAGAATACTCCTTACAGCCCCGTCTCCCGATTCCAGCCGGCTGATCAGGAAGGACTCTTCATCAGTGCTCAGTGGCGGTGGCAAAGCCTCACTGCTCCCAACGTAAAATATCCCGGGCCGGTAGCCGATCCGGATCAGGAAGCGTAATGCCATCAGGTGAAGGCTCCATTTTATACGCCAAATCTCCTTCAAGGGCAGATCATCCTATTCAAAATATTTGTTTATTTTTCATGTTATCTCCAAGAGGCGCGGGTGCATTAAAGCGTGATACGAATCATGAATGTCCATTTTTTTATGGTAGATCGCAATAATGACTTCTTTTACCTGTGCTGGTTGCCCTTGGCGCATGACCGATACTTCGTCCGGGCGAAATCCCACCATCAGCCCGCCGGTAAGGCCCAGGGAGTTAAATGGGATCACGCTGAAACGCGATCTCCACGGATTTTCACCCAAGCAGCTGAGAATGTGCCACACGTCAGGTTCTCCGTCCCTTTCAAATAAAGCCCGCACATCTCCAGGCAAGATGGGCTTTAGAACATCGTATTCCACCACAATCACCGCTCGTTTTGTCATGGGATCTTCTAACTGATTGCCGGTGTCGAGAAGAGCGTCTACCTCAACCTGCACTCCCTGTAACTTTATTAATAGAACCAATTTAAAAAGATTTTCCAAAATACGCCTCTGAAAAAGGGTGCTTATAGCCTGGCAAACAGCCCCAAAAGCGGCAAGCCCCAGTAACAGGCCTGGCCAAAAGTATTCAGACACTACCCAACCGGTACCGTTAAAACCGGAAACCCGGCCAGGCTGAATAAAAAATACCATGCCAAAAATCAACCCACCGAGGACGAAGGATGTCAAATAAAAATAGCCCAGACATGCAAGAAATTTTTTTATCGGAAGTGGCGCAAAGGTAACCGCGATAATTAACACAGAAGCAGCCGTCTTTACCCATACGGAAAATAAAAAGTCATTTCCGGGGATAAACAAAGCCAATGAATAAGCAGCTCCCAACGCCGCACCGGTGGCCACGCGGACTTTACCGGCCGGAGTCCGGCCCAGTTTAGCCGCAGCCCACAGGATAACGTAGTTCATAATTAAGTTGCCGATAAAAACCTGGTCGAGATAAATAGTAAAAACCACCATAGCCCGACCCCTAACTTGCGGCTGAGAAAATAAAAGGTGTTAATACCAGTATATTACTAGCAATAGTCCATTATGACAGGTCAGTAAAATGATAACAGCCCTGGTCTTATTATACATCGCCAGGGCTTAAGAATTTGTCGGGTCTTGACCAGAACGGTATATTTTTCCAAACATTATCTTACAAAAATAAACGGGGTTGCTGATTGTACAATTTCTCCAATTTTAGCGCCAGTCACTCCTGCCGCCAATAAAAGATTAATAACGCCCTCCGCCTTATCTCCGGGTACAGCCATCAAAAGGCCGCCTGAAGTCTGAGGATCAGCCAAAATAAGCTTGTCAACATCTTCAATACCGTCTTCCCATTTCAATTTCTCATTCAGATACTGTAAATTGCGGTAAGCGCCTGCGGGAACCATACCCAGGGAAGCAAGGGTCCGGGCCTGCTTTAATACTGGTATATTCCGCAGCCAAAGGCTTGCTCCCACACCACTGGCAACCACCATTTCGTATAGATGGCCCAGCAATCCAAACCCGGTCACATCTGTACAGGCATCCACACCCGATTCAATCATAATCCGGGCAGCTTGGCCGTTGAGGGTTGACATCAGCTCAACCGCCTCGTGATATACGGAATCATCCGCCATGTCACCCTTAATTGCCGTCGTAATAATGCCTATCCCAAGTGGTTTGGTTAGAATCAAGGCATCACCCGGCTGTGCCCCGGCATTAGTGACAACGCATCCGGGGTGAACCAGACCTGTCACAGCAAGCCCGTACTTAGGCTCATTGTCCTCGATGGTGTGACCGCCTACTAAAAGCGCCCCCGCTTCCTTTACTTTGCAGGCTCCACCTTTTAAGATTTCTACCAGGATTTCCATCGGTAAAACCTTAGCTGGAAAACCAATAATATTTAGCGCTATCAATGGTTTTGCACCCATAGCGTAGATGTCGCTCAAGGCATTTGCAGCTGTAATCAGGCCAAAGGTGTATGGATCGTCGACCACTGGAGTAACATAGTCTACTGTTTGTACTATCGCCGTATCATCAGTAAGACGATAAACGGCCGCATCGTCACTTGTGGAGGAACCGATTATAAGGTCCGGATCTACTACGGGATCCAACTGGCGCAGCACCAGCGCCAAGTCCTGAGGACTTATTTTGGCCGCTCACCCGGCACAACTGACCATCTGGGTAAGACGATACTTCTTTTCCCGGTCCATCGTTTTCCCTCCTTTCCTTAATACCGCTTGAAATTTGTTAATGTATATTTTTCACCCCTTGCAGGCAAAAATCCTCTCCAAATAAAAAAGTAGGGTTTTCCTACTCGACTCAAGGGCGTGAACTAATTGTGATGCCGTTATTTTCGCACCCCCACCTTTGAAGGGGGTGCGAATTATCACCGCCGACGTAGAAAAGCAGGAATATCAAGGTCGTCATTCTGGGAAAATGGCTTGATTTCCAGTTCACTCTTCATACGCTCTTTTCTTTGGCCTTTCTGGTCAAATCCGGTAGCGATAACAGTCACTCTTATTTCTTCTTCCATATGGTCATCAATAACGGCGCCAAAGATGATGTTGGCTTCAGGATCGGCAGCCTGTGCGATGATTTCAGCCGCTTCGTTCACCTCAAACAGACCGAGTGAAGCGCCGCCGGTAATATTCAAAAGAACGCCCCTGGCCCCCTCAATAGAGGTTTCCAGAAGCGGGCTGGAAATAGCGGTACGGGCGGCCTCAGTGGCTCTATTATCGCCGCTGGCGCTTCCAATTCCCATCAACGCCGATCCGGTTTCCTTCATGATTGTCTTGACATCGGCAAAATCCAAGTTAATCAAACCGGGAACAGCGATTAAATCCGATATACCCTGGACACCCTGACGCAGCACATCGTCTGCAATCCGGAAAGCCTCAACGATGGATGTATGTTTCTCGATCACTTGTAAAAGCCGGTCATTTGGGATGGTAATCAGTGTATCCACCTTGGTCTTCAAAGTTTCAATACCGCCCTCTGCCTGATTGGCCCGCTTGCGTCCTTCAAAAGTAAACGGCTTGGTTACAACCCCGACGGTAAGGGCTCCCAATTCCTTTGCCACCTCCGCGACAATGGGAGCAGCTCCGGTTCCCGTCCCGCCTCCCATTCCGCATGTGACAAAAACCATGTCCGATCCTTTTAGCACCTGGATTATTTCATCGCGACTTTCCTCGGCCGCTTTCTGCCCAATCTCTGGATTACCACCCGAACCAAGTCCCTTAGTTAATTTTGTGCCTATTTGAATTTTATGGTTGGCTTGTGCCAGGTGAAGAGCTTGGGCATCAGTGTTAACTGCAATAAACTCCACCCCCTTGAGCCCGGCGCTGATCATCCGGTTTACCGCGTTGTTGCCTCCACCCCCGACCCCGATAACCTTTATATTAGCAAACTGGTCAATGTCGAGCTCAAAGTCAAGCATGAATTATCCTCCTCTGTAATTTATACCACCTGTAACATCTTGCTTATGCTCACGGTCATTAAAGATTTCTTATTGAGGCAATAGTATTCCTTCTTATATCTAGTTAATTGTTATAAATATTATTATCGTGTTTCAACTTATTCTGGAACCAGCCAAACACCCGATCCATAACGCCACCGTATGCTTTTCCTCCAACACACCGTGCGCTACCGTACTTTACCAGGCCAAAAGCATTGACGTAACGAGGACCTAAATCCCGCCCCACATCTTTCAGCGACCCCACCCTCACCTTAAGCCGCAGGATGTTTTCAGAAAGTGGAAGAAGCCCGTCCAATTGGGCTACACCGCCGTAAAGAACGGCCCCTCCGGGCAACTCTCCAGGGTAGTTAAATTCCTCTACCACACCGGCGACCATTTCAAGAATTTCCTGCATCCGGGCTTCAATTATGGAACTTACAATATCATTAGGCACTTTTCTAGCTACTTTTCCATCGGCCCCGGCAATTTCAACGTACCCTTCCCCGTCTTTACCATCATTATGGTATTTTTTCAAGATTTCCCCTGCATCGGCCATGGAGGTACGTAGTCCTATGGCTAAATCGCCGGCAAGGTGCTCGCCTCCCACCGCCAGGATCGCGGTCTCCCGGATCAAATCCCTCTCAAAAATACTTACTGTCGTCGCGGCGTACCCCATATCTACGAGTAATGTCCCAAACTCCCTCTCAGCCCGGCTCAATAGCGCTTCGGCAGCCGCCAGGGGACTATATACTATATCTTGCACCACCAAGCCGGCCAACCGGGCACTCTCGATGATATTTTCAATATTGCGGTTTACGGTGGTAATTACCCGCGCCTCCGGCTCAAGCCCCGGTTTTAAAAAATTTAAAATATTATTGGGAGGAATGGCAACTAAAATTTTTTCATCTGCATGTATTTCAGTCGCAATGATTTCACCGTATCGGCGCCGGCCCACGGCGCTGTTTCCTTTATTGGCACCTGCATGGTTTCCGGCCGCTAAAGCTATGTGGCAATCTTTTATTGATATACTTGTGCCATTATAACTCACATAAACGGCGGTTGCCTTTACGTTTGCCATTTTCTCAGCTCTTTCCAGCGCCTGCCTGATAGACACTGCCGCTGAATTGATATCGGTTATAGATCCCCTTTGCATGCCTGAGGTGAGACTTTCTCCAACCCCGATTACCCGCACGGAACCTTTATTCACCAGCGCAATAATTACCGCTGCTTTAGAAGTGCCTAAATCAAGACCGACCAGCACAGCAGGGTGTCTTTTGGCCAACTCCGGCACCTCCCGGGCATACTTAACCTGTTAATTTATCTTACACAATAGGAATTCCACACAAAAAACAATTTTCCTTTTTTTTGTTAAATTACTTTTTTAACAAATGCCTACGAATAATCGCAAGATTTTGGAAAAGCCTGACTCCAAAAGCAACAACTGCGGCCAAGTAAAGGTCTATGCCCAATCTTTCGCCGAAAAAGGCCAGTCCTGCCGCTAACAGCGCGTTACTAAAGAAACCGGTAATAAAAATGTCGTTGTTGAAGTGGTCTTCCATAGCGGCACGGATACCCCCGAAAACCGAATCCAGAGCTGCCAGCGCCGCCACCGACATATACTTGGCATAGGCCTGAGGCAATATCAGGGGGATATTTAGGCCGACCATGATCCCTATCCCCAGGCCTAATACTGCCAACCAAAGTCCTAACCACATGAAAGGCTCACCCTCTTTGTGTTGGTTTAGCATAGTCAAACCGCAGCCCCCCGGTAAAAGCAGGCACTATAATTTTATCCTTTGACTCTACTCTTACCGCTATGCCCAGGTCGCTTAGATATTCTACAAGTCCCCCTTTTATCTCCAGACTGCTCTTTAAGGTGGTAGCGTTTCCAATAGCAACGACCTTAAAAGGAACTGAGAGCCTAGTCAGGTTGATATTAATATGGTTACCCGCCAAGCGGACCTCGCTAGTGGCAAGAATGCGCTGGCCGTTGACGGCTATGGCTTCAGCCCCTGCCCCACGCAAATCATTAATAACTTTTAGCAAGTCGTCATCTTTAATGGAATAAAGGCTGGGATTACCTCCCGGCCTCTCAGATTCAGGAAGGTTATCCAGAATTACCTCCACCCCGGGGCCCTCTACCGGAATTAGCCCGGCGTAAAGTTTTATTTTGAGCAACTCGCTTTGTAAGGCTCCGGTGGCCTCAGAGTAACCCTTACCAGCTTCTTCCAGCTTAGCTGAAAGGTCGGCCGCTTCTTCGCGAAGCTGATCCATATCCCTTTCTAATTGTCTTTTCTCAGTTATAAGCTCCTGTTCCCGGCTATAGGGTACTCCCTGGTCGACACCACTGGTTGTCCGGAACTGAAATGCCATCACCAGGCCCAGAATTACAGCAACCAAAGTGATGGACATATATACTGATTTATTCAAGAAAGCTCTCTCCTAAACTGCCGCTTTCGCGTATTCGAATTTGATCCCGCCGCTGTACGCAGGCACGGTAACTTGAGACATTTTCTTTACTGATATTTGAATTCCCCAGAATTGAAGGGTTTCTGCCACACCTCCTTTCATCTTAAGAGAATTCTCCAGCGTATCCGGGTTACCGATAGCCGTAATCACATAAGGAGGAGCCAGCCGCTTATTTCTATTTAAAACGATCGTTGGTCCGGTACAGCGGACCTCAGTGGTTGCGAGCAACCTCTGGCCGTTCATCGAAACCGCCTCAGCACCTGCCGCCCTTATTTCATTTAAAACCCGTAACACGTCTTCGTCATGTAGGACATATAAATTAGGATTTTCACCCGGCCTAATGTTAATATTGCTATCGTTCAGGGTAACTTCAACCCCTGGTCCGGTCAACTCAGAAACACCGGCTTCCACTTTGGCCTTCTCCAATTCTTCCTTTAAATCTGGTGACAGCGGGCCAATACCGGCAGTAGCGCCATCAAGTTTGGTACGCAGTGTATCAACCTGGGCCTGGAGAGCACTATAGTCTTTCTTCATCTGGTTGACCTGGGCCGAAAGCTCCTGCGCTCTTTGTACGGATTCAGTATGCTGGATGTCCCTGGTAATGCGAAACTGGAATGATAACAAAATTCCCAGCGCCAGGCCAACTACAGCCAACGCCCATTGGAAACTCTTCAAATTACCGCCCCCTTAATTCATTACCTCGAATAAGAGGCATCTCCTTATTGATATTTTACTACTGGTGTTCCTGTACTAGACAGATCGATATATTTAACCTTAGCCCCCTGTTTGGATAATTCCTTTAATAATTGAGCAAAAACAGCACTTTTTTCTTTGACCTCCGTAGCCGGGCCAAAACGGCATTGGGTTCCTTCCAGCGTATATATTTTGATCTGGCCGTCCTGGTCAACATGGACCTCAGATAGTTTGCCGATAACCTCACCGGGCATACCGCTTATAACCTCCAGGGCG
Source organism: Pelotomaculum sp. PtaU1.Bin035 (assembly GCA_002067965.1). Lineage (GTDB taxonomy): Bacteria > Bacillota > Desulfotomaculia > Desulfotomaculales > Pelotomaculaceae > MVRN01. The sequence goes on from MVRN01000074.1 coordinate 20,213, forward strand.
TCCTCCAGACGCTCTGCCTTTAAGATCTCTCCGGGGCTGGGAACATCCGCTTTAATGCCCGTTATCACCGGCAAACCTGGAGCACCCGCACCAGTCTTTTGGAGATAGATTCCCTCCTCATCTACTTCAATACAGCCTTCTCCAGTCGCTAAAAGCCCCAGAGGGCGGCGTTCCTTTATCGTGACTAGCACTGTTGAAGGTAAAACCCTGGTAACCTGTACCTCTTTAATCATGGGAATAGTTTTTAAGTTTTTCGCTACTGTCGCCAGGTTTAGCTTAAAAATATTGACTCCGGCGTTAATGTCGGCTACAGACCGAATTTTATCTTCTATCAAAAACTGGTTGCCACGCACTAGAATCCGGTGTACTTCAAAAAGCGGCGAACGTATAAGGACATAACCAGTTACCAAAACCAGCAAAATAAAAAAAAGGCTTTCGTATATATTCCATTTACTCTTTCTCTTGTAAAATTTTGAAAAACCGGTCAACAACCGATCACTCCGATACGACTTGAATAGTTTACCCTATATGTAATTATACCAACCGTTTTTTAATTGTCCAAGGTTTACTGAAGATTTTAAATAATTTAAAAGCCCGTTCAATTATAGAAGATAATTCCCCGCCTGTCCAAAAAAAAACCAAAAAAGAGTCACATTAATTGTGAACTCTAATAATTCTCGCACCCAAGGCGTTATATTTTACTTCCAACCGCTCGTATCCGCGGTCGATGTGTTGTACATTTTCCAGAACGGTCCCGTCCTCTACCGCCATGGCTACCAGCACCAGTGCCGCTCCGGCACGGAGGTCACTCGCTTCAATGCAGGCGCCGCTTAGTTTGTCAACCCCTTTTATAATTGCCGTTTGTCCTTCAACCCTAATGTCGGCGCCCATCCTCCGGAGTTCCCCGACATGCTTAAACCTGTTTTCAAAAATAGTTTCGGTGATTACGCTGGTCCCTTCCGCCAGGCTTAAGAGTGCCATCATCTGTGGCTGCATGTCGGTAGGAAAACCCGGATACGGCATCGTTTTTATATCAACTGCCTTGACCCTCCCATTTCCCCGCACCTTGACGCAGTCATCCCCGGCAACAACATCGACGCCAGCTTCGCGCAGCTTAGCCACCAAGGGCTCCAGATGCTCCGGGATTACGTTGGTTACCGTCACGTCACCGCCTGTTATAGCGGCCGCTACCATGTAAGTACCGGCTTCAATACGGTCGGGTATCATGGTATGATGCGCCGGTTTAAGTTCTTCTAAGCGCACACCTTCAATTTTAACTGTATCTGTTCCCGCGCCTTTTACACGGCCCCCAATACTGTTAAGATAATTTTGCAAGTCGACCAATTCCGGCTCTTTGGCAACATTTCTGATGGTTGTCACCCCTTCAGCCAGTACTGCCGCCATCATTAGATTCTCCGTAGCACCCACACTGGGCAAATCGAGGTGAATATCTGCGCCTACCAGCCTATCCGCCTTAGCTGTTATGTATCCGAATTTCTCCTGAATTGTGGCTCCAAGCAACTGCAGGCCTTTCAGATGGAGGTTCATCGGCCGGCTCCCGATTTGGCAACCACCGGGATAAGATATTACAACGTGCCCGAACCTGCCCAGCAGGGAGCCCAACACAAGGTTTGAGGCACGCATCCGGCGCATCAGTTCCTCAGATATTTCTATCGGCTGAACATTCGAACTGTCCACTTCAATAGTATTTCTTTCCCAGCTGACTTTTGCGCCAAGGTAAACCAGCACATCTTTCATTACCGATACGTCCATCAATCTTGGCACTTCGCAAATAACACTCTTCCCCGCGTTCAGAATGCAGGCTGCCAGGATCGGCAAAGTGGCGTTCTTGGAGCCACTTGCGCGGACAGTGCCATTCAGGCGGTTGCCGCCAACGATCATAAACTTTTGCACTCTTGCCACCTCCGCCTAGTTATGACCGGTAAATTTAACCTCAGGCTGGAGTTCCACGCCAAAACGGCTATAGACAGTATCCCTTGCCCTATCGATCAGTTTCAGCGCATCCCGGGCAGTAGCTGAACCAAGGTTAATAATAAAATTGGCGTGGAGGGTAGAAATCTGAGCATCTCCAATTCGCATTCCCTTTAAACCCGCCGCTTCAATAAGCCGTCCGGCAGATTCGCCCGGCGGGTTTTTAAAAACACTCCCGGCATTTGGACAGCATATCGGCTGCGAGGCTTTACGCCTGGCAAGGTAACCCGCCATTTCTTTATCTATCATTTCTTTTTCCCGAGGATAACAGGCAAATGCAACCTCCACTACGATAGCCGGTTCTGTTTGTATAACACTGGAGCGGTAACCGAAATTCATGTCTTTTTTACTCTTATAAGAAAAATCTCCTTCCAGGCTTAATATCAATATCCTCTGCGCCAACACGCCTACAGAAGAGCCGTTGGCACCCGCGTTCATTACTACCGCCCCTCCAATAGTGCCTGGGATACCCGCTGAAAACTCAAATCCGCCCAAGCCGGCGTCCTTGGCCGCCGCTGCTACTCTCCCCAGTTTCGCTCCGGCCTCCGCGCTGACTACATCACCATCGATATAGATCCGGGCTAAACCATCACCTACCTTGACCACAATCCCCCTGATCCCGCTGTCAGAAACTAAAAGGTTCGAGCCTGCGCCAATGACAGTCAAGGGGATCCCCCGGTTACGGGCGTAAGAAACTATAAGCCGGAGTTCCTGACGGTTTCCCGGCTCTACAAAAATATCTGCGGGGCCGCCGATGCGCCAACTGGTGTGCTTTTTCATTGGCTCATCCGTCCGTGCACGACCCGACAAAAATGAAAGTAACTCACGGTAAAGAGTTGAATCAGCCAATTTTTTGACTCTCCTTCAGCCTGTTAACCAGTTCAACACCCGCGTTCCAGATATCACCCGCGCCCATGGTTAGGATCAAATCTCCGGGACGTGCTGTTTCAACCAGATAATCTACTATCTCTTTTCTGGTAGGCAAATAAATAACCTCACGGCCCTCATTTTTTTCAATAGCCGAAACTATTGTTTTAGCGCTTACCCCCTTAATTGGCCGCTCACCGGCGTCGTAAATATCACTGACAATAATTATATCAGCGTCACCGAAAGCAGCTCCGAAGCGCTCGCCGAGAAGTGAAGTCCGCGTATAACGGTGAGGCTGAAAGACACCTAACACCCGGCCTTCTTTCACCTGGCGCGCCGCCTTTAAAGTCGCTTTTATTTCTGAAGGGTGGTGGGCGTAGTCGTCTACAACTTGAATTCCTCTTACCTCACCCATATACTGGAACCTGCGCCCGGCGCCCTTGAATCTTTTTAAAGCAGCGGCGATCTTATCGAAAGAGAGGCCGATAAACCGTCCTGTCACTACTGTGGCAAGAGCGTTGGAAAGGTTATGCCGTCCGGGAATACTTAACTCAAGGCAACCCAAAAATTCATTCTTAAAATAAACGTCACCGGCAGTGGTTGTACGGTTTAACCGGATATTTCGCAGAGTATAATCGGCGTCTTGACGCTCAATGGCATAAGTTTGGCAAGGACGATCATATCCTACCAGCAAATCTCTTATCTTAGAGTTGTCGAGGCACACCACCGCCAGGCCGTCGTCTGGAACCTTGGACATGAATTTTCGAAAGGCAGCCACTATATTTTCAACATTTTTATAATAATCCAGGTGGTCATCCTCGATGTTGGTGATTATTTCAATAAAAGGATCAAGCTTAAGGAACGAGCCGTCACTTTCATCCGCTTCTGCTATCAGATAATCTCCCCTACCCAGCTTGGCGTTGCCGCCAATATCTGTCAATTCACCTCCGATAATTATGGTGGGGTCTAAAGCATTCTTCTCAATTACCAGTGCCATCATCGAAGTAGTGGTGGTTTTACCGTGCGCTCCGGCTATTGCTATTCCCTTCTGCCTGTGCATCAGCCGCGCCAGCATCTCACCCCGGTGAATTACCGGCAGTCCTTTCTTCTTAGCTGCCACCAGTTCCACATTGGTGGATGGGATGGCCGTTGAAGCCACAACCAGGTCTGCGTTACCCAGGTTTTCCTCAGCATGCCCGGCGTAGCAGGTTGCCCCAAGGACTTCCAGCCTCTCGGTCACGGCTGTGGTTTTCAGGTCCGATCCGGTTACCTTATACCCCAACCCCAGCATGATCCCGGCAATGCCGTTCATACCAGAGCCACCGATTCCGATAAAATGAACATGCTGTGTCTTATGCACTAATCACATCTACCTTTCTAAATATATTTAAACTTTATACCTCAACCAACGTTCATAGCTTTTTATTCACACTACTGGAAGTGCGGCATTTATCTTTATTCCCGTATGTGTCTTAATCACATACGTTTTCATAATATTCGCTAAGCTACAACCATCTCCTTCCGCCTTAAATAATGCCATTAATGAGATGCTTTACTGCTTGAAACATAGAATATACTATGCGCATCTCAGAAAAATGTTACTTCCGCCGGGCCTGGACTTGTCCAGCCTTATTACAGACATACAATAAGCGGGCAAAATGCATTGCTTCTTGATGATCTTTCCAGTATATGACACTAATATATTACTGTTTACTGTTTTTGAGCAACTCTTCCACACAATCTATTATATCTTCCAGGGCACGGTTTTTGCCCATCCTTTTACTGGCAGCTCCCATAACCGCCAACCTGCCCCGGTCATTAAGCAGTTCAGCTACTTTTCGACAAAGCATGTCACCGCTTAACTCGTGATCCAACACCACCAGAGCGGCCTTTTCTTTTTCCATTGCACGGGCGTTAAACTCCTGATGATTTTCCGAAGCGAAAGGGTACGGGATAAGAATAGAAGGGATACCCAGGGCAGTCAATTCAGCCAGAGTAGCCGCACCTGACCGGCCGATTACCAGGTCGGCCGCCGCCAGAGCATCCTGCATATTATAAATATAAGACATAATGGTAACATTTCCAGCTCTGTCCAATTTTATACCCGCGGCCGCACACCTGTCGAGGAACTCTTCGTGCCCCGCATTACCAGTTACATGAAGGATATTCAGCCGGGTATCACCTGCAAACATCTTGATCACGGCCACTATAGCTTCGTTAATAGTGCGTGCCCCCCGGCTTCCTCCAAAAGAAAACAAAAGGAACTTGTCTCCGCTTAAGCCCATTTTTTTTAAGCCGGTTTCCCTGTCTGCCGCCAAGATTTCAGGTCGAACGGGCAGCCCGGTTAACCTGACCTTCTCCCTGTATGGGAAATACTTGATTGAGTCGGCAAAGGTAACAGCGACCCGCTTGACAAAACGTGAAAGAATTCGGTTAGTGACACCGGGAAACGCATTTTGCTCATGGATTAGTGTAGGTATCCTGATTAGGGCGGCCGCCAGCACTACCGGTCCGCAAACGTAGCCTCCCGTCCCAATCACTACATCGGGCTGCCAATCCCGGATAATCCCATATGCCTGCAGGAGACCGCGCCCGGCCTGCCATAGAACCGGCAGGTTGCGGAGTGATAATTTTCGTTTCAGTCCGGCTGCGGCAATACCTTTGAAAGGAAGTCCCTCATTTGCCACGATATCTGCTTCCATTCCACGGGCGGTACCAATATAAAGGATTTCAGCCCCGGGGTACCTTTCTTTTAATCCGTGCGCAATTGCCAGGGCAGGGTAGATATGACCCCCAGTCCCCCCGCCTGCAACTACAAAACGCAAGCGCCCCACCTCATTACTCACCGGGCAGATGTGAACTGCGATATATTTAACAATATTCCCACTCCAATCATAGAAAAAAGCAATGATGTTCCACCAAAGCTGATAAAAGGCAGCGGAATACCGGTTACTGGCAATGAACCAGTAACCACGCCAATATTAATCATTGACTGTATACCAACCCAAGCGGTAATACCGGTCGCCAGCAGGCTGGCGAACGGGTCGGTTGATGTCACAGCTATTTTCAGCCCCCTCCAGATAAAAAGGATGAAAAGCATAATTACTAGTGAGGCGCCAATAAAGCCCAACTCCTCTCCAATAATGGCAAAGATAAAGTCAGTGTGGTTCTCGGGGAGGTAGAGGAACTTTTGTTTGCTCTGGCCCAGGCCTACACCAAAAAGGCCACCGGAGCCAATAGCATAAAGACCCTGGATGGTATGAAAACCTGAGCCCTGTGGATCCGCCCAGGGATCCAAAAAGGCCAGGAAGCGCCGCAGCCGGTACGGTTCCATGGCGATAGCGAGTCCCACCGCTGCAAGGCCGGCAGTCGCCAGGCTACTCAGATGGACGATCCTGGCGCCCGCGGCAAAAATCATTACAAAAACTATTCCCGCTAAAGACATGGCCGTTCCGAGGTCGGGCTGCATCAAAATGAGGCCGGCGGCCAGAGACATTATTATCAGGTAGGGCAAAACCCCTTTCGTAAAAGTTTTCACCCTATCCTTTTGCTGAGCCAGTCCGAAAGCAGTAAAAATAATTATACTGAGTTTAACAAACTCCGCAGGGGCAAAAGGTACTGGCCCAACGGCGATCCACCGCCGGGCGCCGTTCACCTCCCGGCCGATACCCGGGATTAAAACCAGCACCAGTAGTAGAAAAGCAATAATTACTATTGGCAGGATATAATGTTTGAGCCGCCAATAATCATATTTCATCATGATTCGCATGGCGATCAAACCTATTATTGCCCACACCGCCTGACGCTTAAAGAAGTAAAAGCTATCATTGTAGTTAACCAGGGTGCTGTACTCACTAGCGCTGAAAACCATAACAACGCCAAGACACAATAGGCTCATTACCGTGAAAAAGAGGACAAAGTCCGGGGACTTCTTCTTTTGGCGGATGGTCACAGGCTTACCCCCTTTGGTTGTTAATCCCAAGTAATAGCTTATTATTATATTTACTCTCGTATTAAGTCCAATACAATTTTTTTAAACAGGTTTCCACGCTCTTCATAACTATTAAACATATCCCAACTGGCGCATGCCGGCGACAATAGTACTATTTCACCGGGGCGGGCGGCGCGGTGGGCCAGTACCACAGCTTCCTTAAAATCCCCGGCGTAATGGATATTGCCGAATCCACTGGCTCTGGCAGCATCAGCGATTAGCCCGGCACTTTGCCCCAGTACCACCAATAATCTGACCCTTTCTTTAACTTTTTCGGCGAACTCACTAAAATCGCTGCCTTTGTTTTTCCCGCCGGCAATCAACACAATTGGCTCATTGTATGCTTCCAGGGCTTTAATTGATGCGTCGGGATTGGTTCCCTTGGAATCGTTAATATACCGCACACCGTTGATTTCCGCCACAAATTCCAGCCTGTGGGACACCCCTTTAAATCTCTTTAAGGTACCGGCCAATGAAGCGGTTTCAACTCCCATTACCTTTGTGGCGGCTACAGCCGCCAGGACATTTTCCAAATTATGCGCACCAGGAATGTTCAGTTGATCAACTTCGCATATAATTTCCGCTTCCCCATCCAGTTTGGCCACGATCTTTCCTTCCCGGACATAAACACCGGCATTCAATTCTTTTTCGCGACGGCTGAAGAATATGCTCCTGCCACGCGATTTTCCCATCAAACCAGCAGTTAATGGATCGTCATAATTAAGCACAGTAAAATCGCCAGGTTCCTGGTTTGCAAAAACCTTAGCTTTTGCCGCAATATAGCTTTCCATATCACCGTGACGGTCCAGGTGGTCAGGTGTAATATTTAAAATTACCGCTACTTTGGGCTTAAAAGAGTTGGCCGTTTCCAATTGAAAGCTGGAAACCTCAGCTACAATAATATCTTCAGGACTGTACATCCCTACTTTCGTAACCAGAGGAAGGCCGATGTTGCCGCCAACAAGGGTTTTTATACCGGCATCTTTAAAAATGGCGCCAATAAGGGTGGTTGTTGTGGTTTTGCCGTTGGTCCCGGTGACAGCCACAATGGGGGTTCCGGTAAATTGGCAGGCTAGCTCCAGCTCTCCGGTAACAGGAATTCCGTTTTTTAAAGCTTCCCGGGCAGGCTCAACCGTAAGAGGAACTCCGGGGCTCATCACCACTAAATCATAACTCCCCCGCCCCACCTCCGGGTAACTGCCCAGGGAAAGCCCAATCCCCGCGGCGGCCATTTTATCCAATACACCTTCCGGAAATACCGGGCAGCCGGCATCAGCCAAAACTGGAACAGCGCCCTTTCCCACCAGAAAGCGGGATACGGCCAAACCGCTCTTGCCGGCTCCGACAACCAGGACCTTTTTATCTTTAAGCTCCATTTACATCAGCCTTTCGAAAAAGCTATATTGATCAACCAGGCATATTCACACAGATAATAAGGCCAGACCCGGTATGAGTACGGTTGAAGCTAGTAAACCAGCCTGTACAATCCGGCAAGTCCGATCATGGCTAACACCAGGGTAACCCCCAGGAAAGTGAGCACAACCCTGTTCTCTCCCCAGCCGCCCAACTCAAAATGGTGGTGGAGCGGACTCATTCGAAAAACCCGCCGCCCCCTAGTTTGAAAAGAAATCACCTGAATAATTACGGAAAGGGTTTCTACGACAAAAATCCCTCCAATTATCAGTAAAAAAAGCTCACTCTTGGCTATTACCGCCGCAGCACCCAGTCCACCCCCCAACGCCAGCGAACCTGTGTCACCCATAAAAATCCTGGCCGGGTGGCGGTTAAAATATAAAAAGCCAAGGCAGCCGCCAGCCTGTGCCGACATACACACTGCTACCCCAGGTTTACCTATGATTAACGCGAGCACCGTCATACCCAGCGCGACCAACAAGCTCACACCGGCAGCCAAGCCGTCCAACCCATCGGTAAGGTTAACGGCGTTTGCCATAAGAACAACGACCAGCACGGTAAAGGTTAAAAAGAGCCACCATCCCAATTCCAGGTGTACTCCCCCGGGAGTTATTAAGCCTGAAAAAGGTAGAATCAGGTCTGTGCCCCGGCCTGAAATAAAAACCGCCCAATAGGCCAGCCCGGTTGCCAGGAGCACCTGCCCGAAAAGCTTTTCTCGCGCCCGCAAACCCAGCGATCGATTCAACACAACCTTGATATAGTCGTCAAGAAACCCAATCAGGCCGAATCCTAGGGTCATTGCCAGTATAATGATACCGTCCGCCGTCCCACGAGCCAGTAAGAATATCCCTGCAGACGCGCCTGCCAAAAATATCATCCCACCCATAGTGGGAGTGCCAGCCTTTTGAAGATGCCGTGAAGGTCCGTCCGTCCGAACATTCTGGCCGAACTTCAGCCCTCTCAAAATCGGTATGACTAAAGGCCCGAGCATTAAGGTAACCACTAATGAGATAGCAAAAGCCACCCATGTTTCTTGCATGAAAGTCCTCCATAAATAAGAAACCAGATAGTCCCAATGAAAGTAAACTAATAACATGCAATATCTACTTGACGGCGCCACCCCGGGAACTAATCAAGCTCTCAACAATCTGCTCCATATGCATTCCCCTGGAACCTTTTATCAGAACAACGTCTCCTTCCCTGAGAATATCATCCAGAACAGTTATTGCTTCCTTATTCCCAATGCAGCGGTAGATTTTATTCTCGACCGGTAAACCGGCGCTCGAATAGCCTCCCGCTATGCTTGAGGCCAGATCTCCAACCGCCACCAGATATTCTACCCCCAGTTCAGCAGCCGCCAGCCCGACTTCCCGGTGTCCTCCGAGCGCCCGGGGACCTAGTTCCAGCATATCACCGAGAACCGCCACTGCCCGCCTCCCCCCGGCTACTTCCATCAAAACCTGGAGGGACGCCTTGGTTGAAGCCGGGCTGGCGTTATAGGCATCATTTATGACTGTTATGTCTCCGGCATGAACAATTTCCAGACGCATCCCGGTCAAAGCAATCTCTGAGAGCCCCCCGGCTATTTCATCTAATGACAAGCCAAATTCCCGCCCCACCGCCAAAGCGGCAAGTGCGTTCATTACGTTGTGCCGGCCTGGAACCGGCAGAAAAAAGTCCCTCTTATCCCCTGGCATTATAGCGGTAAAATTGTTTCCACCACTCATGCTTGTGATATTTGTGGCCATTATGTCACAAGGCTTATCAATACCAAAAAATATTACCTTTCCACGGCAGCGCCTGGCTTCCCTCCGGATATAGGGACTTTCAACGTTCAACACAGCAAACCCGTCAGCAGGAATATATTCTAGCATTTCTCCTTTGGCGGCGGCAATGTTGCTTACTGTCCCTAACAGTTCCAGGTGGGTTTCTCCGATGTTGGTGATCACTGCTCCCGTAGGACTGGCAATCCGGCACAAAGCTCTTATTTCACCCGGCCCTCTCATTCCCATCTCGATCACGGCCGCTTCACAAACGTCGTCCATGTCTAGTAGCGTAAGAGGAAGCCCAATTTCATTATTTAAATTACCCATGGTTTTTAACGTACGCAAACGAATACTCAAAACGGACGCAATCATATCCTTCGTCGTTGTTTTACCGGTGCTTCCGGTTACTCCAACCAACGGAGCCCCGCACCTCTCTCTGTTCAATGCGGCTAAGGACTGGAGAGCAGTCAACGTATTATTGACTCTAACAGCCGGAACCCCGGCGGGTATATCCAGCACCTTACCGATAACAAGGCCACCCGCCCCCGCCCGCGCTGCCTGCTCAAGGAACTGGTGGGCATCGTACCGCTCCCCTTTAAGGGCCAGGAAAAGGTCGCCTGATTTTATTTTGCGGGTATCTGTTGAAACACGGTTTATAATAACTCCGGGATCCCCCTGGATAATTTCGCCCCCGGTCGCCACGGCAATATCTTTTAAGGTAGTTGGTCTCATTTCAACCTCCGCGCCATGTTTCTATCCACTTAAAGTCGGTAATTTAGCCAAGGAGTCGTGTTAGACAGAATGCCTGGCCGGAGGCCGGCTTGTTAATAACCGGATATTCTATCCGATTGACTCTCTCAGAGCAATTGACACTTCCCGGCGATCATCAAATGGATATTTCTCTTGCCCGATAATCTGGTAATCCTCGTGACCTTTACCGGCGATAATCACCACATCGCCCTTGCTTGCCACGCTTATAGCCAGGTGAATAGCCTTTCGCCGGTCCAGTTCCACGATATAACTTCCTTTTTCAACCAACGGAAGGACACCTTCTTCGATATCCCGAATAATTTTCACCGGATCCTCTGTACGTGGATTATCAGAGGTGATAATCTGAAAATCACTGTACTTTGCTGCAATGCTGCCCATCAATGGCCGCTTGGTACGGTCGCGGTCCCCGCCGCAGCCGTATACTGTAATCAAACGTCCTTCAGCGATCTGACGGGCCGTTTCCAGCACATTCTCAAGGCCGTCGGGCGTATGGGCATAATCAACTATTACAGTAAAATCCTGACCTTCATCAACCTGTTCAAATCTACCCGGCACCCTCCGTATATCCTCCAGTGCATCCTTAATTATCCCGACGGGTATCCCGAGCGCCGCTGTAGCGGTGAAAGCACTCAGGGCGTTATATACGTTAAACAGGCCGGTCAATTTAAGATTCAACGGACAACGTCCCCATTTACCAACAACAATAAAACTTACCCCCCGGGCATCAACATTGATATCTGTTGCGCTGACATCAGCATGATTATTGATACCATAGGTAAAAACTGACCCCCCGGAAGCCAGCGCAAAATGGACTGCGGCCGCGTCGTCCGCGTTAATGACTCCGTATTTTACTCCTCTTTTTTTGCCCGGCACATTCAGGTCACTAAACAGTTTCAACTTGGCTTTCAGGTATTCCCCCATATCCCGGTGTAAATCAAGGTGGTCACGGGTCAGATTCGTAAAAACAGCCACATCGAACTCACAGCCATCCACGCGGTTTAGCGCCAGAGCATGTGAAGAAACTTCCATAACACAGGTGTCCACCCCTTCCTCGGCCATTTTGCCCAGCAATTGCTGCAAATCTGCTGATTCAGGAGTAGTATGCCTGACAGGTAAAACGCGACCTCCGATTTTGTTGCAAATTGTACCAACGAGCCCCACCTTTTGGCCGGAAGCGCTTAAGACAGCGGAAATAAGATTTGTTGTTGTAGTTTTGCCATTGGTACCCGTTACTCCAATCATTGTTAAATACGCTGAAGGATCTCCAAAAAACCGGGCTGAAAGCAAAGCTAAAGCACGCCTGGCATCCGGCACAAGAGCCCACGCCGTACCCGGAGGCAATTCGACTTCCCGCTCCACTACCACCGCTACAGCGCCCCGTTCTATCGCCTGCCCTATATAGTCGTGCCCATCAGATTTAAACCCCTTTATGGAAACAAACAAAAAACCCGGCTTCACCTGCCGTGAATCATAAGTTATTCCTTGAATCTCGGCACCGTGATTGCCGCCGGCAGCCCGGACATTAACAGCAGCAAGCAGTTTTCGAAAAAGCAATTTATAAAATCCTCCCGCGTCGGTATATAAATTCTTCGTCTTAGAAACCGAGTTCAGAGATTTACTTCATAGTATTACCAGGAATGGATAAATTATTTCAAGATACATTTTCATCGTTAAGGCGGGCCTTGTTCCAGATTTTCCTGGAACTCAACGGTGATAGTTGTCCCTTTAGCTACTTTGGAACCGGGCGCTACCAGTTGATTCACAGCTATGCCGGTCCCTGCCGGATTCAAATTGAGTTCCAGTTTCTCCAGGAGACCTCCTGCTTCTTTCATCGTCAACCCCTTAAAATCCGGAACAGTTACCTCTCCGGAGGCGCTGCTTTCAGACAATTCAAGAACCACGGTGGAGCCACTCAAGACCTCAACGCCACCTTTAGGCACTTGGTTGGAGACCATATTGCCCTGCCCCCTAGTCTGAACTGCCAGTCCGGCAATTTTTAATACACTTAGAGCATTTTCCGCCGGATAATTAACTACATTCGGGACTTTTACCTTCACCCTCGGTTCTTCAAATAGAAAGGGAGACACAGGCTTTTCTACTTGGGGTCTTTCCGGTACCTTCAGGTAGCGCAGGGTATCCAGGGCAACTGCTTTAAAAACGGGTGCTGCGACCATACTTCCGTAATAAACCGGCCCGGTGGGTTCGGCCACCATTACCAATACCGCAATTTGAGGGTCGTCAGCCGGCGCAAAACCCATAAAAGAAGCGACGTACTTGCCATCAACATAGCCCCCAGGCCCTACCACCTGGGCCGTGCCAGTCTTACCCGCCGCACCGTACCCTTCTACAAAAGCGTTTTTTCCAGAACCTTTCTGGACCACACCGGTTAGCAGGCCCATTAAAGTTTGAGCAGTATTCTTCGAGATCACCTGGCGAACGACCTCAGGTTTAAATTCCTTGCTCACTTTCCCGTCAGGGCTGGTAATTGCCTTAACCAACAAAGGCTTAAGCATTACTCCTCCATTGGCTACCGCAGAAGCGGCGCTGACCAGTTGGATAGGTGTAACAGCAATGGATTGGCCAATCGACATAGTTGCGATATTTAGCTCAGTCGCTTCTTTTTGTGGAATCTGAATACCCGATTCCTCTCCCGGCAGATTGATTCCGGTCTTCTGCCCAAAGCCAAAGGCATTGATATATTTGTAAAACTTATCTTTTCCCAACCTCAGGCCTACTGTTACAAAACCAGGGTTGCACGAATTCTGAACAACTTCTTCGAATGTTTGAGAGCCGTGCCCGCCGTCATACCAGCACTGGATACTCCTGTCGGCAACTTTAATATAACCCGGGTCGAAAAACGTATCGCTCGGCCTTACAGCACCCTCTTCCAGAGCGGAAGCCGCTGTAATAATTTTAAAAGTTGAACCCGGTTCGTAATTGTACCAGATGCTCGGGTTGTGGTCCCAAACCGACTGGGGATACTGCCGCCAGTCACCCGGATTAAATGTCGGCCGGTTGCCCATGGCGAGAATTTCGCCGGTCTTGGGGTCCATCACAACGATTACTGCCAACTTGGGGTGGTGGGCTTCCACTATCTTATCCAGTTCCCTTTCCACAAAAAACTGGATGTTTTGATCGATAGTCAGCACAAGATTATTGCCAGGTACCGGCGGGATATATTTATGCAGCGCTTCAGGGATATTCCTCCCGACAGCGTCTTTCTCAATAACAATCCGCCCTGGGATACCCTTCAATTCTTTGTCATATACACTTTCAACACCAATCAAGCCCTGGTTATCGTCCCCCGCGAATCCAAGCAGGTGGGCGGCCAAGGTTTCCTGGCGGTAAAAACGCCTGCTTTCTTCTACCAGTTCAACACCACTTAGTTTGAGGTCCTTTAATTTCTTAGCCGATTCATAGTCAATACGCCTCTTGAGCCAGACAAAGCCCACATCTTGAGTAAGCTTGTTATACACGTCTTCCTTATCCATTCCTAAAGCGCCTGCTATTTTATCCGCGTATTCCCGCTTATTTTCAATTTGTGGGGGAAAAGCATAAGCGGAATCCACACTAATGCTGGCTGCCAGCTCATTTCCGTTGCGGTCAAGGATCGCCCCCCGCTTGGCCTCCACCGGCACGTCCCGCATCCGGATCTCCATGGCTTCCTCTCTTAATTTGTCCCCTTCAACAATTTGAAGCCAGCCCAGCCGCAAGATCAGTCCTAATAGAACAACTGCGGCTAAAAGAAACAGAGAGGTTATTCTTTTTCGGATCATAATGTTTGTTGTTTGCATTTGACCCCTCCTGGAGACCGGAAACACGGATACGGCCAAGCCAGCTTTTATTCTCCAACCGGTTAACTAGTTCATCAAAAGCTTTTGCCAGACGGCTCTTTTCTTTTCCGTCAATAGATATACCAGTTGGCTGTCCGGTTTGAATTACTGGAGCGGCGGCCGTCTCCTGCTGGTTTGTTGCAACAGAGACAACCAATACGTTATTAGCGTCCGGTTTGACCATTTTTAATTTATTAATGGCCAGGGATTCAATACGGTCAAGAGTGACAAGCCGTTGAATTTCCTCGTCCAGGCTATAGTTTTCTATACGAAGGACGGCTAGTTCCTTGTTCAGCCGACATATCTGATAACCCAAAGCAAATAATTGGGAACAATAATAGGTAATCAGGATACCAGCCAAAAAACCAGCCACAATAAAGCCTGTAAAAGCGAGTTTTTGACCTTTGAAAACCGTTTTACACCTGGGCGTTTTTTTCAACTGTAACTCTTCATCAGGAATTCCATAGTAGCCTGTCTTCTCTTGAGCTACAATCAATTTTATTCAAACCTCCATCGAGATAGAACTCAAAACAAAATAGGATGTCCCATACCACTTTCCTTAATCGTATTGAGACAAATCGAGCTAAATTTATAGCTTTTCCGCTATCCTTAGTTTGGCGCTTCTAGATCTGGGGTTGCGTATTAATTCACCAGCGTTGGCGGCCAACGGCTTTGATGTAATTATTTTTAGCTCCTTTTTCCTGCCGCAAGCGCATACTGGGAACTCTTTCGGACACGAGCAGGGCGATTCCAGTTCTCGAAATAAATCCTTAATAATACGGTCCTCTAACGAATGAAAAGTAATTACGCAAATTCTGCCACCGCTCTTGAGCACCCGCACAGCGGAGCGAACGGCTTCGTCTAAGATTTCCAATTCTCTATTTACAGCTATGCGCAACGCCTGAAAGGTCCGCCTGGCAGGATGCGGCCCATCACGCCTGGCACGGGCGGGAATAGCCTTTTTGATTACTTCAACCAACTGCCCGGTAGTTTCAATTGCCTTGTGTTCTCTTTCCACCCGGATAAAATCCGCAATCCGGGTCGCCCAGCCCTCTTCACCAAAATTCCTGATGATCCTTGCCAGTTCCTTTACCGGCAACTTGTTTACGAGTTCTCCGGCAGTTACTTTTTGCCCGGGATCCATCCGCATATCCAGAGGGGCATCGCGCAGGTAGCTAAACCCCCTGACAGGGTTGTCAAGCTGGTACGAGGATACCCCAAGATCAAATAAAATTCCGTCTACCAATTTAATATTCAAGTGACTTAAAACTTTAGTCAACTTTGTGAAGTTTGCCTGCACCAAGTCTACTCTACCCTGATACGGCGCCAATCTTCTTCGTGCAAACGCGATGGCTTCCGGATCTTGATCAAGCGCCACCAGCCGCCCGTCAGGATTGGTTTGTTTTAATATGGCCTCACTGTGCCCGGCTCCGCCAAGCGTGCAGTCAACATAAATACCACCCTGCTTAAGGTTAAGCCCAGCTAAAACCTCAACCGGCATCACCGGCACATGAATAAAATCCATAAACCCGACTCACTGCCCTTATATTACCATATTTATTTCCTTAATGGATATTATTTTGTAGAATTTGTCGATTTAAAATCCTAGATCAAAGTCAATAATTTTTTCGGCTATTTCTTCATATGAAGAAGCCGCCTTGGCTCTGTAATTTTCCCATCCGGAAGCAGACCAGATTTCAACCCGTGTGGAGACACCGATTACTACGACATCTTTTTCCAGTTGGGCATATTCACGTAAATTGCCCGGGATTAATATTCTTCCCTGTTTATCCACTTCACATTCTGTGGCTCCAGAGAAAAAAAACCGAACGAAGGCCCGGGCATCACCCCTGGTAAAGGGGAGTGACTTCAGCTTCTGTTCAAGAGCTTGCCATTCCTGGCAAGGGTAAGCAAACAGGCATCCATCAAGACCTTTGGTTAAAATAAAAAGGTCTCCCAGGCCCTCTCGGAGACGGGCTGGAATAAAAAGCCTCCCTTTGGCATCTATGTTATGCTGGTATTCCCCCATAAACATGGCAGGTTACCTCGATTGAATAAATCGATCCACTAATCACCACTTTACACCACATTACAATTCTACTTCAAGATGAAAATTCCTCTAAAAATATAAAAATTTAATACAAGAAAAACCGGACGGCCTTTTTATCACCGTCCGGCATATAACTTTGTAATACGGGCTCATGTCACCTGTTAAAACTATCCTCAAGATAAGCACCACATAGCAAACTTTAATTTATATTTTTTTCAGGACCCTGGACCGCTTTTCAAACAAGGCTATTTCTGTGTAACCGGTTTCTTTAATCAAAGCAACAGCTTCTGTAAAACCGGCGTTGACCTGCTCCGGTATGTGAGCGTCAGAACCCAGGGTGACAGGCAGTCCATTTCGGAAGGCAGCCTCCAATAAATCCGGTGAAGGGTAAATCTCCCTCACCGGATACCTTAGCCCTGCGGTGTTGACCTCCAAACATACGCCAGCCCTTTTAAAAACCCGCGCGGTTTCCTCGTACAGCGGCCATAAATCCCCAGAGGGGAGGAAATTAAACTTTTTAATTAGGTCAGGGTGAGCCATGATATCGAATAGGCCGCTTAGGGCAGCCTGTTGGACCAGGTTAAAGTATCTTTCGTACAATTCCCATATATCCCACTCGCCGTACCTGTCTATTTCTTCCATCCTATCAAAACTCCAGCCGTCTATAAAGTGAACCGATCCAATCACGTAATCAAAGGGATGAGCATTCAACAATTTTTCCAGCTTTTTTTCGCATCCAGGGATGTAATCGGCCTCCACTCCCAATTTAATCCTGACAGTCCCGCCCTTTTCCTGCAGTCGCCCAATCTCATTCACATACACAGGGATTTCATCCTCCGGCATGGCATAGTTGGGAATCATCCTTTCAGGCGGGAGAAAGTAAAGGGGCATATGGTCGGAAAAGCCGATTTCCGACAGCCCAAATTTCTGAGCAACGGCAAGGTATTCCTCCAGCTCACCTGTTGCGTGACCACACATTTTAGTATGGATATGATAGTCCGCCAGCACCTACGTAAGCCCTTCCCTTTCCCTGAAATTCTCAGATAATAAGGCTGCAAGCTTGTAGATCCTTTCCGCAACGGCAGGATCCAGCAGGCCAGTGCCGCAAGCGGGGGTAAACAGGCAGCGTCTGACCAGGATATCACGGGGAACCCCTCTCTCCAGCAACTCGGACCATTCCCCGTCCAGGATTTTTAACAATGAATGAACGTCTTCATCCAGTGCCCGGTCATTCATTGTTGGCACCAGGCCCCAAGCCAGTGCGCCTCCCCGGTTTAAAAACGCTTTTAACAACGACGAGAAGGGAACCATTGATCTGAAGTAATTATAGGCATCAAAACTTACTACTTCCAATTCAGATTCAAATAGTATGGACCAGTCAATAGCGTCACAGGAGTGCAATCCGGCCAGGCCGCCTGTTTCGTGAATTGCATTAAAGATAGCCCCCAGGTCCTCCTTAATCATTTCCCGGGTTATGGTGATGTAACCAGACTGGCCAACAACACCAAGCGCCGGTTCATCCACAAAGATCATCACCGGCCGCCCGAAACGCCCCAGTTCATCTGCCTGCCAAGCCGCATGCATGGCGAGGGTTTTTACGATCAGATCACGGAGTTGTTCGTTATAATAGGCAAAGCGTCCCTGTTCATCTTTAGCCTGTAAGGCAACCGTAAGCGGTCCCACAACCTGTCCTTTTAAAAAAGAATAGCTCCCGGTTTCTTTTCCCATCTCATCAAGGAATGTATGAAAACCTGCTGCTGCATCCTGAGGTAAGGCGAATTCATTCAATGCCGAGCGGTCACCCTCTTCACAAGCCAGGTAGATGGAATAAAACTCGGTCAAATTATCAGCCCAATCAGGCTTTGTCGTATCGAAATAAATTTTATCTCCATCGTCGGTGAGCAAGCCTGTTTTAACCAGAGGCTTCAAAGATTGGTTAACGAAGTGTTCCCTCCTTCCCCGGAGCGGCAACTGTGGCCAGTGAGGAATATCCGGTAAGTATTTTTTAATCAGCGACCAAGCGCTGCCGGGGTTGTCACAGGGCATGCTTCCTATCCCAGTAGCTAACCCCCTTGGTTCAAAAATCATTGTGAATACCCCTCTCAACAGCTTATCAGATCCAGCTTAAGGACCCCATGTAAAAAAGTAAATCTTTATTGGCGGTTACCCAATAAACCCACCCTGCACTTGCATGTCTTTTAATTCAGACACATTGCTTACAAATACCAAAGATTTTTAGCTGGTGGTTGGTTACAGTAAATTCGTGCTGCCGGCTGACCCTGCTTTCAAGATCCTCCAGCAGGTCCTCATTAACCTCGATAATAGCGCCACATTTAGTACAAATGAGGTGGTGATGATGATGGCACATTCCTTCCTCGCCGCCGAACTCATAGCGTTTACGCCCATCCCCGAAATCCATGCTATGGATAATGTTAAACTCCTGAAAAAGCTCCAGGGTACGGTATACCGTGGCAAGCCCCATATCCGGAGCCTTTTGTTTTACCAGATTATATACGTCCTCGGCACACAAGTGCTCTCCTTTATTTTCCAAAAGCACTTTTAAAATAAGCTCCCGGCGTGATGTGAATTTACACTCTTTTTCCCTGAACTTTTCCCCTACATCGGAAATAACTTTTTTCATAAAAACCATCCATTCCGCCGATATATTTCTTGTAGTATAAGTAATGCGCACGAATCTGTCAAATATTACACCGGCCGTTGACCGAAAAGGCTAAGAAGAGATCGCGCCGCACCAGTTTAGAGCCAAAGAGGCTGTCCTGGTCAGTTTATAGTTGCCGGTCGCCGACAGCGGCATCCACCGGGTTTCCTCATGCTCGTCGCAATTGTGAATATCGCCGGATAAATATTCTGAACGAAAGACTAGTATTACATAATGAAACATTACCTGGTTTTTCTCATCGTGGAAAATACTATCCACATTACCAAGCAACTCGCATACTTTTATTTTGATGCCGCATTCTTCAAAAGCTTCGCGGGCAGCAGTATCTCTAGCGGTTTCCCCCAGTTCTATCACGCCACCCGGAAAACTCCACATACCACTACTGGGTTCTAGCCTTCTCCTAACCAACAGGACTTTTCCGCTCCATAAAACCATGGGGCTGGCGGCTACAATTGGACGTGTTGGATAGATCCTTTTCATACCAAGACACCTCAGAAAAAAAATAAATATTACTCTATTTACCTCAAGTTTCACAATAACAGTATTTGGAAAGCATATTAAGCAACTCAAAAAGGGTTCTTAATACTATATTTTGAAGTAATTTTTTCGTTTGGAGAACCTAAGCCATTGATTACGCCGGCGATTTTTATGGTAGCGAAATATCGCCCGCACCGTAAACAGCGCCAGCGCCACAAAAAGATATAGCCATAGGCGGGCCGGCATCTTCCTCTGCACAGCCTGCTTACTTACCAGGTCTACTCGCCCGATCTCCCTATCATTGGCAAAAAAAGCTACTTCCCCCAGTTTTTCCCCCGCCTCGACAGGCGCTATAATTTTCTCTTTTAGCCTTACTTCTTGTCTGATTTCGTACTGTTTATTCCTTGGAAAGTCGTAGGTAAGTGAACAACTGGTCAGAACCGGCGTCGAATCAGATACTCCGAATCTTACCGGCACATCAGTGATGCGTTTTCCAGCTTCGGTAACGGACACAGAATTAAACTCAACAAAGCCGTAATCCAAAAGCACTTTGGCATCGCTCCAAATATTGGTTCCCTCACTGCCCAGTACCACTGCGATTAATTCCCTGCCCTGCCTGGCAGCGGAAGCTACCAAACATTGCCCGGCCAATTCCGTGTAGCCTGTCTTGATACCGTTAGCACCCTCATATTGCCAAAGTAGTTTATTGTGATTTAAGAGATAGGTTTGCGCATTTGGGTCTTCGCGGCAGATGTCTTTGGTTTCAGTTGCGACAATTTTGCGAAATTCCGGGTTTTGCATGGCATAACGGGCAATGACAGCCATATCATAAGCAGTGCTGTAATGATTGGGATCCGGCAACCCGTTGGGATTATTGAAGTGAGTGTTCACAGCTCCAAGTTCAGCGGCCTTTTTGTTCATTAAGTCGACAAAGCCATCTACAGATCCTCCGATATAACTGGCGATGGCAACGGCTGAATCGTTACCCGAATTCAACATCAGCGCATACAGCAGGTCCTCAAGGGATATTTTTTCTCCTTCGTCTAGCCCGATGGCCGAGCCTTCTATATTGCATGCTTCACCGGAGATGGTCACCATGTCGGCCGGCCTGCCTTTTTCCAAGGCTATAATGGCAGTAAGTATTTTGGTAGTGCTGGCTGGGTACATCCTTTGGCGCATATTCTTTTCAAAAAGCACCTGACCATTTTTGCTGTCTATTACCGCCGCCGATCCTCCCACAATTTCCGGCGCGGCTGCTGCTTGTGAAGGACTTGCCGCCAGTAAAACTAAGAATATTGCCCAAATGGCCCATAGGCCTCTTATAGTATGCATTTTTTATTCACCTGAGAGGCAATTTTATTTTAGTTAAGTATTATTCACTCACAAACTTGTTTAACAGGATAATTAATTATATCATACGAGGTACTTCTATCCCAGGGAAAGAATAAAAAAGAACTCCCAGTATCCCCCTGAAATACCGGTTAATCCGGGATAGTATAGGGATAGGTTCAAAAAGAACTACACCGAATAATGCTGAGGCCCACAAAAACCAAACGCATGAAAACCTACAGTAAACGGGCCAAGACCCCACCGGTAAAAAAGGCCATGATGAAAACTGCAGACCAGATGAACAACCCCTCACGCCATCCACGCTCCTTGATAATAACCATGGTTGACGCAATACATGGCACGGTAAGAGAGAGTGTTACCATTGTTACAAATTTTTGAAATGGAAGCATCGGCAGGCTCATAATGGCTGCAGCACCGAATTCCTTTCGGATAAAACCCATTATAAAGATATCAGCCACTTCCGAGGGCAGGCGCAGCCAACTCACGGTAACCGGCGCAAGAAAGTTTCTTAATTCCTGCAATAACCCCGTAACCTCCAGAATGCTTAAAAAAAGAGTGCCTCCTGCAAATAAAGGGAAAGCTTCCTTGATAAATTGACTTGTTTTAAGCCAGGCCTTTCTCCAGACGTTTTGCAGCCCGGGCAAACGAAGCGGTGGTAATTCAATCAGCAACGGTGACGAACTGCCTGGCAAGAACCGCCCCAGCAGCAAGCCGGCGCCCAGCAGGATACTGAACATAATCAGCAAGTAGAGAAACATGTATGTGGCGCTCAGACTGGCCAGCACAGCCATATTAATCGCCATCTGCGCTGAGCAGGGAACACCCAGCGCCAGAAGGAATATAACAATACGCCTCTCCCGGTCGGAACAAAGGATTCTGGTTGAAATACAGGCCATGGTAACACACCCGAAGCCCAGGAACAGGGGAATAATCGCCTGACCGTTTAGACCGAGATCAGCTAAAACCCGGTCGGCCAGGGCGGCTATTCTTGGAAGGTACCCCGAGTCTTCCAGTATGGAAAGTACTAGGAAAATTCCCAGCACCAAAGGCAGCAACAGGCCGACTAAATAAGTTACGGTCAATGTTAAGACTCCATACTTACCGGCAAAAATCGTATACACTACCGATTCAAGCGGGAAAAAAGCTCCCAGCAATGACCGCACCGCCGGTTCATAATAACCTTTCATTATTCCTTCAGTAAAATCAACCACGTATTGGGCTGTGAAAACTCCGACCAGTCCGTAAATTACCCCCAGGGTCAAGATCAAAAGTGGAAATCCGGTTGCCGGCTGGATCATCCAGCGGCCTAATTTGGCAGCATAGTTCTCTCCTATGTAAATCTCTTTCACTACTTGCGATACGATTTGGCTCACCCTCTCCCGCTGGGCACAGTAAAACGAATCCCATTCTGTTCCAGGCAGCGCGCCCAAACATCCGTTTACAGAGCTTCCCCCAGGAACATGGAGAGTGTCAACCCCGCCCGCCGGGTTACAACTACTGCCTATGCGGCCTCCGTGGCACCCACCTGGAATATTGAACGCGGCGGAACTTTCCGCCGGGGGGGTTATTCTCTTTAATTCTTCAGGGAGAGAAGAGTGGAACATGCCGGACAGGACAAGATTAAGCGTCCTTTTCAACTGATCTATGCCAATGTTACGGATGGCTATCGTGGGAATAACAGGGACACCCAGAAGCTTTTCAAGATGCACAATATCTATCTCAAGCCCTTCCTGAACAGATTCATCCATCATATTCAAGGCTACAACCACCGGTACCCCCATATCAATTATTTGCATGGTAAGAAATAAATCCCGCTCAAGCTGGACAGAGTTCACCACGTTTACCACTATGTCGCCTGCAAGGATGATATCCCTGGTGACCTTTTCTTCTTCACTAAAGGAATATAAGCCATAAACCCCCGGCGTGTCTATTACAACATCGCTGCCGTAACGGCCACAGGCAATATCGAGAGTAGTCCCTGGGTAATTTGATACGTCAACATATAGACCGGTAAGGATATTAAAAAAAACTGATTTACCTACATTCGGATTCCCGGCCAGGACGATCTTTTTACCCTCAACCGGGACCTTTTCTGCTCCATCGTTTTCCATAACTTCACCGCCTCAAATATACACATGCAAAGTCAGCTCTTCCCACCCCTTACCGGTAATTTCAGCCTCTCGCCATTGCCGTCCGTAAAATCGCCCTAACGACAAGCGCCACTTCAACTGTGCAAACTTTATGTTCAATTAAATTATTTCTGGTACGGCTCCACCATGATACTCCTGGATAAGCTACGGCCGATGGCTATCTCCTGCTTATTCTTTACTATTACTACCGGACCTGCCGGGACTACCTCCCGGCAGGCAACAACCGAACCTTCAGATATACCAAAACGGATGGCCCTGGCTCGAATAACTTCATCGGGAATCCCGGTAATCTTAATTATTTGCCCTTTTCTTACCTTATCCAAAGTCATAGGATTCCCCCCTATATAATGATAGTCATTATCAAGAATATGACAAAACAACACCTCACAAATACATAATAAATCGAGTTTTAGTAAAAATCAATATAAATTCTCTACGCCACATTAGAGGAGGAATCAGACTAGCTCTTTTAAAACCTATATTGCGAAAATTTCCCTCAATAGCAGCGAAACGTTTATAATAGTGTCCTTATTAATTACCAAATTAATTACCAAAGTAATTTTTCAATGTGTTTTCCGTGCAATTGTTCCTGTTCCTTTTATAGTATATAATAGCAGTAACAAGATATCTCAATCCAATTTCTGACTTGCCGCTTCCGGCAAAGGAGTGGTCCCAATCCGTTGCACGAATTAAAAAATATCCTTACTTCCAAAAAAGAGCTTGGCCTTTTATCGGTGCTTTTTTTAATCGAATTCACCAGGGGAGCTTTCTTACTTACTTACCTACCACTTTATGCAGTCAATTATTTAAGCATATCAGTCGCCACGGCAGGCCTGGCAGTATCCGCTCATTATTTGGTGGAAACGCTATTCAAGGGCGTAGCCGGCTGGCAACTGGACCGCCGGGGGTATTCGATTATGTCCCTCGGACTCATGCTGGGCCTGGTGGCACTAATACTAATGAAACTTTATCCTTCGCCCTCCGTCCTAACGCTTGGATCTGCCTTTATGGGCCTGGGCGTCTCACCGGTGTGGCTGGCCGTAATCAGCGGGGTAGCTCCAGTTCAATTAAAAGAACGGGCCGCCCGGATGGGTGTCGTTTTTACGGTTTGGCTGGCCGGCGGCGGTGGTGGCCCGGTAATAATAAACTTTTTTATTGCCCGGGATTACAACATGGCTTCATGGTTATTGATCGCCCTATGGTGCTGCGCTCTGGCCGTGACAATGGCACTCCTTCCGGAAATGGCGGAAAAAGCAGGCGAACGCTCAGGTTTTTCTTTCAAAAAAGAAGTCTCTATAATGGTTCAAAATCAGGCTGTAAAGAAAATACTCCTGCCCGGCATGTTCCTGCAGACTTTGGCTGGTGGACTTTTGCTACCTTTAATGCCTCTTTACGCACAAAATAAAATCGGGCTAAGTCCCAACCAATACGCTTTCCTTCTCCTGGTTGGCGGAGCAGCCGCAGGCATCTCATTCCTACCGATGGGACGTCTGGCCGACCGGATCAGTCTTAAAACCATACTGGGCAGTGGTTTTGCCATGAGTTCTATTTCCCTGGCAATGTTCTCCACAGCCCATGACGAGCTTAGCGTCTACCTGCTGGCCGCGCTGGTGGGGTTTTCTTACGCGATAGTTCTTCCTGCCTGGAACAACCTCCTGTCCAAGGCCATCTCACCCGAAAGACAGGCGACCGGCTGGGGTGTCTTCTCTACTGTTGAGGGGATGGGAGTTGCCTTTGGGCCCGTGGCAGGGGGCTTGGTAGCTAAATACCTGGGAATTCAGGCTTCTTTCATTTTAAGCACGACATTGCTGGCATTAATGTCCTGCTTTTATTTTCTGTACCCTTTGAAAAACTTTTTTCCAAAACACCGTTTTTAATTAACAAACATTAACCTTAAGGCTTTGTACCTTATCTGACAGTATAGCTGAGCTTTTATAACAACAACCTGCGCGAACGAGGTTATTAAATGGAAGCTTCCTTTATTAACATTTTATTGATACTATTAATTGTGTACGCGGTCGCGCCTACAGCATTGATCCGCTTTGGCAGGATAGGCGCCGTATCATGCGCCCGAAAAGGGGGAGACAGGGTAGCCATTACTTTTGACGATGGGCCGGATCCCCGCTACACTCCGCTAATATTGGACATACTTGGCCGCTATAAGGTAAACGCTTGTTTTTTTGTGAACGGCGCAAAGGCCAGAGCCCATCCCGAATTAATTAAAAAGATTACCTTGGCAGGGCATGAAATAGGCAACCACGGTTTCAGGCACAAGGCCGCCTGGTTTCTCGGACCCAACGCCACTTCCAAGGAGATCAAAGAAACCAACCGCGCCATTGAAGAGCTCACTGGGCAACAAGCCCGCTTTTACCGGCCAGCCTGGGGGCTCTTTAACATGTTTTCGATCTGGTATTACTGGCTCAAGGGTCTGAAAGTGGTGCTTTGGACTTATATGAGCTGGGATTGGAGCAAACACGCTACCCCGGAAAGCATAACTCACAATGTATTGCACAGAATACGTGATGGAGCTATCCTAGTCCTTCACGATAGTGATTCCACCCCGGGCGCCGCTCCGGGCGGGCCGGCGCGGGTAGTGGCCGCTTTGCCCCAAATTTTAGAGGGGCTAAGACACCGGGGTCTGCGGGTAGCCCCCCTGCACGAACTTGTTATGGACAAAAGCAATAAACCGACCGTTAAAAAAACAGCGCAACGGCTGTGGAGTTTAATAGAAAAAGTAATCCGGAAGCTGGCAGGGATTAAAGATCTCGGAGGCGGCAATACATTCATCTGGCGGCTGGCGCTTCGCCGCTACCACGGGACGAAGTGGATTATGCCAGATGGTACTGCGTTGTGTGCCGGGGATTTTTATATTGAGCTTCACTTGAATAACGAGCGTTTGTTAAACCTGATCAGCGAGAACACCTCAATCGAACGCATGGCCATTATCGCCATGCGGGAGGTACGCAACGGACTACCCGAACTGGCAAGATTGATTACTAATGATGAACAGTTCAGCAAGGCAAAGGTGTTATTAGGAATCACAATCTTACACCGCGGTACTGAACGTATGGGTTTTACAGCTTATGACATAAAACCGTGCTTTTTCCGCACTGTTACCTGCTGGTATGAAAAAATGCTTCTTGCTCTTTTTCACCCCGGCGGCTTTAAGAACTTAAAATCCTACAGGGACAACCTCTCACCTAGATATGTGGTGATAACCAGGCAGGAAATAATACGCCGTTACCCGCCCGCTGGCAAAACTTCCACAACCCACGGGCAGGAGGGGTAAAAAACACTATCCAGTAATTATAAACCCTGTCCCAATTTACCATAACTTTAGCTCTCACCTAATATTCCTTGGCTTATCTGCAACCATTATATTTACTAATTGAAGCTGGCGGTTGCGTACTACCAGGACATTTACATTATTTCCCACCTGAGCGGCCTTAATTGCCTCAACCAACTCGTCAGCATTGTTTACCTTGGCTCCGTTAAACTCAACAATCACGTCCCACTGTCTCAAACCGGATTTTTGGGCCGGACTGCCTGCTACTACGCCTGTCACCAAAGCCCCCTCGGCCTTCGCCAGTCCAAGATAGCGGGCTACTTCACCGTCCACAGGGCGAACCTGAACACCTACCCATGGGTGGACATTGTTTTCACTATTTTTTAAATCTTCAAGCACACGTTGGACCGTGCTCGTCGGGATGGCAAAACCGATTCCTTGGGCCTGAGCGTTAATGGCAGTGTTAATCCCTACCACCTCACCCTGCAGGTTTAGCAGGGGCCCGCCGCTGTTCCCGGGGTTAATGGAGGCATCAGTCTGGAGCAAGTTTTCGTACTGCCGGTCACCTACACTAATCGGGCGTCCTTTAGCACTAATCACACCTGTTGTCACAGTATGGTCCAGTCCATAGGGGTTGCCGATGGCTATCACCCAGTTTCCAACCTTGATCTGATCTGAATTGCCGAGTTTTAAAAAATGAAGGGCCGACTGAGTATTTATCTTTAATAAAGCCAGGTCCAAGTCGACGTCGGATCCGATAACTTTCGCTTCAATCGCCTTATCAATACCACTAACGCTTACATCAATCTCATTGGCTCCCTCTATAACATGTTCATTTGTTAAAATATAACCGTCATTTGAAATCAAAACACCAGAGCCAAGTCCTTCCTCCAGCTGTTTTGACGCAAAAGGTATGCCAAAAAACTGACGTAAAAAAGGATCACTGGCAAAAGGGTTTGCGACTTCGCTGGAGCTAACCTTGGTTGAAATTTTAACTACAGCCGGACTGGAACGGGAAACCACATCCGCAATCGCGTCAGGACCAACCCCCGGAAGCGAATCGGCATTATCCGGCACCCCTCCCCGCTTTTCTTGTTTAACCGGTAAAAAACCGTTGACGACATTACAGCCGCCGGCAAACATTGTCCCGGTTAAAAAGGCCGCAATAATGATAAATAAAAGAAAGCGCCTCCAGTTAGCAAGCATAACCTCGCACCCCCTAACTTTATTATTATAACAGAAAAAAATGCAGCAAAAAAAACCTACGATTCCAGGGTAGGCGAGTTAATCCCGCGTCCAAAGCACGTCGATGCCGAAGGTTATGTGCCGAAAGATATTCACCGACGCGCTTATTTAAATCACTTTAAAAATCCTTTAAGAATGGTTTCTTCCGCTTCCGCTTCGGAGAGCCCAATAGACATAAGTTTAATCAACTGCTCTCCGGCGATCTTTCCTATAGCGGCCTCATGGACCAGTTGGGCGTCAGCATGGTTGGCCGCGATTTCCGGTATGGAACGGATCTGGGCCTGGTGCATAATTATGGCGTCACACTGTACGTGACCCCGGCACATGTTTAGCCCAACCACGCGCGGGTAAAAGATCTGCTGGGAACTGTCCCGGGCTACGGAACGGGAAATGATCCGGGTAGAGGCATCCTGCCCCACCAGTTCTACAAGTATTTTGGATTCGGCAAACTGATTGCCATCCGTGAGCATACGCTCAGTTACGAGCATGTGGGCATTTTTATGCAACCGCGCCACAGTATCGCGCTTCGTGTTATCGACTCCACTGATCTGGACCAATTCCAACTCAGCATAACCATCTTCTTCAACTTCAACAATGGTCTTTGGGTTGAGTATCTTCTGTCCCTGACCGTTTCCCTCACCGTAATGTTTCTCCACGTAGCGCATACGCGCGCCCTTACGGACAATAAAATCGTGCACCCCGTCATGCCGCGCATTTTGATTACCTGGATTGTGGATGCCACAACCGGCAACAATAAGGATATCGGCTCCCTCACCTATATCGAAGGTATTATATACCAAGTCTTCCAGGCCTTCAGCCGTCAGGATTACCGGTATATGGACGCTTTCCCCTATTGTGCCCGGCTTAACTATAATATCAATCCCTGGTTTATCTTCCTTTGTTCTTATATCAATATTTGCTGTGGTGTTACGGCTGATCCCCGCCCCGTTTTTGCGGATGTTATAGGCGCCCTGCGGGATATCGTGCATACCGGCGACGGTATGCAAAATATATTTATCTATAGCATTCAACACTGTCCTCAGCCCTTTCGATACAATTTGTGGGGCAGGTACAAATGGCATCCCCCATAATTAAGGGCCAGATAACATCCTTGCTGCCTTTTTCTTTAACCGTGCCGTCAGCTACCAGAATAATTTCATCAGCCAGACTTAAAATTCTTTCCTGGTGAGATATGAGTATTAACGTAGTTTCGCACCTATCGTGGAGTTTCTGAAATGTCTCTGTCAAGCGGCTAAAGCTCCACAAATCTATACCTGCCTCCGGCTCGTCATAAATGGCCACGTTAAGATCTCTTGCCAGCAAGGTGGCTATTTCGATCCGTTTCAGTTCGCCGCCGGAAAGGCTGGCATCCACTTCTCTTTCCAGGTAATCCTGCGGACAAAGCCCAACGTCATATAAATAATTACACTCTTGAACTGACAATTCTTTACCTAATGCAAGCTGCAAAAGTTCACCGACGGTTAAACCTTTAAAGCGGGGAGGTTGCTGAAAAGCATAGCCCACGCCCAGACGTGCCCGCTCCGTTACCCCGAGAGATGTTATGTCTTCGCCATTTAAAATGATCTTTCCGGAGGTAGGCTTGTAAATTCCCATGATTACTTTAGCCAGGGATGATTTTCCACCTCCGTTGGGGCCGGTGAAAACATAGAGCAGGTGATCTCTTAATACAAAATTGATATCGCGGAGGACCTCCACAGGACCTTTATCCCCATCAAGGGTTAAAGACAGATCCGAAATTTCCAGCAATTGCAAGCAACTCCTTCTAATGATTATTAAAAGTATAACCTAATAAAAATAAGCAATACTACCTTGGCAATATCTGGATTCCCATAATAAGAACCGCCGCCGGCAGTTTTAGAAATAAAACAGAACGCCTGAAGCCAGAACGCAAAAGGAAGGGGTTTCTGGCTTCAGGCTCCAGGACTAGTCAACCGGTCAAGAAGATGCCTGTGCTACCACTCAGCCATGTCGTAGACCTGTTCCGCCAGCCGGTCAGTACGCTCTACTGGACGGCGGCCTATCCTATTCTGTTAAATCATATAGAAATAACCCTCTATTGCTACAAGTAATACAAATACTATGATACCAGTCGTACCTCTCAATACATATATATTTATTACACAAAACAAAAAAACCACAACGGTCCTTTTCTCATGAGGAAAAGACCTTCGCGGCCTCATCTTTACTTATCTCCTCCACCCCTCTTTCGTGGCAGGTTGTTTGTCCGCACTTCAGGCAGGTCTTCCGGCTCATATTCTTCACTTCGCTAAAACTTTATCATATATTTTCTACCCTGTCCATAATAAATTTTATTATAAAAAACACATACGTACGAACACCTGGCGGATACCTTTAATTTAGATATCCAGACACAATGGCCAGAACCAACAGGTGAAAACTTTGATCAACAGCTATATTCATCCATTGCAAATTTTCAGCGTTGTTAACCCTACGTACCCAAAAATTTACAAAATTCCTTTGATCCAAAATAAAGTGACTGATAAATATAACAGAAAGGGCCGTTACACTTAGGCCACCCGCAGGTAACGCCATGATGAATATTGTCATAGTATATACGAAGCAATGGACTAGTAGTGAAGTTGTATTGAATACCTTTTTTGCCATCCAACCTGTCTGAAGCAGGAAATCGCCTGCCAGATGCCCGACCAACAACCAGGTAAAAACATTCATGCCGTTAATGGCCCTCCATTAGCAGCCTGAAACTAACAGGAACTGTTTTGCCATTCTGTCGGCCTACAGTTTTCATAAGATCAAGCTGCAGAAAATTAATACCTAACTAAAAAACTCAATTGTCAATTAATTAATAAATTACTTTCATAATTAGGGAGGGGAATAAGGTCAAAGCCTTCTGATTTTGCCCGCCGGCGTCGCGGATGCCTTGCCGGTTCCCCCTACAATAAGCTGTTTGATAGCCATGGTAGGCTGTGCGTCACTTACAGGAACCCCCTGGCCGTCCTTTCCGCAGGTACCAATAGTAAATCCCAAATCGTCCCCAACCATCTCAACAAAGCGCAACACGTCCGGACCGTTTCCGGTTAGAGTTGCACCCCGCACCATCGGGCCTATTTCCCCGTCTGAAATTAAATACCCTTCCGCCACGTCAAAAACAAAATCCCCCGTCGTGGTATTTACCTGGCCGCCCCCCATTTTTTTTACCAGCAGGCCCTCTTTCGTGTCTCTTATAATTTTATCAGGATGCATCTTGCCAGGAGCGATAAAGGTATTGCCCATCCGTGGAATAGGCTTATGCTGATAGGATTCCCGCCGCCCGTGACCGTTTGAAACCCTTTCTTCTTTCATCGCAGTCAGCCGGTCGTATAAGAAATCCGTCAGTTTACCGTTTTTGATCAACTCGACTTTACGCGCCAGCGTCCCTTCATCGTCAAAACGGTAGGAGCCATACCGGTCACTCATGGCCGCGTCATCAATCACTGTCACTTCGGGAGACGCGACTACTTGCCCCTTTTTCCCGGCATATACAGAGAGGCGCTTCTGCACCAGATCGGCCTCCAGTCCGTGGCCACAAGCTTCATGTACCATTGTACCGCCCGCTTCGCCAGCCATAACCACAGGCATTTTACCTACAGGTGCGGGCTTTGCCTCCAGCATCCGGACAGACCGGCGCGCCGCCGCCTCTGCAACCTGCTCAGGCTGGCAGCGTTTAAAAAGTTCAAAGCCGCACAAGCTGCCTACAGCCTCATAACCTGTTTGGATCATAGCGCCCGCCGCCGCAACCGCTTGCACCAAAAGACGTGTGCGAATACGCTCATCCTCCACAAAAACCCCGGCGCTGTTGGCCACCGTTACTTTCTGGACCACGTCCCCGTAGCCGACAATTACCTGTTTTATCTTATCGGAGTCAACTGCACGTGCCGCACGGTCGGCAGTCCCCACCACGGCGACTTTCCGTTCGGTGGATACTTCCTCAGGGCGTTCTTTAAATGTAAAGTCAACTAATGGTTTAACTCCGGTAAGATCCAGATTTACTTCTTTTTTAGTACCCCGGACGGCATGGTTAACTATCCTTGCCACTTCCAATAAGCCCTTGCGGGTTAAATCGTTCGTATAAGCATACGCCGTCGTATCGCCTGAAAGGACCCTGATCCCCGCGCCAATATCCACACCCGACTGTACACGCTCGATTTTTCCTGCTTCACAGCCGATAGCGGTAGTCCTTTTTTCCTCAATAAATATGTCAGCCAAGTCGCCACCGTTGGCCATCGCAACGTCCAATATCTCATTTAGAGTAGATTTATCAAACATAGATATCCCCCTTGCGACTTTAAATAACAGTATCTCCTCCTAAGTTAAAGATTTTTACATTAATCTCTTAGGTTTTTTGTTAAAATCTTTGATATTAGGCTAACCGTTTTACTTTTTAAATATTCTGCATAAAAACCAAATACCCTTTTTACTTCTCTATTTATTTATAAGAATAAGTCTTTAAAATCATTTCATATTATCCTTTATGGCTACTATTACCCTAAACCCCTACGGCCTCCATCTCCATTATCTTCCATTTGGTAGGACCATAGTTGTCCCCGCCTCCTTGGCTGTATTAGTTTCCTTGTTTGCTGTATCCCCGGTTGCGCCGGTTAGCCTGGTTTTCTCAGTTGTTACAGCCACGGCAGACTGCCCTGCCTTTATAACCATGGGTTTTATTCCCGGATATGGCGATACCGCGTCCGGCGGCCGGAAAGCATTATACCGCCCCACAGCCCATTTTAGTGCCTGTTCTACCTGCAGTTTAGCCTCAGGCGATGGACTGGTAAAGGTCACGATATCGAATTTAGCAACAACCCTGCCATCTTGGACTGGAATAACTTCTTCCGGAGTCTTTTCCCCGGGGATTTGTTCTAGCGCGGCAGAATCAGCCGGCATTACCGCCTTTTTATCCTCGTAGTGTTTAATTATTAACGTCCTAATTTCAGATAAGTTGGGTAAAGCCTCAATCTTTTTAATAAAACTACATACTTCATAGTAATCACCGCGTACTTCCATCCTAAAGGGCAACTCCAGGTAATCCCCTTTATCTACGATAACCGAAGGAATGAAAGATAAGACATCGACATTCGACTCTACGGCTTGCAATCCAATTTGGACAAGAGCCAGCCCGTCCCCCATCTCGTTATTAAAAAGCGGTTTAATTTCATTTAACTGCTCTGTTACCTTTACTGCTTCATCTATTTCCTGTTGTTGTGTTCTGATTACATCTTTATCGGCCTGCAATTTTAATCGCAAATCAGCAAGTCTGGCTTTACTTTTAATATGTATGTTGTATTGTGGAATTAATATAAACTTGAATAATATGGAGCACAAACCGGCAAATACAAGGATCGACAACATGAATTTTTCACGAGGTCGCAGCCTCTGCCACATTACCTGCCACCATCCTTGAGTATTGCCGTTAGTTTAAACTTAATAGCCGCATTTTTTTCTTCTTCGCTAATTTCGTTTAGCTTTACACTTGTAAAATACGGCATCTTGTCCAGGTTGTTGACAAAAATTCCGACTGACGGCACTGTACGGGAATAGCCTTCCACAACTAAGATATTAGGGGCCGGCGGTGAATCAGGTGACGGAGAATCTTTTTGCCCGGCAGCGGGAGATTGCCCGCCCGGCGCCGCACCAACATTTGCCTGAGTGGCCTTTGATTGCGCGCGAGCCTGCACATGAGCCGGGGCCTGTGCCTCAGACTGTCCCGCAATTTGTCCAACTGTTCCTACTGAAGCACTCATATCAGTAAATGATAATTCTAAACTTGCCAGCCACATATCCACCGGCAGGTTAGAATTTAAATCCTCCAGTAAATATGACCACGACAACTTTTTATTAATTAGAGCCTTATAATTTTGAATAGAATGTTGGTTATTTTGCCGTTGTTTTTTGATCTCTTCTATATTATTAACGGTAACCTGTATTTCACTTAGTTCTTTTTCGGTTACGGCTATTTCTTTTCTGGTCAATAATTCACTGAAAACAAACGTGCCGCAGCTAACCAACAAGAATATTGCCGCCAGGAAAACAGACAACCTCTTTAAAAGCTTCTTCACATCTACACCTACGTCTCTCTGCAACTCGTAGGGTAGGAGGTCTACCTTATACATTATTCGGCCACTTCCCGCAAAGCCGTGCCCAGGACCACCGCAAAAGACGGGTCAAATGGAGCGTCGATTAACCCTTCGTCCGGCAACCCGGGTATTCCCGGGTTGCCGAAATCCACCGGCGTTTCCATGGCCCCGGTGAGAAACTCCCGAAATCCCTTCAGCTTGCTTGTACCACCGCTAATAATGTACCTCTCAATCGCCGTGGCGCTATCCTGTGCCGCATAGTAGTCCAGCGACCGGCGTATTTCACGGACCAGTCCTGAAAGCCCGTCGCGCAGGGAAAAATCCATCTGCATTGCGTCCGCGGTCGCAGATACTGCAGCCTCATCAGTACTTAGCAACTCGCCCTCTTCCTCTTTCATTTGCTGCGCTTTAATAAAATCAAGCCCGTAATGTTCCGCCAACGACCGGGTAAGCAAATTGCCGCCTACCGGGAGGGTCCTGGTTAACTGAAGCGCCCGGTCACGCACAACCACAAATTGAGTGGCAGATGCCCCGATATCCAAAATACCTACCGTACCATTTTTTGCAGTTGAATTCTTCAGGTTGCCGAACACGCGCCATAGGCCTAGCGACTGAAGATCTATTGCGGCGACGGTCAGGCCGGCCCTGATAAAAATTTCATTGTAATCGTAGACAAATGAGGTAGGCACGGCAGCCAGCAGCAGATGGAGGTATTTATCACCGCCGGACTCTATTTCGCCGAGATTTATATACCTGATAGTAAGCTCATCTACAGGTATGGGAATGAACTTCTCTGCTTCAAACATGACGGCTGTCTCCAGTTCCTTTTCAGGCATTACAGGCATTTTGACATGCCGCGTAATTACCCTGTCGCCACTTATAGTGGCAATTACTTCATTTACTTGGATCCCCGATACCAGAACCAATTCATTTAGGGCGTTAACCAGATCTTCCTCATTGACATGAGCGTCCAACACACCGGCGGGGGTAGGATACCGGCCGGACGCCACAACCACAGGGCTACCGTCAGCGATGCTGACTTCCACTACCTTGATTTCCCTGGAGCCGATATCAACCGCCGCATACTCAGTCTTTTTAGGAGCCAGTTTACGGATTAATTTTCCGGAAAGTGAACCATTCAAACCCTTCAAAGCGGTTGCCCCTTTCATCATGCCCTGACTAAAAGACTGAGTACAGCTCTTGCCAGGAAGTTATGTCAACGACAGAGGTGACCCAGTCCGGTTGGTTGTTAGACAAAGAACCCTCATATTGAACCAGGGTATTACCGGCGGAGTTGATATAGATTTTATCGCAGATCACACTGCCATGGACCCTCGCCCCGTTTCCGATATTTACCCCCCTCATGCCGGCTGGCGTCCCTGGTGGCGCGTACAGCAGCGCCCAGGCTTCGCTTCCTTTAGAAATTGTTATACCCGTATTTCCGAAACATAAAATTGACAGACTGCTAGCCAGATCATCATTATATCTTTTCAAGTCACCGGAAATATTTACATCGCCTCCCGCGATTATCGTACCAACACCGCTGTAATTTCCGGATATGGTCACATCACCCGTGACAAACAAGATCCCGTCTACAGTAAAATAACCGCTAAAGGTTTTGTTACCCGTATATTTTACGTCATAGTTGTTTTCATACATTGACATTGTCAAGACCGGAAAAACAGGTATCTTTATAACACCGGCCTTATCGTGGTGCAACTTGGATTCGTCTATAGTTCTACCGCTGTTGTTATAAAGAATCCCGTTATAATATACATCTTTATAAAATATTTCATTTTGCCCGGCGACATCTTCCACCCATCCAATCAAAGCCCCATTGGATAGATCGACATAAAAAGGACTAGTGCCTGCCTGCCTAACATTTCCGTTTATCCGGGCATCATTTTCAAGAATGACACTTCCCGTTGTCTTAACTTCACTTGCAGCAATTGCTATATTTTGCATAACAGTAACGTCACCGCTCGCGGTTATATCACCATATATTATGCAATCGTGCCGGAATGCAAGGCCACTGGATGAGGTAATACTCGAAACAATGATGCTATTTTTGCCGAAATCCGATTCCGGCGAATTTATCCAAACACCCTTGCAAAAATGCAGCGGCGCGTTAACTCTGGCTCTAACTTTAAGCGTTTTCTTGCTGCTTTCGCATGTCCCTTCCGATATTATCAAGATGTCGGTATAAGCAACATCTTCTTTAGACAAAGGAGCAGCGGGATAAATATTCTCTTCTTTTATTATTACCCTGGAAATTCTACCGCCGCTGTAATCAAGGTCAGTTATATATTCAACTTCCTTGTCTGCGTCAAGATGAACGGCGTCCCACAACCAGCCGCTGTCTGATTTGACTTTGGCCAAGGCACGCTCTACCCCGGCGTCAGCAATATAATAGGCCTGAATGATCATCCTTTCTTCAAAGGACGCTTTCCGGCTTTCACCGACCAGCGTAAGTATTGTGGATCCCATCAGGAGGACTACTAATATTATCATCATAACCAAGACTAGCGCTTGGCCGGATTCATCACTTACACTTCTCATGGTAAGGACCTTAGCCTAACTTTCTGAGTTAGAACAACCGGGCCGGCAGTGCCGCCTTGCTTTTTCGCCGCTATCGTAATTGTCACCAGATTAACGGTTGCCGCCCAATCAGGCAATAGTTTATAGGCTGTCATGTTGGACTCATCTATAACCAGCCCGGCTGCAGTTGTATAAATAAATCTAACACTTTCAATATCACTTGCCAGCGGGCTGGAAACACCCTTCACTCTGCGGATCAGTTCGTTTAAATTACAGTAATACTTAACGTTCATTCCATCGGCGTTTAGAAACTCAAGGTTGGCGGTATCACTCGAAATTGATATGCCTCTGGCATACCGCAGTTCCCTGCCCATCCGGTCATGAGAAATGCGCAGGCTATAATAAACATCGACACTATTCTCAGCCTGTTTCCAGAAGATAAAACAGTGTCCGAAAATATTCCAGACCGCCATAAAGAGTATGCCCATCAACATAGTTGACAACATTAGCTCAATTAAGGTAAAACCACGTTCATTCTGAAAACGTTCCACTGGTTTCACCTATTAGAGATCTCTGCTGTCATGGCAAGTTCCTTTGGCATATCTTCATCTTCATAATAGACCGTTACGGTAACCGTTTTCGTAATCAAACCACTGTCTACCACCGTTACTGAATATGCGAAGCCATCAAATTGGGAGTAATCGCTTTCCAAGGAGAAAGACTTTAGCGCAGCATTACTCACGCTATTAAATGCCATACTTTTAATTTCTTCTATTTTACTTTGGGCAAGCGCCATGGCAGTATTATAGCGGCAAGTATCAGCATTGTAGCGCTTTCCCAGGACGAAAATATCCAACATGGTCACTAGTGCCGTGGTGAGAATGACAAACGCCACTAGTATTTCGACCAGTGTCAGGCCACGCTCATCATGGTAAATAACCGGTTTCAAACCATCACCCCGTAATAATAAACAGGTTCTTATGAAGGCGGAGTATCGCTGACCCGCACCCGGCCGATAGAATCAATAATAACGTATAAGAAAGTTCCGGTTGCGTGATCTCTAAGGCTGATATGACCTCCGATCCCGCCTGCGGGGTTTCCGTTGGCAGCAAAAATAAGACGGCTATCTTTAAAATTTGAGAAAACAAGATCTATGCCTGCGGGTAATTTTTTAATCTTATATGGGCTTAATACTCCAACGTCGGTGTTAATTAGACGGTAACTCTCCGTGCCAGTATTAAACAATATCTCAAATCCGGCGCTCTCGTGTTTCAGCGCGTTTTGCTGAAGGGAGCGGATATCCGAAGCCAGTTCCCTGGCCGAACTGTCGAGGTTGTAAAGTCCGATAGTTTTATTAAAATCCGGCAAAGCGACTGCAACAATCACGCTGATAATGATAACAACGATAGTCGCTTCAATCAGGGTAAAACCCAAATTATTGAAATATTTCTTACTTCTATACATGTTTTATTCCGTCTAAAAAAATCGCATGAGATTAAGTTCCATCCGAATTTATAGAATTCTTCAGGGGAGCAGCGTCAGCATCATTAGTATTTTCAGTAGGATCTATGGAATCAGTTGCCATAATGTTGTCGTTACCAGCAGTAACGCCACCATCCGGCCCATAAGAAACAAGTTTGTAAGCTGCTGGAGACGCGTCATTTGTAGAATACATGTAAGGTTTAGCCCACGGGTCTTTATACGAGGCGGCCCCAAAGTTTATTCCGTTACTTGTTAGAACATCTTTAACTTGAACTGTCGTTGGGTAGGCGCCCTTCTCCGCTTTATAGGCATCAATGGCTGCTTTCATAATCTTCAACTCTGAAACAACCCGTTTTACCTTCGCTTTGTCCGTCTGCTTGCTCATCGCCGGCACTGCGATAGCAGCCAGTACCCCGATGATCACGACCACCACCATCAGTTCTACCAGGGTAAATCCGCGTTCGTTTTTAGTAAGTTTTATGACGATACCCCCCTCTTTATATAATTTATATTTCGCATCAGACTACCGGCTAAGATTACTAGGCCGGAACTATTTTACATTATTGATAACACTGAACATCGGTAGCATAACGGACAGGATAATAAACCCCACAACCACGCCCATCCCGACGATCAAGACAGGTTCCAGCAAAGAAGATAACCGGGCGGCCAATTCTTCGACTTCCCGTTCATAAAAATCAGCGACCTTCTCCAGTAAGGTATCCACAGAACCTGTTTCCTCACCGATCGATATCATTCTGGTCACCATCGGAGGAAAAAACCCGCTTTTTTGCAACGGTAAAGAAATACTATGTCCTTTTTTTATACTATTTTCAGCATCTCTGATACTGTTGGTTACCACATAATTCCCCGCAATGTTCTTCACCACATCAAGGGACTGCAGGACTGGAACGCCGCTTTTTAATAGAAACCCCAGTGAACGGCAAAAGCGTGAAATGATTATCTTCCGGATCATCGGGCCGAACAGCGGCAGTTTCAGGACTGCCTTGTCCTTGAGCATTCTGCCTCGTTCAGTAGTAACCGCACGCTTATAACCGGTAACCGCCCCGGCGAGCAATATTAACACCATATACCAAGAGCCCCTTAAAAAGTTACTTAGCCCTATAACCAGTTGAGTAGAAATGGGAACGGGAGCTTTCATGTCGTAAAGCAATGTGATAAACCTGGGAAGCACAACGATTAGCAGCATAGCTACCAACAGGACGGCCACTATTATAACAGCTGCCGGGTAAGTCATCGCCGATTTTATTTTTTCTTTTAATTCATGCTCTTTTTGAAAGTTCACGGCAAGCCGGTCCAACACCTGATCAAGTGCGCCGCTTACTTCCCCGGATTCCACCATATTAACAAAAATCACCGGGAACACTTTTGAAAAGGATTTGAGTGATTCCGTCAATGACATACCACCTTCAAGATTTTCAGTGATCTTATTCAATGTCTCCTTGAGAATCCTGTTATCGCATTGTTGCGTTAATATATTAAGGCATTGGAGCATAGGCACGCCGGCTTGAGCCATCGTTGCAAACTGACGGCACATAACAGCCATTTCTTTGGAGCTAACCTTTTTCTGAAAAACTTTATCCAGGCTAATAGAAATCCCTTTGGAAGAAATTTCTTTTATCTCAACAATGAAAAATTTACGCTCCCTGATCAGCGCTATCGCTTTATGCCGGTTTTCTGCCTCTATTTTTCCTGTAAACAATTTACCGGCCTGATTACGAGCCTTATAAGAATATTGGGATGCCATTTAATCCACCGCTTAAAATATTTTTTCAAAAAAGATCATTGTGGATAATACTTGCCGAGAAGCTGTGTCCTATTTCCCTAAAATTTAACTTCTTTATGAAATATGAAAATCCTTCATATTGAGGATTATTTTTCAACATTTTTTTACTATTTCATATTTTGGATAACATTTAATATTATATTTCATCAGTATAAGCCACTCTCATCACTTCATCGATAGTTGTCAAGCCTGCTAATGCTTTATGTATGCCGTCCATTTTCAGGCTAATCATTCCTTCTGCCAGAGCTTTTTGCTTGATCTCGTCTGTGGGGGCGTTTCTAATGATCAGCGGGCGAAGCGACGCTGTCATAGGCAGTACCTCGTGAATAGCCATACGGCCCCGATAACCAATATTTCCGCAGTTATCGCAGCCTGTGCCTTTGTACAGAGTAACCGGCTTCTCCGGCCCAAATCCGATAAATGTCCGCTCCGGGGCATCTGGCGCCAACATGTAAGCCTGGCGGCATTCCGGGCATATCAGCCTGACCAGGCGCTGCGCGACTGCTGCAAGTACTGATGAAGCTACAAGAAAAGGTTCGATCCCCATATCGACCAGGCGGGTAATTGCCCCGGCGGCGGCGTTGGTATGAAGGGTGGATAGCACCAGGTGGCCGGTGGTGGCAGCTTTGACGGCAATTTCAGCAGTTTCGCTGTCGCGGATCTCACCGACCATAATGATATCCGGATCCTGCCGCAATATGGCCCGCAAACTGGCCGCGAAGGTCATCCCGGCCTTGATGTTGACCTGCGTTTGGTTTATGCCCTCCAGTATATATTCAACTGGGTCTTCCACGGTAATGATATTTTTTTCAACGGTGTTGATCTCATTAAGCGCAGCGTAAAGGGTGGTAGTTTTTCCGCTACCGGTAGGCCCCGTTATTAAAAGCATACCATGGGAACTTTTCAGAGCGCTGGTAAACCTTCTAAGGTTAAGCGTCCCAAACCCGATCTGCTCAATTTTACAAGATTTCATGCTCCTGTCCAGGAGCCTGGTCACTACCTTTTCCCCATAGACTGTGGGCAGCGTAGATACCCTGAGGTCGATTTCCCGTGTTCCAAATTTAAGCTGGAACCTGCCGTCCTGGGGAATTCGTTTTACTGAAATATCCATATTGGATATAATTTTTACTCTCGATATCACTGCAGAACAAATTTTTTTAGGCAACAGCATCATTTCCCGGAGCATGCCGTCGATCCGGTACCTAACTCTTACCTGGTGTCTCTGGGGTTCAATATGAATGTCACTGGCATTTTGTTCTATTGCCTGAAGGAAGATTGAATTAACCAGACGCACGATCGGCGCTTCATCAATCACTTCTTCTTCCAGAGGTTCAGCTTCGGTTTCCTGCTGACCTGTCAGTAGCTCATATTCCTCAAATATCCTGTCGACTTCCAATATACCAAAATGCTTTTGAATAACTGCGAGGATATCCTTTTCATCAACTTGAACAGGCTCGATCTCGCACCCGGTTAACAGGCGCAGGTCGTCTATTGCTAAGACGTCCATGGGATCCACCATGGCTACTGTAAGACAGTTCCCCTCATTTTTTAGCGGAATCACCTTGTGTCTGCGGACCAGTTGTTCTGGTATTGCTTTAAGTAGAACAGGTTCGATATTGTCCAACCTGTTTTGTTGAACACCAAGAATTTCATCCATTGTTTCCTCAGAAACCATACCCAGTTTTATCAAAATACTACCCAGAAACTCACCTGTGCGTGACTGAAGTCGAAGCGCTTCCCATAGCTGCTCTCTGGTGATAATGCCTTTTAATACCAGGTCCTCACCTGATAATTTTTTTGAAGCCTTAAGGGTTACAGCCATGTAAAACACCTCTAACGTTAATAATTATTGGCATATATTCCAACTTTATTCTTTATTCTACTTTCTTCGAAGGAATATAATTTTCCTCTATATTTTAATAACAGTTCGATTAAGATAAAAACCGATCCCTTAGATAGGACCGGCCATTCTTAATTTCCCAAAACATACATGGAGTGTAGCCCGGACAACTCCCTTAACGACAATAACCACTTGTTCTGCATAAAACAACTAAAACACGGGATCACTTCAGCAGCGCATTAATAAACAGGAAGTGAGATAACCATCCCCTCCCGGGCCGCAACACAATTGGGATACTGCTTTTGGGCCTTTCGTTCAATTTCCGCCAAATCATTATCAGTGCGATGAGTGGCATGATGAAATAACACTAGCTTCCGCGCTCCGGCTGCCTGCATCAACTTAACCCCTTCTTGCCAGGTGGAATGTCCCCACCCGATTTTGGAGGTATAGCTCTCTTGTCCTACATATTCTTCATCAGTAAAATTTGTGTCATAGATTACCAGATCCGCTCCGTTAATAATATCTCTTAAATTATTGTCGAGACATGAATAATGTTCAGTATCGGTTATATAGCAACAGGCTCGTCCCCCATGTTCAAGACGATAAGAAATGCTTCCACCAGGGTGATTATTATGAGCAGTTTTAACAACAATACCGTCATCCAGATCAATTTCTTCCCCGCTGTACACCTCATAAAACTCAATGGTTGCTCCCATTTGTTCCAACGAAACCGGAAAGTGAGGATACAACATCTGACCTCGCATGAGGTTGGCAAAGGTAAGGTTCATCTTACTCTGACCGTAGAGTACAAAATGATTATTCTTAATAAATGCCGGTGTAAAAAATGGGAACCCCTGGATATGGTCCCAGTGGGTATGGGTGATAAAAATTTCCCCCTTAATCTTTCCCTTTTTTTTCATTAACTGATTACCAAGATTACAAATACCTGTGCCTGCATCCATAATGAGCAGCCTTTCACCGATCTGAATCTGCACACATGGTGTATTGCCTCCGAATAGAACTGTATGTGGCCCCGATACCGGGCGGGAACCCCTCACACCCCAAAATGCAACCTTGAAATCAACATTTTCCATTCAAATACATACCCTCCGTTAAAAAATCTTTTCTTTATAACAACGCTTCAACAAATCAAGCACGCTGAACATAAATGATGACAGGCTCCAAGATGCCGCATTGATCCTGATTGCTGTCTAAGGTATCCGCTTCCATAGTTAGAGCCCAATTCCATGTTACCATTTAATACCTTATACGATAATTATACGTAATTGCCTGTCGATAGACAATAGGGACGAGAAAATAACATTCTTCGAGGAATAGGCATAGGCAACTATCCTGCATTCGTAATACAAACCTTTACAATGGAGACTCTCAACAATAGACAATTGCAAATCCGCCATTTGGATACCACACCATTATATTCACTGTTTTTTATCTCACAAAATTGGACAACACTATCATAAAGGAGGTGGTTTCATTTGTATCATAAAGAAACGTCTTCAGCTGATATGAAAATGTTTACTATTACTTCCATACTGCTAACAATTCCTTTTGTTTTCTACATGAAAGACATAGCAAACTCACTCCACGCCATTGCAGAAAAAAGGTAGGCTCACGAATTAATAAAAAGAAAGGGGAAAAACAAATTGGCTAAACGTCAAACAGATTCGGCAAAGGACAAAAAGACCACTATAATGGAAAACAAAAGTAACGGCATGAAACTAACCGGAAAAGGCATCTGCGGTGAAAAAGCAAAAAAAGAATCTCTAAAGAACAAAACCGCTGAATAACAGCATATAATCGAGTAAGGTAATGCTGCAGTAATTTTCTGCAGCATTATCCTCCGGGTAGAAAGGCCCCATTGGCTCGGCTGACATGCCGGGCAAACACACAAAAAGCCAGGGGCGCGGGGCCTCCTGGCTTGTGTTCTCTTATTAAGCTTCTCTCACTGTTTAAATGCAAACTCCACAGCAGCTCAAACCCAAAATGAGCAGGATCAGAATCAGGAAGATAATGAACGCTGGGTTGCCAAAGCCAGTGCCGCAGCCAGTGCCGCAACCAGTGCCACATTCTTGGGATTTAATATCGGCCATAAAATTGCCCTCCTTTGATTTTTTATATAATATGCAAGATGTGATAATTATGTTAATAGGTGGATATGCACCCAAATGATACTAGCATCATAAATTATAATACATCGACCATGATGATACCTTCTTGAAAGCAAAAACCCGATCCTTAATTGGACCGGGTTTTTGTTCTAAGTGACTTTATCAATCCCAAGCCCGTTCCAGCATCCACCCCTCCTCATCCCTACACACCAGCCCCTGTTCCGTTTCGCACCGGTAGCGCTGCATATTTATCCACCGCTGCCGTCGGGATAATCTGAATTTCTTTTATGAATCTAAACAATATATATCCAGGAGGGAAAAGAGCCTTTTCGTTTAAGTAATTAAGAAAAGATTATTTCTTCATTTCAAATTAAAGATGCCACAGGCTTCTCGGAAATCTTCTTTGGAAGGAGGATTATCATGTGCGGGCGTTTTACGTTGACCATTGAACTGTCAACCCTTATAAAGGTTTTTCA
The DNA here is from genome assembly GCA_002067965.1 of Pelotomaculum sp. PtaU1.Bin035. Taxonomy (GTDB): domain Bacteria; phylum Bacillota; class Desulfotomaculia; order Desulfotomaculales; family Pelotomaculaceae; genus MVRN01. Next base: position 64,469 of record MVRN01000074.1, read on the forward strand.
AGCTCATCTTCAAAATGAGAATTATAACTACAGCAGGCGCTATAACATTGCCCCAAGCCAGAATATACCGGTTGTAATTTTGGCAGAGAATCAAAGGGAAATATCGATGATGCGTTGGGGTTTGATACCCCACTGGGCAAAGGATGCCTCCATCGGCAGTAAATTGATCAATGCCCGAGCAGAAACAATCGGCCAAAAATCTGCGTTCAAATATTCTTTCCTGCACCGCCGGTGCCTGATCCCGGCTGACGGCTTCTATGAGTGGAGAAAGCAAAGCGGAGGTAAAACCCCTATAAGAATTACGCTGCCTGGCAAAGAAGTTTTTGCTTTCGCGGGCATCTGGGCCAGTGGAGTTCCCCGGAAGGTAATGATGTCCATTCGTGCAGTATCATCACTACCCGGGCGAATGACTTTATACGGGAAATTCATGACCGAATGCCTGTTATACTATCCAAAGAAAGCGATTACAGAACTTGGCTGGAATCAGATGAACCCAGCAGTCTGAAAAAACTGCTGCATCCCTACCGCGGTCCAATAGTATCTTACAGGGTTTCCAACCTTGTAAATTCACCCAAGTTTGATAATCCGTCTGTTATTGATGAAATAAGGTAGTTTTCAGTTATAGGCCTTCACATTAACAACGCAGCCATATTTTGGTTATTCCGAACAAGTTTATTAGAATAAACACGGAATACCTTGAGGAAATATCAAAAATAAACCAGGCAGAAGATTTGAAGAAGTTAACTTTGTTTTATCTGGAATTAGGGCATTACGTGACACATGGAGCATATTCAATGAGAAAGAAAAACATATGTCTCTCCGGCAAGTTATCAGGAAAATAAATGTGTATCGGGAGCATGTTGAGGTTGATTTTTTCGGCATCAAAAACAATGTTGCACCGGAACATGATTCCGGTGCAACATTGTTCTTTTTAGTGGTGGGAGCAAACGGGTTCGAACCGCTGACCCCCTGCTTGTAAGGCAGGTGCTCTCCCAGCTGAGCTATGCTCCCATTATTTAATGCAATTAGTACATGTTTGGGGTGGCTCGTTCCGCCAACATCCTGCTTGTAAGGCAGCCGCTCTCCCAACTGAGCTAATCGCCCGCGCTTAGTGGTGACCCCTACGGGATTCGAACCCATGTTACCGCCGTGAAAGGGCGGTGTCTTAGACCGCTTGACCAAGGGGCCCATTTGGCTGTAATTAACTTGCATCAATGATCAATGACCCGCAGCTAACTGCTAAAATGGTGGGCCCACCAGGATTCGAACCTGGAACCAGCCGGTTATGAGCCGGATGCTCTACCGTTGAGCTATGGGCCCAAAAGATGGCTCCCCGAGTAGGATTCGAACCTACAACCTACCGGTTAACAGCCGGTTGCTCTACCGTTGAGCTATCGAGGAACATCAGCGATTTACATTATACGATAATTTATATTTTCAGTCAATGTTTTTTCATAATAATTTAATCCAGGTAATCTTTTAGCTTTTTACTACGGCTGGGATGACGCAACTTGCGAAGTGTCTTAGCCTCGATCTGCCGGATGCGTTCACGTGTGACACCAAATTTTTGACCAACTTCCTCTAGAGTGCGCGCACGGCCATCATCAAGTCCGAAGCGCAAACGCAATACTCTTTGCTCACGGTCAGTTAAAGTTTTTAACACCTCATTCAGTTGCTCTCGCAAAAGGGTGAACGATGCTTCCTCAGCAGGTGCTCTTGCCTCGTGATCCTCAATAAAGTCACCCAGGTGGGAATCTTCTTCCTCACCGATTGGCGTTTCGAGGGACACCGGCTCCTGGGCTATCTTAATAATTTCCCGGACCTTCTCCTCCGAAATATTCATCTCTTTGGCAATCTCTTCCGGGTTTGGTTCACGGCCCAGTTCTTGTAAAAGCTGCCTGGATACCCGTATTAACTTATTAATCGTTTCCACCATGTGAACAGGTATCCTTATAGTCCTGGCTTGATCGGCTATAGCCCTGGTGATAGCCTGGCGAATCCACCAGGTAGCATAAGTGCTGAATTTAAACCCTTTCCGGTAATCGAACTTTTCTACTGCTTTTATCAAACCAAGGTTACCCTCCTGGATTAAATCCAGGAACAACATGCCTCTTCCCACATAGCGTTTGGCAATACTGACCACCAGCCTTAAATTGGCTTCCGCCAGCCTTCGCTTCGCTTCTTCATCACCATTTTCCATGCGCAAGGCAAGTTCAACTTCTTCTTCAGAGTTAAGGAGAGGAACACGGCCGATTTCTTTTAGATACATGCGGACGGGATCATCAATACCGACGCCTTCCGGAACGGATAGATCTACTCCCACTTCTTCGGGCGGGGGTTCCATAGCAGAACCGTCAAGTGGTTCCATTTCTGCCGTGCATTCAACAATTTCTACACCCATACCAGCAAGTTTATCATAAATTTCCTCCATTTGCTCAGGAGTAAAGTCGACACCCTGGAGGCTGTCCATAATCTCATTATAAGTTAGGACACCACGTTTTTTGCCTTTCTCAATTAATTCCTTAACACCTTCGTTCTTAATTTCGTCTCTCAGTTGCCGTCACTCCCTTCCCTAGGGTGCTTCCATGAGCCTGTCTTCAAAATATGCTGGTTTTCTTGCATCAAGCTTGCAACTCGACCATGGTCACCTGTCCATTCAGCCTCAGTAATTCCTTTTAAGACAATATACTCGCGCCACAGATCATTTAATAACCAATCATTGCCGGATTTTTCCGCCTCATTAATTTCCTTCAAGAGTATCTCCCTGCGCTCCTGACGTTTACACCGGTTGATGGATTCCAAATAACCTCTCATTATCTGAATATAGTTATCACCAGGAATTTCTAGGGTTAATAAAAAGCTCAACAAGGCTTGTTCATCATCTTCAATATAGTTGAAAAGTTCAGCGGGCTGGTAAGCCGGTTTTTTATAAGCCGCTAAAACATACTTAAAAATATTTTGAAAATAATTACTACTAAAAGGTTTTTCGCCGAGTTCCTCCAGGACTATTTCTCCCAAAGACGGGTCTTCCAATATTAGCCGCAAGATACCCGCCTCTGCCTTTGCCTTGGTATCCAGTTTTTTCTCATTGTTAAATATATTATGCTTGGTTTTAGCAATATTATCCGTATTTGTAGATTTTTTTCCCGAATTTGCTTCAAACCTCTTAAATTCTCCCGCAACCGTTTCCGGGCTTAAATTCAATAGCCGGGCCATTGCTTTCAAGCCCTCTTCTTTTTCGATTTCACTATCTATCCCTACCAGGTTGGGAAATACTCTTAACATTACTTCCAGCTTATCTGAGACCGTCTTAGCCGGCTTAATACTGACCGCCTGCTGTAATTTGTATTCAATCAAGGAAGGCGCCTGATTGATTAAACTTTCCCAGGCATGGTTTCCTTGTCTTTGCAAAAAATCATCCGGATCTTTTCCGTCCGGGATGTTTACTACCCGTACCTGGCAGCCAAGTTCTTGCAACAAATCCAGACCTCGCATAGTCGCGGCCACACCAGCCGCATCAGAGTCGTAGGCGATAATCACATTCCTGCTGTAATTCATTAACAGCCTGCCCTGTTCCCTGGTCAGGCTGGTACCCAGCGATGCAACTACATTCGCGATCCCGTACCGGTAAGCGGTAATGACATCCATATACCCTTCCACTATAATCGCATAGCCCTTTTCCCTGACAGCTCCCCTCGCATGGTGTAAACCGTAAAGAACATGGCTTTTAATGAATAAAGTTGTCTCTGATGTATTAATATACTTAGGGATTGAGTCATCAAGAACCCGGCCGCCAAACCCGATAACCCGGCCGGTGACATCCCAGATTGGAAACATGACACGCTTGCGAAAACGGTCGTAATATTTCCCACGCTCACTTTTAATAGCTAACCCTGCCTCGGCTACTTCTCGCGGCTGATAGCCTTTCTCACCCAAAAACTCAAGCAAAGAACCCCAATCCGGCAAGGCAAAACCCACTTGGAAACGTTCCAGCACTTCCGTGGTGAGCCCGCGCCCACTCATATACCGCCTGGCTACGGCTGCCGAATCGTGGTACTTGAAGATATCCCGGAAATAATCCTTCGCTAAGCTGTTTATTTGCCTCAGACGGCCCCATCTTCTTTCCCGTTCCCTCTCAGCAGGGTTTTCAGTTGAAGGAAGCGTAATCCCTGCCTGTTGCGCCAATGTACCAACCGCTTCTATAAAGGTTAGGTTTTCCTTCAACATTAAAAATCTAAAGACATCACCGCCCGTATTACAGCCGAAACAGTGGAAAGCTTGCTTATCCGGCGTAACAGTAAACGAAGGCATACGATCCTGGTGAAAAGGACAGGAACCGGTGAAGTATTTCCCTTTTTTTTTAAGTTTTACGTAGCGGGAAACCACCTCAACGATGTCTGATCGCAAGCGGACTGCTTCTATTACTTCACCAGGGATTAAGCCCACCCTGACCACCTTCTGCAAAAAATAGCTACTAAATAAGTATAAATAATAACTTTACATTGGTAAAATGTTATTGTAGATCCGGCAAAAAGCAGCTGCATTACAAAATATTCGATATAAATTAAGATTTCCCTGCCGTCTACCGACAATATTTTGTAAATAATGCATGACAAATATTATTGCCATTAAATGCAATACATAACCATCTTGCTTATTCCACCCAGGGTGCCGGCAAAAAGTATCTTTGGTACATTCGAATTGCAAACCTGTCAGTCATACCCGCAATATAATCGCATATTACCCGCTTAATGCCGCAAGATATTGCCCGCTTCAGGTACTCATCAGGCAATAACGCCTGGAAGTCCTGAAAATAATAAAATAAACACTGGACGACATGACGTGCTTTGGCTTCCTCCCGTTTAGCATCAGAGCCGATGTAAACGTGTTGAAAGAGAAACTCTCTCAAGCTGTCAGTGGCAGCCTGGACGCTCGGGCTCATATTTATAACATCTGACCCGTTCCAGTTAGTATTTATCAAGTCAAGGACCATGTTATTAATCCGGTCCCGGTGTTTGATACCTAAAACCTCAAGACTTTCACCGGGAAGTTGTTCTGTTGCAAGGATCCCGCCCCGGATCGCATCGTCAATGTCGTGATTAATATATGCGACACGATCGGCGATTTTTACGATCTGCCCCTCCAAAGTGGCCGGCCTTACTGGTCCAGTATGATTTAAAATACCATCCCGCACCTCCCAGGTAAGGTTGAGTCCCCCGCCTCCTTCGAGCACGTCGACCACTCTTAGACTTTGTTCGTTGTGCTTGAAACCGGGTGCGAAAACTTCGTTTAAAGCTTCTTCCCCGGCATGACCAAAGGGAGTATGTCCCAGATCATGGCCCATGGCAATTGCCTCGGTAAGGTCTTCGTTAAGCCTAAGCGCCCGTGCAACAGTCCGTGCAATCTGGGCTACTTCCAATGTGTGAGTCAGCCTGGTACGGTAGTGGTCCCCTTCTGGGATTACGAAAACCTGTGTTTTATGTTTAAGACGGCGAAAACTCTTAGAGTGAATGATCCGGTCCCGGTCACGCTGAAAAGCAGTGCGTACTACGCATTCCTCTTCCGGCCTAAGCCTGCCCCTGGTAGCACTGCTAAAGCTGGCATGGGGCGCCAGGCTCTGACGTTCAACTTCTTCGGCACGCAAACGAATATTCATGCACTAACCCACCTTGTAAAAGGTCTCAGGAATAAAGCATGGTTAATTATTTTGGGACCAAAGCCGGACCAATCAAAGGAATCCGGGCCAGAACAAAATATTTAGGCCCCCTGGGGCTTAGTTCGCTCAGCATCAACTCTATTGAAGCAATATTAATCAAACCTAATATACTATATTTACCAGCTAACTTTTCCGCCCTTTCCATTACTGCTGAAAACCCCAAGGGTGACCTGACTCTAGCTAGAGTAAGGTGGGGAGAATAGCGGCGCTTCTCAGGTTCAAAACCCAGATGTCCGAGTTCCTTTTGCACTTGATGATGCAGGCGGGATAACATAGCAGTTTCGCCTGACATCCCCATCCATAACACACGGGGCCGTTCTATTGAAGGAAAAACTCCTATGCCGTTAAGATTGAGTTTAAAGGGAGCGACACAGGCTACAGAGCGGTTCAAGGCGTTTACAATCACCGGAACGTGAATCTCCGGGACATTTCCAAGAAACTGGACCGTAAGATGGAGGCTTTTAGAATCCACCCATTTTGCGTCAGACGGGAGCTGCCGGAGTTCTTTAATCAAAGACTCAAGCATATGTATTACCTCATCTGGGAAATTTATCGCTACAAACAACCTCATCTGCCGCAATCATGTTCACCCCGCAATAATCATTCTGGAAAATATATAAATAATTCGTCATTACCACCTGCAATCTCCTTCCTTTGAAAAGAGGAAATTTTTCAATACTTTTTCGGAAAATTTTCTAAATTTCCCAAAACTATAATTTATACTTGATTTATTGTCAAAATATATCGATAATGATTTAAGAAGATTGAGGTGACGCCATGCAGGAATATCTGGCTATTTTACTGGTCATAAGCCTTGTTTTAATAGTCATTTTTAGAATTATTAATAATAGCATTCCGCTGCACCCCCGGATTATTGACTGCATGGTAGGAATTTCCTTCGTTTTGGGGGCTGTTTTTCCCACGGCCATTTCCTATTTTACTGTGGGTGAGGTATTGGTCATCTACCTGGGATTAATAACTCTTTCTGCAATCGCCTTATGCCATGCTGAGAATAGGGTTTCACCAGATAACACAGCAGCGGCTATAGAAACCTGCGCCACTGGATGTCCCCCTTCAACAACAGAGCAGGTGAACAACGGCCTTTCACCGGCAAAACATCCCGAGGCCGGATTAACCGCATTTACCGATAATAAGCCAATCACAGACACAATAACCACCGGCTGTGACTTATCCGCTTTAGAAGATAAGCCGGCAGATAAAGATTTATTGCATAAAATTGATACCGCACAAGAAACAGCGCATATTAAAAATGACACTTTAATTAACGAAGTACTACCCGGATCAACAGATGATTATTTGACGGAAACGTTGTCAGCAGTTAACCCGGAGGCGCTTGAAGCCAGGGGAGAGCCCCAAGAAGTCTATTATCTAAACGATCAGTCCTTTGGCCAAGAACCACCTGAACCAATAGTTGCAGATACGATTGAAGAAATGACTATAGATGATAATATTAATTTACAGAATATGACTTCAATGGTGGAAAACCCGGATACTTTAACATTGTTTAACTATCCCGAACAAAACAGCATGGAAGAAGAATTCGAGTGCATAGTTGAATATACCCCTGATGAACCACCACTAATTCAGGGGGAAATCTCCGACGGTAAAGAAGTATTTTCGGCGCAGGATGATATCTCTCAAGAAAACTATCTTACTGACGGTGAAGATTTTCCCGAGCAAAACAGCATGGATGAAAAATTCGACGGCATAGTTGAAAGTGCGCATGAGGAACCACCACTTATACGGGCGAATGTTACTGAACTTATCGATACTTGCCTCGATTCTCAAAACACTTCAGTCAACGGGGAAAATATAAAGCCGGAGACTGCTGATCATGTAACGAAGGCTGACACAATCAGCGATTATATTTCAGCTGGTTTTGAAGCAAAAGCCACGGGTAACATAGAAAAGGCGGTGGAACATTTTTTCAAGGCCTTCCAACTAAACCATGAGCAGCAGGTATCAGCAGCCCTGGCAATGGAAATAAGCGCAATTTACCAGGAGTTGGGCCAATATCTCCAGGCCATGATGATCCTTAAGTCGGTTATAAACCAACAAAGTGTTATCCATGACACGGCTTTGAAGCAAAAAATACAGTGCCAGCTTCTTTACCTGGATATCTTGGCCGAATTACTCCGGATTGCCCAAATGCCTAACGCTCCTTATTCAAAAATACCTAATTTAATCAAAATAAAGGCAAATCTTGAAACAGTTGAAAAATTAAAATTAAGTAAAGGGGACGAGGTAAATGAAAAACAGTCAACAGATTTTGGGGCTACCGGTTCTTAGTATCGAAGAGGGCAAACAAATAGGTGTAGTGAAACATTTGGTTTTGAACGCGGAGCGTGGTACGGTTGACTTTTTTCTTGTGGAGGATGACACATGGTATTTAGGTCTAAAAGTAATATCTTTTGAAGATGTGCATGGGATTGGAGAGTTTGGACTGACCGTCACAGGCCAATCTTCTTTATCGGCAGTATCGGAAAGTACCGGTGTTCTGGAATTACTTAAGAAAGACCTCCGTCTGCCTGGCATAAAAGTTTTGAGCAAGAAGGGCCGTTTAGTGGGCTCTATCAGTGAATATATTATCGATGAAAATACTGCAGAGATTATTGGTTGCCAGTTAGTTCCCGCCGGCAACGAAAAACCCGCCGGAATAATTTCGAAAAAATTTATCCTGACTTACGGTTATGACTTTCTGGTGGTCGAAGAAGGAGTAGATGACAAGCTGGTGGCAGATTTGCAAGAAGACGCCGATAAAGAAGAAGTTTTTTATGATGACAACATAAAAAATAATCAGAATGAAAATATTGAAGATACCGCTGTTGACTCAACCGTCACCGCGGTTCAAAACGAGCCAAAGGTTTCAAAAAATGAAGAACAGCAGGTAGATCCACTCAAACACTTTGAGGAGCAACAGAGAAAGTACCTTCTCGGTAAAAAAGTAACCATGAGGATTGTGGCAGATAACGGTGAAGTAGTGGCCGAAGAAGGTGAAACAATTACCAGTGACATGATAGAACGGGCTAGAGTTGCCGACAGGTACATTCAGCTTACTCTAAATATTCGCGATTAAATGTTGGAGAAAACAATGCCGCTTTTTAAAAAAGCTCTTTTCCTGTCGCTGATCCTTATTCTCCTGTCCGGCGCCGGTATATCGGGAGCGGCCATGATTTTAGAAACTAAGTACTCCGGGATAATACAACAAGGAGTTACTATTGCAGGTATCCCGCTGGGAGGATTAAATTCGGCTGAAGCCGCAAAAATTTTAGAAAACGCTATATCCACTCCCGTGTCAGATACGCTGGAACTTAAAGACTCGGGGGAAATTTACTTAATTAAATTATCCGATATAGAAGGAAGATATGATTACCTTTCAACGGCCGAGCAAGCGTTGGAATACAGTAATGAGGGAAAGGGCGTTAACCAGTTAATATCCATCCTGCGATTAAGGGCCGCGCCGGTCAATATGGCAATTAAAATTGCTTATTCAGAAGAAAAATTGGCAAATAGTATTAAAAACGTCCAAAAAGAATGGGATAAATTGCCAAAAGATGCGGAGGTCAAGCTCTCAAATGATAAAGTTATAATTGTTAATGAAAAAAACGGTTATAGAGTCGATTTTGAAAAAACATTGGAACAAGTACGCCAGGCTCTGGCAGAGGGTAATTTACACACCGAGGCGTCTGGATATATATTGAAACCAGGAATTACTTCTAAGGAACTTGAAGGGATCAACACATTACTGTCGGAATACGTTACCAGCTTTGATGCCAGCGCCAGCGACAGAACGCATAATATTACCCTGGCAAACACCGCGCTCAACGGCTGCCTGCTGAAACCGGGGGAAGTATTTTCATTAAACCGGCGGTTGGGTCCCCGCCTGGCCGAAACAGGATATTTAAAGGCCCCCGCATTTATCGGAAATAGCCTTGCCCTTGATATTGGCGGCGGCGTTTGCCAAATAGCCACCACCCTTTATAACGCGGTACTTCTCGCGGATCTGCCAGTGTTAGAGCGCTATTCACATCCGAGCCCGGTTAGTTATGTCTCTCCCGGCCGTGACGCCACAATTGCCGGAGACTATCTGGACTTAAAATTCGCGAACAACATGGATGACCCGGTTTATATATCCAGTACTGTTGAATCCGGCACGTTGACGGTCCGTATTTTCGGGGCAAAAAAAAGCAATAGCCGCGTGGTTAAGATTACTTCAGAAAAAACCATAATCGAACCGAACGTTATTACATACCAGGACAATACTCTTGAGGAAGGTGATACCAGGATAAAAGATCCCGGCAAAATAGGGTACGAGGCAAAAGTTTACCGTGAGGTTGCCGTGGGTGGACAAGTCGAGTCTAAGGCGCTCATTTCAACTGATTACTATAAGCCTACTGATAAAATTATTATTATTGGCACAAAGCCAAAAGTAAATGTTAAAGAAAAAGGAGCTGTTAAATAAAGGGACTGTCTCAAAAGTGGAATTTATGAAAAGCAGCCCCCACGGAATATGCTAAAACAGCCATAGATTCAAACACCTCGCTCCGCTTGCATTGTGGAACGAGGTGTTTTTGTGACTTTTGATACAGCCCTTTTATTTATTTACTTAATTTGAATAACGCTTATAACGTACCAAAATCTTGTTTCACGCCAGGCATGTTCTTTACCTTGGCCTGTGCCGCAGCCAGACGGGCGATGGGTACCCGGAACGGTGAGCAACTTACAAAGTTCAACCCGACAAGATGGCAGAATTCGATCGAACTAGGTTCACCGCCATGCTCACCGCAGATGCCGATAAGTAAGTCTGGTTTAGTAGCACGCCCTAATTCCACCGCCATCTTCATCAGTTTGCCCACGCCCAAACGGTCGAGCACAACAAACGGGCTGTCAGAAAAGATTTTCTTATCCAGGTAGGCGGGAATGAACTTCCCTTCCGCATCGTCCCTGGAAAATCCCAAAGTGGTTTGGGTAAGGTCATTGGTGCCGAAAGAAAAGAACTCAGCATGGGTGGCCACTTCGTCGGCCAGCAGCGCCGCTCTGGGCACCTCGATCATGGTTCCGATAGTATAGTGAATTTTTACCCCGGTCTCTTTCATAACTTCTTCACCAGCATTAACTACGAGTTCCCGCAAGAGAGCCAGTTCTTTTACGTCAATAACCAAGGGAATTTCAATTTCCGGGACAGGATTGTAACCTTCCTTGATCAATTGTGCGGCAGCCTGCAACACAGCCCTGGCCTGCATTTCGTAAACCTCCGGGAAGGTAATTCCCAGGCGGCAGCCCCGGTGTCCAAGCATCGGGTTAAACTCGGAAAGCGCACGGACTTTGCGCAAGAGTTCTTCTTTCTCCGAGATTTTGGCTTTATCGCCATTGGTCAGACGCAGAGTAGTTATTTCCACCATCAGTTCTTCAGCGTTGGGCAGAAACTCATGCAGAGGCGGGTCGAGGAAGCGAATGGTTACCGGAAAACCGTCCATCGCTTTCAATATTCCGTAAAAGTCACCCTGTTGCATCGGAAGCAGCTTAGCCAGCGCAGCCTGCCGCTCTTCCAAGGTTGAAGCGATGATCATTTCCTGGACAATCGGCAAGCGGCTCTGAGCCATGAACATATGCTCGGTACGGCACAAACCAATCCCAGCTGCTCCAAATTCCCGTGATTTGGCAGCATCTTCCGGCGTATCCGCATTTGCCCTTACACCAAGTGAGCGAATTTCGTCCGCCCACTCCAGAATTTTTTGGAATTCCGAAGAAAGCTCCGGGTCAATCATCGGCACTTCACCCAGCATAACACTGCCGTTAGAACCGTCAACTGAGATTATATCTCCTTCTTTAACTTTCAAATCACCAATTGTAAATAATTTATTGTCATAATCGATCCGCACGGCTTCACAGCCGCATACACAAGGCTTACCCATGCCGCGGGCTACCACAGCTGCGTGGCTGGTCATACCACCTCTTGAGGTCAGGACCCCCTGTGCCGCAACAATCCCGTGGATGTCATCCGGAGTTGTCTCGGTGCGTACCAGTATCAGCTTTTTACCCGTCTTTGCCAGTTCTTCAGCCAAACCCGCGTCAAAAACTACCGCTCCCGAGGCGGCTCCGGGCGAAGCAGGCAACCCTTTAGCTATTACATCCAATCTGGCACCCGGGTCAATGCGGCGGTGCAACAATTGGTCCAGTTGGCCGGCCTCAACTCGCAATATTGCGTCATCCTTCGTAATCAGGCCTTCATCAACCATATCCACAGCAATTTTTATTGCAGCCGGAGCAGTGCGCTTGCCGTTCCTTGTTTGAAGAATCCACAGTTTGCCGCGTTCAACAGTGAACTCAATATCCTGCATGTTCCGGTAGTGTTTTTCCAATAGATTACAGGTATCGGCAAATTGCCGGTAAATTTCCGGCATATCTTTATCCAGCGCGGCAATAGGCTGGGGAGTGCGGATGCCGGCCACCACATCCTCGCCCTGCGCATTGATCAGGTATTCACCATAGAGTTTTTTCTCCCCGGTTGACGGGTTGCGGGTAAAAGCCACACCAGTACCGCAGTCATCACCCATATTGCCGAAAACCATCGCCTGGATATTTACCGCAGTACCGTAATCGTCGGGGATCTTGTTCAGCTTCCGGTAAACGATAGCCCGGTCATTATTCCATGAGTTAAATACGGCGAAAACAGACATAAAAAGCTGCTCTAATGGCTCTTGTGGAAATGAGCGCCCGGTTTCTTCCTGAATCAAATTTTTATAACCAACAATAACTTCTTGCAAGTCAGCCGCAGATAGCTCGTGATCAAAACGCACATCCGTTTTTTTCTTCTGCGCTTCAAGGATGCTTTCAAACTTATGGTGCTCCACACCCATAACCACGTCGCCGAACATGGTGATAAAGCGGCGGTAGCAATCCTTGGCAAATCGTTCGTTATTTGTGGAACTGGCAAGGGCATTTACCGTACGGTCATTTAGACCAAGGTTCAGCACGGTATCCATCATGCCAGGCATGGAAACGGGAGCTCCGGAACGCACCGACACTAATAACGGGTTGCTTTCATCACCAAACTTCTTACCCAACTTGGCTTCAAGCAGTTTTATTTTCTCTTTTACTTCATCTTCCAAGCCGGCAGGAAATTTCTGTCCCTGGGCAGTAAAATCTCTGCATGCTTCAGTTGTAATAACCAAACCTGGCGGCACAGGCAGCCCGATATTGGTCATTTCGGCCATGTTGGCGCCTTTTCCTCCAAGCAACATTTTCATTTCCGAATTTCCCTCTTCAAAAAGATATACGTATTTTTTATTAGCCATGGCTTTCCCTCCAGAAAAATGAATATTGTACCAATAGTTAAACATATTATAACCCATTATAGCTAATAAACCATATTATTAATACAAAAAATTATATACTAATAATACAAAACACAGTTCCATATGATATCACTATACGGTCATAATAACAAAGTTATTTTTATACTTTACTAAACCTCTCCAAAGTGGCCTTATGTTCATCCGATATTTCCTTCGGGAGCTTTTCTCCAAATTTCTCCAAAAAAGATGCCTGATCGTTCAGTTCTTCCAGCCAGACATCCTTTTCAACACTGAGAAGAGACTCAATCGCTCCGGCAGGCAAATCCAATCCCTCCAGGTTTAGTGATTCAACCGCCGGAACATAGCCGATCGGAGTCTCAACGGCTTCACCCTTTCCTTCGCAACGTGAAATTATCCAGTTCAAAACCCGTAAGTTTTCGCCAAAACCAGGCCAGAGGAATTTACCCTGTTCGTCTGTGCGGAACCAGTTAACGTTGAAAATCTTTGGCGGGTTGGGAATCTTCTTACCCATTTCCAGCCAATGCTTCCAATAGTCACACATGTGGTAACCGCAAAACGGCAGCATCGCCATCGGGTCGCGGCGAACAACACCGACATCGCCCATAGCCGCAGCGGTGGTTTCCGAAGCCATGGTAGCGCCCACGAAAACCCCGTGCTGCCAGTTATAGGACTGGTAGGCCAGGGGGGCGACTTTCGCCCGCCGCCCGCCAAAGATCAATGCCGAAATGGGCACTCCTTTTGGATTTCGCCATTCAGGTGAAATTGAAGGGCACTGACTGGCAGGAGCGGTAAAACGGGAGTTCGGATGGGCGCCGTTTGTGCCGCTATACGGTGTCCAGGGATCTCCTTTCCAGTCAATACCGTGCGCCGGCGGATCCTGATCCAGCCCTTCCCACCAAACTGTACCGTCCGGCCCCTCAAGTACGTTTGTGTAAATCGTATTTTTTGAAGCTGCAATCAGCGCGTTTGGGTTGGTTATTATGCTGGTCCCGGGAACAACCCCGAAAAATCCGGTTTCCGGGTTAACCGCCCAGAGACGCCCGTCTTCACCAATCCGCATCCACGCTATATCGTCGCCAACCGTCCAGGTCTTATAACCTTTTAGAGCTAATGGAGGGATGAGCATCGCCAGGTTGGTTTTCCCGCAGGCGCTGGGGAAGGCTGCTGCAATATAAGAAATCTTCCCTTGTGGATCCTCTATGCCAAGAATCAGCATATGCTCGGCCAGCCAACCTTCTTCCTTCGCCATATGGCTGGCTATGCGCAACGAAAAACATTTTTTACCTAATAAAACATTGCCGCCGTATCCGGAACCCACACTCCAGATCGTGTTATCTTCAGGGAAGTGCATAATATAACGCCTTTCAGGATTCAGGTCGGCCTTCGAATGGAGTCCTTTTACAAAGTTTCCAGAATCACCAAGCTGCTCCATCGCTGCCTTACCCATCATGGTCATAATTCTCATATTTAAAACTACATAAATACTATCGGTTAATTCTATACCGACTTTACTGAATGGTGAACCCTTGGGCCCCATGATATAGGGAATAACATACATTGTCCTTCCCCGCATCGAGCCGTCAAAAATCTTTCCTGCTTTATCGTATGCTTCTGCCGGCGCCATCCAGTTATTTGTCGGGCCGGCATCCTCTTTATTGGTAGTGCAAATGAAGGTAAGGTGCTCTACCCTGGCAACGTCATTGCTTGCCGTCCTGTGAAACAAGCAGCCGGGATACTTTTCTTGATTGAGATATTTCATTTCCCCGGTGCTTACTGCCTCTTCAGTCAACCTTATTCTTTCCTCGTCAGAACCATCGAGCCAGACGACTTTATCCGGCTTGGTGAGCTTAGCCATTTCCTCAACCCATTGTGCTACAGCTTTATTGTTATACATAATATCTCCTTTCCTATCAACCGATATATTATTTCGGGAAAATAATAGCTAGTACTTCTCAACTGTAGTAGATAGGCTATTTTTTCCCAACAACCAACAAAAAATAAAATATCCTTATGGCTTATTATCTCGGCAATTAACATTTAAATCAATCCACTAAATGTAAAAATATGTAAATTATATGTCTATTATTTGTTTATTAATTAAAAGCATTATAAAAAAGAACTGGAATATAAATTGTTCTACATAGGGGTTAATTTAACAACATTTAAGCCGGGGGGTATTTGAGTGGAAACATGTGGAAACCTCGCTTTCATGTTTTCAATCCTGCAAATAATCATTATAGACCTGGTATTGAGTGGGGATAACGCTGTGGTTATTGGTATGGCCACCAGAAACCTGGATGTTCGCAACAGGAAAAAAGCAGTTTTATTGGGTGCGCTGGCAGCCATCCTATTACGGATTTTTTTTACTTATATAGCCGCTGTTAGTCTGGTGCAGGTACCTCTGTTGCAACTGATCGGCGGGTTGGCGCTGATCTGGATAGCAGTTAAGCTACTTGTGGATAACAATGTTGATTGTACCATTGTATCATCACAAAGGAGCCTGCTCAGGGCCGTTAAAACCATAGTCCTGGCCGACCTGATCATGTCTCTGGACAACATCCTGGCTGTGGGAGGGGCATCACACGGGGACTTGATCCTGTTACTGTTCGGCCTTTTGTTTAGTATGCCGCTTTTGATGGTCGGCAGTCAGTTGCTGGCTTCACTAATGTCCAGGTTTAACTGGATTACTTATCTGGGAGGTGTGGTTATCGCCTGGGTTGCCGGTGAAATGATTCACAGTGAAATAATCCTGAAAGGGTTATTAGTACCAAATTTTTCTCCATTTTTCATTTCCATTTTCTCCGTCCTGGTTGTTTTAAGCACAGCGAAGGTAATACAATCCAGGTAAGCAACAAAACTTAACATGGTTTTTAGCGGCAACGTAAGCTTACATCTAATAAGTTACCGCCATCCAGGTGGACGCCCTATTCTCTCCAGTTCCGGCCAGACCTTTTTGGCAGCATAATATTAGAGAAGGTCTCCAGGCTGCCCCGGTCAGGGACTAGTGTTTCCAGCACGTCGTCTATTGTAATGATGCCCATAATCACGCCTTGATCGTCCACCACCGGTACAGCCAGCAGGTTATATTTGTTTACCACATCCAACACTCTCTTGTGATCATCATAGTGGTTCACATATATCACGCGGGTACTCATAAACCCGCCTAAAGCAGCATGAGGCTGCGCAATAATAAGGTCCCGCAAAGAAACTACTCCTTGTAAGACCTCTTGCTCATCGACTACGTACAAATAATAAATTGTTTCTGCCGATGGCGCAAGCTCCCGCAACCGGTTAATTGTCTCCTCGGCAGTCATTCCGGCTGTAAAAGCAATATATTCCGTGGTCATCAGAGCACCTGCCGTATCTTCGGGATAACCCATCAACTCCCTAACGTCTTGAGCTTCATCGGGCTCCATCAGGTCGAGAAGTTCACTGGATTTTTCCAACGGCAGTTCGCCCAGGATATCAGCAGCTTCGTCAGGAGGCATTTCTTCCAGTATATCTGAGGCACGCAAGCTATCCATACGCTCAATGATTTCCACACGGGTATCCAGATCTACCTCTACCAGAGCCTCAGCAGCCGTCTGGTTGTCGAGATTATCAATAAAGCCGGTGCGTTCCTGATGGTCCAAATCTTCCATGATATCGGCAATATCTGCCGGGTGTAATTGGTTGAGCCTGCTTTGTTCTTGACTAAGCCGCAGGTTAGCTGTTCTTGTTTCAATAGGTGTAATATACTGCCAACCTACGAATTGGTTATCCAGGTTTTGAATCAAAAATTCCATGCCAAGGCGCCTGAATAAACCGCGCAGTCCGATATCCACCGCCACCAGGATGATATCGCTGGTTTGCCCATGATGCACCCAGGATAACTTGATATCGTTCACCCGGACTAGTTTGGATCCTTTTAAATCAATGATTTGTTTATCCAACAACCACTTGCCCACATAAATTTCATCTTCCTGCAAGTGGCTCATATTACCCTTTTCCAGTTTACTTTTAAGTTTTAGACCCCGTTCGTCCCACTTATCGATTTGGCTGATATCTATATGATCCTGCACCCCTTTGGCGTATTTAATGCCTGTTACCCGGGGAGAAATGCCATCCCAGCGTACCGCCATGTCCCTAAGGCGGCCTATCGAACGATCCTGATCGTCATATATCGGTTTACCCATCACCTGGCTAAAATAAAATTCCCCTAAAACTTTTACCTGAATCACTGGCAATCCCTCCTTCAATCTCCGGAACGCCAATTCTCAGCAAGAAAGGCAGCCGGACAACCGAAAATTTATCTTGTCCCCACAACCAAAACTGATATAACATCCGGCGTCCACTACGCAGCCTCCTTTTAGGTATTTAATTGTTTCGGTAATAATTTAATTTTACTATCAATTGCCGTATATTGCAAGATAGGAAAAGCAGCATGATAATATTTTATGTATTTAAACTATTACGAGGCTATATAAATCAATATAACTATATTTGAGAAGTATTAAAAATACAGAATACAGATGAAGGAATTTCCAATAAATCTGGCCGAAACCAATTGAAGAATAACAGATAATTATGTCAATATAACATTACACATAATCCGGAAGCTTAGGGGCATTATTTATATTACCGAATATTATTAATACCTGCTTTACGGCAAGCTATTTTTATCATTATTTACAAATAAGCCGGGTTTAATGCCCGGCTTAACTCGTAGGTTTGATTAGTTTAAATTCTTATGTAAAATTTACAGGATCGGTTTTTTGTCATGGGATTGATTTTTAAAATTTATTTATCTACCGCGCTTTTCTTGCCTAAAATATATTTCTAAAACCCTGCTGGCTGTCTCCTCCACTGCCTTGTTGGTTACATCAATAACCGGACATCCGGTTCTTTTCATTATATCTTCAGCATATTCCAGCTCTTTATGGATACGCTCCATGCTGACATAGTCGGCATTTGATGCCAATCCAAGGGTTTTGAGACGCTCCCGCCTTATTTCATTTAATTGCTGAGGATGAATACGTAACCCGATCAATTTATGGGCAGGCAATTGGAAAATCTCCTCAGGGGGCGAAACCTCGGGGACTAAGGGAACATTCGCCGCCATGATCCGCTTATGAGCCAGGTACATGCAAAGAGGCGTCTTAGAGGTTCGAGAAACCCCGATCACTACCAGATCCGCCCTGGTGATACCACGCGCGTCCTTACCGTCGTCACACTTCACGGCAAATTCGATCGCCTCAACCTTACGAAAGTATTCTTCATCCATCTTGCGCACCAGCCCGGGCTCCAGCTTCGGCTGACAATGAATAACCGCAGAAATGGCGTCTATCATCGGAGTCATGATATCCAATGTCGGTATACCGCGTTTAACCGCTTCCCTTACCAGCACTTCACGCAATTCCGGAAGAACAAGAGTGTAAGCAATCAGGCTGTTAAAAGTCCCTGCCTCCTCCACTATCTCCGTTATCTCATTAGGGTCGTTAACATAAGGCACCCGGCGAATCTCAAGCGTGTCGTAATTAAACTGGCTGACTGCGGCACGGGCTACCAGCTCTGCGGTATCACCTACAGAATCGGATATTATATATATAACCGGTTTCAGATCATTTTCGGCGGAAATGATTAACTCCTCCTTAGCTTCCTTTTCCAAGTTCCACAAAAAGGCGGGTGATATTTGTCTTACTTAAACGTCCAACCACTTCGTACCCCTCGCCCCCTTCCGGCAGGGTAACCTTGCGCACGACTGGCAGGGCATCCACTTCATGGGTAATTAACTTCCACGCTGCTGACCATACCGATTCTTCAGGGTTTGTAAACAGCACGTTTGGCATGCGGGTCATAACCACCCCTACCGGCAATTTCTGAATATCCTGGCTGCCAAGTGTGGTCTTTAGCAGGTCTTTCCGGGAAATAATCCCTTCCAGCAGCCCACCTTCTTTGACCACAAACAGGGTACCCACATCTTCAATAAACATGGTGACCACAGCATCGTATACCGAGCATTTTTCAGACACTACGATGGGAACCGACTTAACATCGGCTACCGGCACACTGTGCAACTTTTTAGCCACGATTTGATGTGGGAACTTGCCAGTGTGAAAGTAACCCACTCTGGGGCGGGCTTCAAGTAGTCCTGACATGGTCAAGATGGCCAAATCCGGCCGCAACGTCGCTCTTGTCAAGGACAGCTTTTCAGCAATCTGCTCACCTGTAATCGGTCCCATATTTTTCACGATTTCCAGAATAGCAGTCTGCCGCCTGGTTAATTCCAAATCAATCGCCCCTCAGAGCATATATGATACACTCATTAATTAACTGTCCTAATTTAATATAAACTATATCATGGTCAAATACAACCATCCCTTTTTTAAACAATTGTGAACATTTAAACATATTATTTTGACTCAACAACTATTTTACTCAAATCGGCTACCTTCTTCACTAAAGCCACCAGGCTTTGGAGCAAGGCCAGGCGGTTCTCTCGCACATGCTTATCTTCCACCATCACCATCACAGCGTTAAAAAACCGGTCTACCGGCTCCTGAAGGGTCGCGATGGCTGCCAAGAGTGAGTGGTAGTCCTGGGTAACAAGGTACGCCCCCGCCTTTTTCCGCACATTGGAAAGACGATTGAAAAGTTCTTTTTCAGAATCATCTTCCAATCGTGAAGGCTCCACTTGATTTGAAGTAATCTTTTTTGAGAGGTTATTTGCGCGGATAAAAGCAGTCAGCAAATCACCAAAAGCCGGATTTGTCCGGAAACCGGCCAGCGCTTGCGCCCTTAAGAAGGCATCGCTAAAATCGTCGTAACCGGAAGCCAGAACTGCTTCTACCGTGTCATAAGAAAATCCGCGATCTTCAAGGATGCCTCTAAGCCGTTGTTTAAAAAACTCAGTGACCTCTTCTGTTACTTTTGCAAGACTCAACTTAAGCTGAACTTTGCCCTCATAGCCAGAATAAGTGTTTGCAATCAGTCTTTCAAGTGATAACTTGATGCCCCCTTCCAGTAGGATATTGCAAATACCCAGGGCCTGCCGGCGCAAGGCATATGGATCCTGCGAACCGCTGGGCTGAATGCCGATAGCGAAACAACCGACAATATTATCCATCTTATCTGCAATACTCAATATTTTCCCGGGGACGGAGCCAGGCAAATCGTCACCTGCAAAACGGGGTTGGTAATGTTCGAATATGGCTGCGGCCACACACTGTTCCTCCCCGGATCGCTTAGCGTATTCCCTGCCCATTATTCCTTGTAATTCCGGAAACTCATAAACCATATTTGTCACTAAATCGGCCTTGGCCAGATAGGCTGCCCGCAAAGCATGCTTTTTTTCCCGGACGCCGGCGCCCATCGCCCCGGCCAGGTAGTCGGCCAGTGCGCTTACCCGGACAACCTTGTCGTAAATACTCCCCAGACTTTCCTGGAATACTATTTTCTTGAGAGAAGCCGTTTTTTCAACCAGCGGTGTTTTTAAATCCTCCTGAAAGAAGAAATCCGCATCTGCCAGGCGCGCCCGCAACACCTTTTCATTGCCGGCCCTGACGATGTCAAGGTGGTTTGTTGCACCGTTCCTTACAGCAATAAATTTAGACAACAGGCCGCCGTCAGGACCGGCAACCGGAAAGTAGCGCTGGTGCTCCCGCATGAGGGTAACAAGTACCTCCTTGGGTAGCTTTAAATATTCCGGGTTAAATTCCCCTATTAAAGCGGTCGGGTACTCGACCAGGTTGTTCACTTCATTGAGCAGATCCTCATCTTTCTCAATAGTCCCCCCTGCCGACGCAGCCAATTCCAGCACCTGGCGCCGGATGGTTTCCCTGCGCTCATGCTGGTCTACCAGAACATGAGCGCCGCGCATTTTTTCAAAATATTCAGATGGATTGGCCAGCTTTACAGGCTCTTGGTTCAAAAAACGGTGGCCAAAAGTAATCCTGCCCGTTTTTTGGCCGGCAAACAAAAAATCTACTATTTCACTCCCGAATAACGAGACAATCCAGCGGATCGGCCGCGCAAACCGGACTTCAAGGTTTCCCCATCGCATCGGCTTGGGGAAGTGGAGCCCGGCAATCAGCGCGGGCACTATCCCGGACAGCACCTCCATCGCCTGCCGCCCGGCTTCCACCTTAGTGGCAAACATGTAATCGACTTGTCCCACAGGTTTTTTTACCAGGTCAGAAACAGATACCCCATGACTTTTTGCAAAACCTTCGGCGGCTTTAGTAGGAGTGCCGTCCGGTTTAAAAGCCACTTTGGCGGCCGGTCCTTTAATTTCTATCTCAAGAGATTCCTGGCTTTTCGCCAACCCTTCCACAAACAAGGTCAGCCGTCTCGGAGTTCCGCAAGTTTTCACCTGCTTAAAACCCAGACGTTGTTCAGCAAGTGCACTTATGGCTAATTCTTTCATCTCTGCCAGGGCCGGATCCAGGAACCGCGCCGGCATCTCCTCTACTCCGATCTCCAATAAGAAATCACTTGTATTACCAGACATGTCTATTACGCCCCCTCTCTATTAAGCAACGGGTAGCCCATTGCCTCGCGCTGCTCTACATAGGCTTGGGCACAAGCGCGGGCAAGGTTCCGCACACGGGCGATAAATCCCGTGCGTTCGGTCACGCTGATCGCGCCGCGCGCATCTAAAAGGTTAAAGGCGTGGGAGCATTTTAACACATAATCGTAAGCCGGCAGCACAAAACCTTTTTCTACCACCCTCAAGGCTTCCTGCTCATACATGTCAAATAGCTTGAACAACATGGACGTGTCCGCCAGTTCAAAATTATAGTTAGAATGTTCAACTTCCCCCCGGTGGTGGACATCCCGGTAGGTAATGCCGTCAACCCATGTTATATCGAAGACGCTGTCCACCCCCTGGATAAACATGGACAGCCGTTCCAGTCCGTAGGTTATTTCCGCGCAAACCGGACGGCAGTCAATGCCACCGCACTGCTGAAAGTAGGTAAACTGGGTTATTTCCATTCCGTCCAGCCACACCTCCCAACCCAGACCCCAGGCGCCAAGTGTAGGTGACTCCCAGTTATCTTCAACAAAGCGGATATCATGCTCGTCCGGGTCGATCCCAATAGCTTTGAGACTGGCAAGATATACTTCCTGCACGTCGTCCGGGGACGGTTTCAGGATAACCTGATACTGATAATAGTGTTGCAACCGATTGGGGTTCTCGCCATAGCGCCCGTCAGTAGGCCTGCGTGAAGGTTCCACATAAGCAACCCGCCACGGCTCCGGTCCCAGCGCCCTCAGAAATGTCGCCGGGTTCATCGTGCCCGCTCCTTTCTCAACGTCGTAGGGCTGTAGGATAATACAGTTCTGTTTTGACCAGAAATGATCCAGCGTAATAATCAATTCCTGAAAATTCATATCCAGCCTCCTCAAATTAAAATAAACAAAAGTAAAACCCCCGGCCTCCGGTATCTTTACCAGAGACGGGAGTCAGTTCCCGCGGTTACCACTTAAATTGGCCGCAATCTCTTCATCTTAGACAATTTTTTTATTTTCTTCCGGAGTTATTGGATTCGCGGCCCAGTACAGGCGTCGGGAAATGAGTACTCTTTAATCACAGTTTTTTTTACAATTTAACAGTTTTTTTAGCTAAAGTCAATGCCCGCAGGTTAAATATCATTTTCCCCGGCGCTGGTGTTCGCTTTTTCTTCACCGGAATCCCTGGCACGCTCTACTTCCAGCGTGTACTTATTCGCCATGCCCGCTACTGAAGCCAGGACCCCCAAAACAGCTATTTCACTGCTTGCCAGGGCGCCTAAAATACCCAAAGCGCCGACCGAAGCGGGGATCTCAAAGACGGTACGCTCGCCCTGCTTAACCTTGATCCGGTATCCCTGCCCTTTTTGAAGAAGCCCTTTGATTTGTTCCAGGATATCATTCCCCTTGACCTGAAAACGCCCACCTATACTGCGTTCCTTCTCTTCAAGGTTGATTAATGCCTGGACGAGATCACCACCCGCCGCTTCAAGAGCCGCTTTAGCTTCTTTATAACCCACATTCAGCCGGGCTCTTAAAATATCAATTTTTTCAAGTTCACTCATCATTTAACCCGCCTCCTTGCTCTTTTCTTTATTTACTCCCGCGGAGGTTGTTTTTATACATTAATACCTGCCGGACCTGGCCGGAGCCGGATATAAACGCGGCGGACTTCAGATCCCGCTCCAGGTGATACCTTATATATTCATATAACAAACTCTTAATTTGGTTCCTGGCCGGGCGTTCTATTTTCAGTTGCTGCAGCTTGGCCGGATGCCATCGCAAAATAAGCTTAAGTGTCTCCACTACCCCCTTGTTACAGGGCAAAGCGAGCAGGTCAGCCGGCTTGCACGTGTCGCAGAGCACCCCGCCTATAGCCGGGCTAAAGTAAAGCCGCCCTTCCGGTGGTCTTTGGCAGTGAGCACATTGTTCCAAGGAAGGGCGATATCCCAATAAAGCTATTGTTTTGATTTCAAAAGCTCTCGTTAACAGTTCAGCGTCTCCCGCAACCAACAGGCGCATGGTGGTAAGGAGAAGTTCAAAAAGAGGACCATTGGGCACCCCCTCCGGCGCTATGGCATCCACCAACTCAGCCAGATAACTGGCGTAACTGATCATTTCAAGGTCTTCCATAAGGTAGGAAAACATCTCTATCACTTCACCCTGGCTAATCGAATCAAGCTCCCGGCCGCTGTTGATCAGAAATCTGGAATGGGAGAAAAGCTGCACCGCTCCGCGCTTGCGGCTGGCCGGTTTAGAGGCGCCGTGCGCCATCACCTTTATTTTTCCGTGCTCTTTAGAATAAAGAATCAACAGTTTATCCGCATTGCCGCAGTCCCTGGCCCGCAAGACCACAGCCTCAACTTTATAAAGTTTCACAGTCATATACTCCGTTTGCTCCTAACGAAGGTTTTCCAGGGTAATAATAGAGCAATAATTTCCTTTACTCACTATATCCTAGATTTTCTAGCAGTGTCTCCTTGTTTCGCCAATCCGGCCTAACCTTTACCCAGAGCTCAAGAAATATTTTTGAGCCAAGAAGCTTCTCCATATCCTCACGGGCAAGCTGGCCGATTTTTTTCAGCATATGGCCTCCTTTTCCAATCAGGATGCCTTTTTGCGATTCTCTTTCAGTATAGATCACCGCCTGGACCGCCACAACATTATTTGGCCGCTCTAGCAGGTCTTCAATTATTACCGCTACCGAATGGGGCACTTCCTGGCACGTAAGAGCCAGAACCTTTTCCCTGATTAACTCAGCCATGATAAACCCCTCTGGCCTGTCAGTAACCATATCAATGGGGTAATATTTGGGCCCGGCCGGCAGGTAGCTAATTAACACCTCCAGCAGGTGGTCGCGGTTTTCCCCGGTCAGTGCCGACACCGGTACAATTTCGGCGAAGTTATAAAGCTTCTTGTATTGCTCAATCAGTGGCAGCAGTCTTTCCCGCTTGACCAGGTCTATCTTATTTATCACCAGGATGACCGGTGTAGATAAATCGCTAAATCTCTGGATAAGGTAATGATCACCCGGGCCTGGCAGCTGATTTGCCTCCACCAGAAAGAGGACAATATCGACCTCTGTTAAAGTATTCATGGCCACTTGCACCAGATACTCGCCGAGCTTGTTTTTTGGCTTGTGAACACCCGGTGTGTCTAAAAAAACGACTTGAGAGTCATCCCGGTTCAAAACACAAAGAATTTTATTTCTGGTCGTCTGGGCCTTATCGGACATAATAACCACTTTTTGTCCAACCATTTTATTTAAAAGAGTGGACTTCCCTACATTGGTCCTGCCGACCAGCGACGCAAAACCCGATTTAAATTCATTACTTTCCTTTGTCAAAGCAACCACCTTTATTCAATTCTAATAACACGTTCATTATTTTTCAGTGTTCATCTTATTACGGTAATATAACAAAATATCAGCCATTACCATAACTCCGTTTAATGCATACAGATAAATAACAATATCATAGCTGAATACTAACTTGTGAATAATCCCAAAAACATAACCTGCAAAAACTATCCACAAAAATAAAATACTTTTACCGGCATTTTCTCTTGACACATATGACTTATAAATTGACGCCGGCCATGCCGCTCCAAAACTAATCAGCATCAGCACTTCAAAAATACTTACTTATTTCCCCAACTTTATATTAAATAATTACAGTCATTTTTCCACTAAAGACTTTACCGGTTTACTGGCTATATTTCTTCAAAGCAAAGGCGACAGGTAAAAGTTCAGCGACAGTCAGCAGCCGGTACTCTCCCTGCTTATTTACCATATAAACTTTCATAGCAGGGTTAAATTCTGCGAGAACCTGGCGGCAAGCACCGCATGGCGCACAGTAGCCATCCGTTCCGGAAGTGACCGCAACGGCCTCGAAATCACGTTCACCGTTTGACACAGCTTTAAAAAGGGCCACCCGTTCAGCACAGCAAGAAAGGCCATAAGACGCGTTTTCGATATTGCATCCGGTATAGCAGTGCCCTTCTGTAGTTAATATAGCAGCACCCACCTTAAAACCCGAATAAGGTGCGTACGCACCTTCTCGAGCCGCGCTTGCGGCTTTTATCAAATTTTCAACAGAAAAATCCATTAATATCCCTGCCTAATTTAATCATATGGGACTTTTCCATTAACGTCGGGATGGTAAGCACCAGCCATAACATGGACGATTACCATACAATAACAGTGTGCCGCTTAGCACCGGTATACTACCTGGTGATATTTAAACGAGCCAGCAACTCCTCTTCTTTTTGGCGCATGCTCCGGCGCCCTTTTTCTTCTTGATGATCATATCCCAGCAAATGCAATACACCGTGTATCGTGAGGTAGGCAACCTCTCGGCGGAAACTGTGCCCGTATTCATTGGCCTGCCGCTCGGCAGACTGTAGGGAAATTACCACATCACCCAGGATCACTTCTTCTTCGTCAACCTGAAGGGATTCTCCTTCAAGCATGGCAAAAGAGAGCACATCCGTAGAGCTGTCCACCCCACGGTACTGTAAATTTAAATCATGCATGTAAATATCGTTAACAAGCACCAGGCTAACCTCTGCTTCATCACCGTAGCCCCCGTTCTTAATTACTTCCTGTGTAACCAGGGATAAAAAACCGGTCAGGTTATCATCCACCGCCACTTCTTCCTGCAGATTGCTTACGAGAACCGACACGCTTTTTTCTCCTTTCGATCTCCTGAGACATATCCGGGTACTCCACCCGGGAATGAAATATCCCCGACATTACCCAGACAAATGAATTGGCAATAATATCTAGGTCTTTAAATGTCAGGTTACATTCGTCAAGCTGGCCATCATTTAGTTTATCCTTAATGCATTTTCGCACCAGACCTTCCATACGGGCAGGTGTATGGTTCCGAAGTGAACGGACCGCCGCCTCTACCGAGTCGGCAATCATCACAATGGCCGCTTCCTTGGTTTGTGGCTTGGGGCTTTCATACCGGTAATCTTCTTCAGCAACGTTTTCGGTACAACCGTTTTCCAGAGCCTTGTGATAAAAATAACCGGCCAGACTGCTGCCATGGTGCTGTTCAATAATATCGATAATACCCTGTGGCAGCCTATGCTCTTTGGCCATTTCCACCCCATCTTTTACATGCGAGGTGAGGATCAGAGTGCTTAAAGACGGAGCAATCTTATCATGAGGGTTATCACAAGCCATCTGGTTTTCTATGAAAAAATAAGGCCTTTTAATCTTACCGATGTCGTGATAATATGCCCCCACACGGACTAACAATGAATCACCGCCCACGGCGCCGGCAGCCGATTCCGCCAAATTCCCGACAATAATACTGTGGTGGTAGGTCCCGGGAGCTTCGGTTAGAAGTCTCTTTAACAAAACATTGCTCGGGTGGGAAAGCTCCAATAGCCTTACCGGTGAAGTGAGGCGGAAAGTGCTTTCTAAAAAAGGAAGGGCGCCATTGGTCAATATGGAGGAAAGAATGCCGCTGGCTATCCCTAATGAAAAGCTGGACGAAATTAACAGGCCGAAAGGGGCGCCGTTGACAAGGCCAACCGTGAATATTGCCGCCACATTGGCAACGCTGGTGTAAACCCCGGCGCGGACGAGGTCACCGCGCTGGCTCAGCTTTGATACGCTATATACACCCGCTATGCCACCGATCAAACCAACCATCCCGAAACGGAGCTGATTTCCTGTCATTACTCCGAGCATCAGGCTCATTACAGCCACCACCAGAACTGCCAGGCGGGAATCCAAAAGAATGGCGATTAACATGCCGGCTGCGGCCAAGGGTATCATATAACCAAACTGTGCGCTGAATTCCGGCCACCGGCTAACGTTAATTGCGATAATGACTTTACCTACCATCAGGATAACCAGCACGATAATACCCAGCAAATACAAGTGCCCGGCGTGTTCATAGATTTCCCGGTTTTGCTGATAAAGATAAAAGAGGACAACCACCATGAGCAGGACAACCAGCAAAGATATGCCCAAAATAGAGGGTAAAGATAACTTGGGATGAGTGAGACCCAGCGCTTGTAGTTTGGCCATGTGCTCCTCAGTTAGTATTTCCCCTTCCCCGATAATCTTTTCGCCTTCCTTTACCGAAACCATAGAAGGAGAAACGGAAGCCATGACATCTTCTTGCTTTTGCCTCGTTTTTTCGTAGTTGATAAAGCCGTTTGGGCGAATGTAGTGATCAATAACTCCCTTGGCAAATTGCTCGTAACATTTTGAAAGGCGCATCCCGATAATCTGGCTGTTAATAAATTTCTTATATTCTTCCAGTTTCTCCTGGGTGATCCCGTCGCCTTCCTCCATCACCCCGGCCACCAGGTTATTGATTTCGACTTCAACCTGCTGGGTGTCCTTGGTGGTGGCATGCGCCAAATCGATTAACTCAGTGTCAGCCATCATAAAAGGCAGTAATGAACTGAGCCTGGCCACCTTCCCTTGTATATCCAGCCCGTTGTCACCCTGCACTTCGCGGAGTTTTCCCGCCAGATCGGAAATATCCTTTTGAACAGCTATACTGACCTGAGGGTCTTTAGTATATACCTTGTCCACTTTTTCCGCAGCAAGGCGGCGCTCTATATAAGTCTTATACTTGTCTTCGAATACTATACTTTTTTCTGCTTTAATAGTTTTAGGAGACACCTGCCCAACCATTAAAGTGGTCTTATCGTTCATAAAATCTGATGCTATAATAAATGTAATCAGAAACAAAAATAGAACCGCCGCGCTGCCCCGCCGTACCTTGCGTTGTTTGGCCAGCAGAAGCAATGCGGCTTTAATCTTATCTTTAGCCAAACCGATAGTGAGCACGGATTTCACCCCTCTTTGGTTACCGCCCTATCGCTCCTTTTCATAAGCCTTGATAATCTCGGCCACCAGAGGATGCCGGACAATGTCCTCACCGCTCAGAACATGGATACCCAGGCCTTCTATATCTTTTAAAACATCAATAGCGTTAACCAGTCCGGATACCTGACCTTTGGGCAAGTCGATTTGAGTGATGTCTCCGGTGATTACCGCCTTTGAGCCGAAGCCAAGGCGGGTCAGAAACATCTTCATCTGCTCAGGGCTGGTGTTCTGAGCTTCATCCAGGATAATAAACGAATCCTCCAGAGTCCTGCCCCTCATATAAGCTAGAGGCGCAATTTCTATTACGTGCCGCTCAAGGTATTTTTGGGTGTTCTCGACACCCAATACATCATAGAGGCTATCGTAGAATGGCCGGAGGTAAGGATCAACTTTATCTTGAAAGTCGCCGGGTAAAAAACCAAGCTTCTCTCCCGCCTCAACCGCCGGGCGGGTTAAAACGAGGCGTCCGATGTCCTTGTTGCGCAACGCTTTTATAGCCATCACAACAGCCAGGTAGGTTTTACCTGTCCCGGCCGGACCGACGGCGAAAACCACATCGTATTTTTTTATGGCCTCAACATATTTTTGCTGACCAATGGTTTTAGGCTTAATTTGTTTGCCACGGGCCGTCACCATGGCTACGTCCCTGGCTAAGTTCCCCAGGGCGTTTCTTTTGCCGCCTTGCGCCGACTTAATAGCGTAACCGACCTCGTGGACGGTCAGGTGGTTTCCCGCGCGGTAATATGTCTTAAGCTGGGCCAGGACATCCTGCGCTCGCTCAACATTTTCTTGCTCCCCGGTTATTGTTAGATCGTCACCCCGTGCTACTACGTGAACTCCCAGGGCCTTTTCAATCTGCGCCAGGTGCTCGTCGTGCTTCCCGAATATCTCAGCTGCGGTACCAATATCGTCCAGTTCAACCTTGGCTTCAAATTTTTCCGCCAATACCCGGCCTCCTTTTAAGGATAAATAAGTTTCTCTATACCGATATCCTCAACTGTTTCCAAAACAGCCTTTACCCGTACCAGATTTTCCGGGTTACCAGGATTAACCTCTTCAAACCACCGTTCCTGAACCACAGCATCTTTTGGAATTTGCCCCGCCGCGGCCTCCAGAGCTATTTTTTCGGCAGCCTTGCGGGCGTCCTCCCGGTTGCGCTCATCGCGGTAACCAGCCAACTCCCGGTATTCCACAGTTACTAGTTCGACGGGTATCTCAAGATTCCTCCATTTAGGAAGCTTTTTAACAAAAGTCTCGACTTCATAATGCTCGAAAGGGGCATTTTGGCTGCCAGATAAAATTATTTCCTTTGAGTTGTACTTAATACTAACGCTGGTTTCGGATCTTCCCGTCAACCGGAGGCCGGTCTCAATGACCTGCGATTCACCATAACTCTCGTACCAAACTCTGGCGCGTACGATGCCATTAGCGTGAACGAAACGGGATGGCCGGACAATTTTTGGCGCTTCTTTTGGCTTATTTTCTTCACCCGGCTTTGGAGACTCTTCCAGGGGGGGAATTTCACCGGAGATAAGCACCTGGCCCGGAATAACAGTATCTCCTTCTTTCACCGACGGGTGGCCGTTCAGGACCAACAATTCCTTAACCAGGCCCGCTTTTGCGGCAACGATATGAGATGGCCTCCGGTCCATTTCCTCCGGTACAACCCGTTCCGCCACTTCGATTGTTACTTTAGTGCCCTTGAAATACACACCTGTCCATGCCACAAGCGGAAGGCGTTCTATGATTCTAGCTTCTATCCTGTCCGGCTCTATTTTCCATTTGGGCATTCCCCTGGATAAGCCGGATTCAGCAGCCACATCCAGCACTTCCGCAGCTGTGATCCGTTCGTTGCCCCTGACTTCAATAAACCAAACAAAAGACGAAAGGAAATAAAGAGTCCCCAGGAAAAAAACAAACCCTATCGCCAGCGCCTTTCTCCGCCGCAGCCGGGCAAAATGGAAAGGAAAACCTCTCTTGGATTTGATATTGTAACGACAGCCAGTCCGCCTGGCAATGTGGCGCAGCGGCTTCACAGCCTGCAGCCTGACCTTGAGTGTCAGGACATCGTTACCCGCCTTGGAGATATCCCAAAGGTAAATTCCCCTGCTCGCAGCCATGTTAACAAACTTTTCCGGCGTTTTCCCGGTGACTATTATAACTACATAACCAATAAAATAAGATACCAGCTTAAATAATAACATGGCGCTACCCCCGTCAATTGAAGCTTAAAGATCTAATTTTTCCTTCAATATGCAGTTCGTCTGGCAGTAAATTCCTAAGCGTCAAATTTTCTCCCGCGACCGCCACTTCACCCTCTCCGACGCTTACCCGGACAACATCCGCAGTGTATTCAATAATCCCGCGGTGGTTTTCAATGAAAAGTTGAATATTTCCGACCAGAACTATTTTGGGCAAGTCCAACATAACATCGCCGGGTATTTCAAGAAAATCAGATAACTGCCTTTTAAATTTCCTCTTCAAATCAATCCAGGACATAAAAAATCCCCTCCTTGCAAAAATTTATGCAAATTGGAAGGGTTAAATTACTATTAAATGGCAGGCAGACTAATCTTTACTTAGCGACCTGTGGGCTTACACGCAGCTCATATTCGCCCCCTAAAAAAGGTCTTCGTTCGCCCTCGGGCTCGGTCAAACCCGGCGCTGAAACGCCTCAAACAGTTCCCTTATCCTCGAACGGTTAATAATGCGACAAGTTTGGTCGCAATGGCGACACAAAAGAAAACTCCCATATTAAAGTAACTCTCGCCATTGCTGTCCTGTTAATGCTACCGTATAAAGTCCAGAAATAGCCGGTGTTAATTGTCCTTAGTCTGACGAATAAACTGACCAAGT
>MVRN01000075.1 GCA_002067965.1 Pelotomaculum sp. PtaU1.Bin035
TGCGGCTAACAGATCACGCACAACGGAGACATCCTTTTCCTTTTCTGTGATATGGTCATTATATCCAGCAACTTCCGGACAGGCAATACCGTCAGCTTTCGGTCATTTTAAGCTAGCGGAAACACTTTCCTGTTGTTGTAACTCTAATATCAGCAAAAATAATTTTTGCATTATTATCTAATTTACAGTCCTTCCAAGATATTGCTTTGCATACTTTAAAAATGCATTCACATTAAGACGGATGAAAACAGTTTTTGGTTCCCAAAATTATGAAATAATATTAAAAAATTCTTATGATAATAAAAGGATCCAAAACTCATTCTCAATCGTCTTAATGTAGTACTTTATTTTTAGAAAGGGGAATGCGATATGAAAGGGTTTCGGAAAAGTGTGTTGTCTTTAATGTTGTTGGTTGTTTTTCTTGGAGGGGCTTGCGTCGCTTATGCGGCGCCGGCAGGTCTGAAAGCGCCGCCGGAACCAAGTAAGGCTTATAAAGAAGCGGGTATTGAATCTTTGCAATATCTGCAGGATTGGGGGTGTGATTTAACTTCAAGTGGGGGAGGATATATCAATATCAGTGGTTTTACTCAGGCTTATCAGGACGTGGACTACATCATGGTGAGGCTGTACCTGCAACGCTGGAACGGCAGCAACTGGGTGGATTTGGCAAGCTGGCCATTTGAAAAAGATGATACTTCCTACGCTAGTGGGGTAAAAGGTTTACATGTAGCAGGCGGTTATTACTATAGGTCAAGGGCGGAACACAGCTTGACCAATGGTAGTGTTACTGAACCTGCCACGCCTGCAAGATCTTATTCCACTTCAATTTATATTGAATGAAATAACGGGGCATCTAACCCCGTTATTAGTTCATGGATTCAATAACTTTCAACGCTTCTTCTTGTGGTATTTTTCCTTTCAGTTCGTATACAATACCTTGTTTCATCCAGGTGATTCTTATGCTGTTATCCTTGAAAGCTATGATTTTGCCATTTTGGTCACCAATTCTGATGTCTTCCACAGATGCGTCTTCCATATCATATCCATATCCCTGGACGAAACTGTCAGGTACGTTCATTTCCGTTATCTGAAAATAATTGGTATCATTGCTGTTATATCTTAATATAACTTTTGCCGTGTTCTTGACCATGCCTTGGAATCTAACCTGTTCAAGCTTAAATCCCGCAGATACATATTGGGGTACTGCTACTTGAAAAGGGGAAGCGGACTTGGCTTCTTCCAAGGAAACAATCCTTTCCTGTTGTATAGGGACTTCCTTGAAATCCTCCGGTGGAGGAGCTGCCCCGTTGGGTTCATCGTTTTTATATTCAGTTGTAACATTAACCTGCGTGCCGCCTAAAAGTGTTACTACTGTACGGGTGATTTTTTCACCTATCGCTCTGGCTTTTACAGGAAAAAACATGGAGGAAGTGATGGCTAAAAGCATGATGACCCCAGCAGCAACTGTAAACCTCCAGGTTGAAAAAATTTTTCGCTTGTCCATATGTGGTTTGCGTTGTAAATTTCGTTGTTCTTTCAGCTTTTTCTCAAACTTGCCCCATGACTCTTCCAATGGAGGCGGGTTAGCTGACTCCACCATATCGCACACCGCTTCTTTTATGAGTCTTTCCATTCGGATATCAGAATGTTGTTTCAAAGAAGTTTTACCCCTTTCGGTCCTGCAACTCAACTGAACTATTACGGTTGAGATGTCTTTTAAACGCTTCTCTGGCGCGAGCCAAGCGGGATTTAACTGTTCCTGCCGGTATGCCGGTTTCAGTGCTGATTTCATTAACTGACATATCTTTGTAGTATTTTAAATATAAAATAAGTTTATGTTCTGGTTGGAGAATTCTGATCTGCTGTTGAAGGATTTGTTTTCTCTCTTTCTCTAATAAAACAGTTTCTGGGGAAATCAACTGGTTGTCCGAGTAAATATCCCTTGCCTCGGCAAAGAGTGTCATAACGGAACGATGGTGGATAATGTCCCTGGCTTTATTGGTGGCTATGCGGCACAGCCATGCTTCCAGCTTAGAAGGATCTTTAATCTGTTCAATTTTATCCATAAGTTTTAAAAAGGTTTCATGAACAATGTCTTCGGCCATGCCAGCATCACTGGTAACAAAAAACGCTGCTTGATATACTTGTTTATAAAACAATTCGTAAACAAGCTTAAAAGCGTGACTGTCGCCATTTTTTAGTTTCTTAACAATTGTTTCTATTTGCAAATTAAGAAACCTCCCCAGATATATAGGGTAAAGAAGACCGCTTTTATATACGGCAGCCTGACGACGTAACCTCCCTGGCTTAAGTCACGGCATTGTATTACGTCCTTGCATTCGGGACTGCTTCTTCGTTAATACTAAATTCTACAATAATATTACATTTCCTCCATCCTTAGATTAAATTTACTTATATGTGTTGATTTTCTTGTAAAAAAATTAAAAAATAATCCTTGACGTAACAACCAATGATCTTATGGTACTGTAATTATAGAGGCGACTTTCGACGCAAATCTTCGAGGACATAAAACACAAATGTAATTGTAAGGCATCTAAACGGAAAGGTACCCTGGATTGACGCGTTAGCCAAAGGACTGGAGGTGTCAGTGTGGAAATCCAGGCGGCGGTTTTATATCGTAAAGGAGAAAAATTCAGAATTGAACCAGTAACTCTTGATGAGCCGAAAGCGGGAGAAGTATTGATCAAAATTGTAGCTTCGGGGATTTGTCTTACTGATATTCATGTGCAAAACCAGGAGTATTGGTTTCCTCTTCCCGCTGTTTTGGGACACGAGGGCGCCGGCATTGTGGAAAAAGCGGGGGAAGGTGTGTCCGCAGTGAAACCAGGCGATCATGTTGTGTTGGGATACGCCTACTGTGGAAAATGCCGGCCTTGTCTTACCGGCGCGCCATTTGAGTGTGAAAGATATGATGAATTGAATTTCGGCGGCAGAATGGCAGATGGTTCAACCCGGCTTCATCATCATGGGCGTGAACTGTCCGTGTTTTTTGGCCAATCGTCTTTTGGGACTTATGCTGTGGTGAACGTGAACAATGTTGTTAAAGTGGATAGAGAACTGGATTTGCATTCGCTTGGTCCTTTGGGCTGCGGCATTCAAACCGGAAGCGGAACCATCCTCAACCATTTTCAACCTGAAGCGGGCTCCCGTATTGCCGTTTTCGGAGCGGGGGCAGTCGGGCTTAGTGCGGTTATGGCGGCAAAAGTCGCCAAGTGCGGAATGATCATTGCCACCGATATTCATGATAATCGTTTGGAGTTGGCCCAAGAGTTAGGAGCAACACATATTATGAATCCTCGTAAGGTTGACGTCGCGGCAGAAGTCAAACATATTACCAAGGGCGGAGTCGACTATGCCCTGGAGGCGTCAGGCCATGCGGCGGTTGGGCGGCAGGGCGTTAATTCGCTTGGGTTTGGGGGGAAACTCGCTTATGTCAGCGCTCCTCCGTTTACTGCGGGTGTAGACGCTGCCCACCTAGGGAGTTTAACCATTTCCGGGATCGTGGAAGGAGACAGTGTTCCGCAAATTTTCATTCCCCGGCTGATAAATTTGTATAAAGCAGGCAAATTCCCCTTTGACAAGCTAATCAAATTTTATCCCATGCAAGAAATTAATCGGGCCGCTGCCGACGCTCAAAAGGGCAATGTCATCAAGCCGGTAATAATTATGCCCTAATATTTAGCAAACCGATATAACAGTCATAGCCGGTCCTTACTTAACTCCCTGTAAGTGAGCAAAGCGGCAACCAGTAAGCCGGTAATCACGACATCATGAAACAATACGATATAGTTTAATGTAATAGTGCTAAGCATGTACAGGTTAGATGGACTAGTTTCCCGGATCTCATAGAGAAAAAGGCCAAAGATACCATTTAGGTGCGCAAAAAGCGTAACACCCAATGGAATTATGTAAATAGCAACCATGTATTTGAAAAAATGGTTTTCACCGGCCCTGACCAGAGCCAAGCACAAAAGCAGGCCGAGGAGCTTAGCCACCAAGCCGGCGGTGGAAAAGAGTGAATTGAATAATACAGTTGCACTGAAAGGGATGGAGCTTAACACCAGAGGCAAGTTCAATAATAACAGCGGCACTCCGATAATAACCGGCCAGAACAGCCGGTTGTTCCGGGCGGACGGGAGCAGGTCGTTAAACCTTTGTACGAGAGGCGTATTTTCTTCTTGCGCCCATCCTTCCCTGTATGTTAAGATCGCGTATAAGGCCAGCAGAATGCCCGACAGGCTTATAATCACAATAATAAAAGCGCTGGCAATTTGATAAAGATCATTTTCATGGTTATAAAGTTGCTGCCTGCCAATAATTAACCGCAATTCAGATAACCCTGTGTTTACCACCTCAACAGCCAGGGCAATGCCCTGGAATTTAAAGAAGGGGTTGTTAAACGAGCGGTAGAGCCGGACGCATAAAAGAATGGCCAGGAGTTCCAGCGCAGCAACGAGTATTTCAATCACGGCGCGGATGTTTTGAAAATTTATTGAATGCCACAACTTCAATTCATTCATTGTGATGGATAAAAATACCAATACCGGGATGACCAGGAACGCAATTTCCCCCTTTTGTTTCAAGCAACTCAACTCCCCAACAAAGTCGATTTTATTATAATATCTGAGCGTTAGCCGCCCCTGGCAGTAATGCAATTGATTAGTCAGTTTTCGGAAAACGAAAGTGGTATGCCAGCGGGGAGGGCCAGGTGAGAAGCCTGTTGTCCTCCTTGGTAAAGGGTCCGGCGTTGTGGATCAGGAGAGGGATCCCGTCCGCCCGCCTTTTGTCCGAAACCACGCCCACATGGTCGTAAGGCGGGCCGAACACCACAATGTCGCCGCCCTGCCACTGTTTTAAATTTTCCGCATCCCACGGCTTAATCTGAATAGTGAGCTGTTCGGCGTATTTTTTAAAAAAAGCCTCCTGGTTCGGCACCCGGCGGAAATCAATATTGGGTTCCGGCGCACCTTCCACGCGGGGATAATCGCTTAGATGCTCTTGAATATCCCTGTCCATCATTCCTTTTAAGTCGTAGCCCGCGTTTTGCAGCGCCCGCCAGATCACGTCGGTGCAGACCCCTTCGTTTTCAGGCGGGTACCCCCCGGCGTAGTAGGCGTTTTTATATGTTGGTTTCGCCTCCAGGTCCTTGCGCGCTCCCTGGACAATATCGTCAAGGTCGTAGATCCCGTCACCGTCCCTGTCGTTGTCCAGTACAACCTTTTCCACGATACAGACTGGTCCTGTGGACCCGCGCAGCCCCGCTTGCCGCTGGTCCGGATCCATATCATAAAAGGTCAAATATCCGGCCGGCAATAAAAGGACTACAAATAAAATGAATAATTTGACTGATAAAGGCAACCTCATATTTTTCCCCATACTCAGTTACATATAATGATTCTTTTTTATAGACATGATACCAAAAACAAGACTTTTGTTCCACTCCAAATTATTGTATTGCGAAATTTACCCTAAATCCGATAGTCCAATATCACGTTCATTGTTACATTTTCCCACCCACTTTAACGTGAACCTTTAGATGCCCTCCGTCGTCCATAAATTAAATAATAATGAAGAAAGAGGAGAAAAAGATGAGACGAGCTTTGTTTATGTTTTTCTTATTATTAACTCTTCTAATCGCCCCGCCCGCCGGCTTTGCCGGGACACCCTTTGACGACATTCAGTCGCAGCAGGCTTCCGCTGATATTGAAGCCGTCTACGAAAAAGGGATAATGGTTGGTACAGGAAACAATAAATTTAGCCCCGACGAATTTGTTGACCGGGCGCAATTGGCGGTATGTTTGGTGAAAACCTTTGATTTGAATCTTGATGATTTACAGTTCATTAAAGAACCTGTCCCTGCCGACCTGTATGACGATGTGGAAGATAATTTATGGTACAGTAAGGCTGCCATGATTATCGGGTATAAAAATATCTTTAATACTGTTGACCGAAAATTTAACCCCTATGAAGTTGTTACAAGGGCTGAAGCAGCCAGTGCGATAGAGGACTCTTTTACGGCAAAAAAGTTGTTGGTTGTTACTACGATGATGTGGCCGGATTACATCGACACCACTAATTTGACCCAAAAACAACAATCTGATATCAGCTTTGTCTTTAACACCGGTATCATGCGGTACACCGGCAACGAATTCAGGCCTGGCGAGAAAATAACGCGTGCGGAACTGGCAACCATTTTAAATCAAACTTTAAAAACCCTGGCTGTCGCTACACCTGCTCAAGAGGCGGAGCCAGGAAGTTCACTGGGCGCCGGCGATCCGGCAGCCAATCCCCCGGATGTGAATACAGCGGCCTTCAAAGAACAAGGCGACCTGGCTTTCGTCCGGCAGGGTTTGCTCTACGCGCTTGATGGCGAAACAGGAGAAGTCAAGCAACTAACCGGGTCCGGCAGGGCCTTGCAGCCAGCCTGGTCTCACGACGGCCAGTGGCTGGCCTATATCAGCATAACCGGTCAAGAAACCGACGACGGCAATGGCCCGTTATGGCTGGTACGCCGGGACGGTTCGCAAGCCCACCAGGTTCAGGGCCTGCCCCAGTTGGTCAGACGCGAGAGTTTTTACTGGTCGCCCGCCGCCAACATGCTGGCAATAGCAATGCCGGATGGTGTGTGGCTGGTACCGTCGGAAGGCGAGCCGCGCCGGCTGGTCCAGTCTGAAGGAACGTATCATTTGGCCTGGTCGCCTGACGGCAAATCCCTGGCTTACAATGTTACGCTGCCGTCGGAGGAACCACAGGACCGCAGTGACGCGCTCTATACCATTGCCTTGGAAGGCGGTCAGCCTGTTGAGCAACTGGTGGCCCCGCAGGCCGGGATACAAGTGACTGCCTGGTGGCCCGACGGTAAAGGGTTGCTGTACTGGCTGGACCCATTACACTCAGCTTCCCTGGCGGCTGACGGAATGGGCCTGTGGAGCCTGCGGTTGGGCGATGCCGAACCTAAGCTCCTCAATACTGGTCTTGCCCACAAGGGGTGGCTGTCCTTGTCGCCGCAGGGGAGCCTGCTGATGGTAACAGGCGGCGGGCGTATAGTCTGGGCAAAAAAGAGCCTGGCCGCTATGGACCTGGCGTCCGGGAGCGTCCAGGAGTTTAAAAACCCCGAAGGCAGTGTCGCGATTGACCCCTCTTTCTCTCCGGACGGCAGCCGCGTCGCTTTTGTGGCCGCAAAGGGCCTGGGCGACCAGGTGTGGGGCTTTAATAGTGACGAGGAACTGGCTGCCTGGGTGGCCACACGCACACTCTGGGTCCAGAATTCGGACGGCTCCGGCGCCCACCCACTGACAGCGGCCGGAACCGGCGTATGCCAGCCAATCTGGTCCGAAGATGGAAACCGCATCCTGTATGCCTGGGACAACACGCTCTGGATAATCGGGGCTGAGGGCGGGCAGCCGGAAAAGGTAGTGGAACTTCTTCCCGCCAGGGAGGATCTTTTCGGGTTTTACGGTTATACTTCGTGCCGGGATTTTATGGCATGGCGCCAGCCTTAGAATATGTACAGCAAAGAAGAAATTATCAATGCAATAAAAATTTGTTTGAGTGAAGAAGAAAAAAGAATTATTGAATCCAGGTTCGGTATATGCACGGGAGTTTCACTAACCATTAAAGAGGTGTGTGACAGATTTAATATAACGAATAAAGAATTAAGAATTATTGAACAAAAAGTACTATATTACCTTAAGAATAATCATTAAGTGAGAACAATCCCGCACAAAGTAGTACGGGATTGTTCTTAATCCTAATGCTTCCGGGTCAGTGGTTTTTAGGACTCCTGGTTTTTTTTAAATTCCAGGCTGCCGTTTTTCATCTCATAGGCCAGACAGATTCCTTATAAATGCTTTTCAATATTATCTGTACTACTATTATTAGTACGGTTGGCGCAATGAAAACTATATACCCATATATGACTTTGTAAGTACAGATTATTAACTTGACCTTCTGTGCTTGTAACAAAAAGCTTTATTATGGTACTGATACATAGAGGAAAAACTTGTACTCATAAATAAGAAATTAACCAAGGTGGTTAATAGCAAAGAAGTGATTACAGGTGTTGTTAATATTTGTATACTTGCCTGTGTTCTAGGCTAGAAATCTTTTTTAAGGAGCAATTGCCATGTCTAAGGCTGCCATATCTAAGGCGATTCCCGTACTTATATCCTTGATTGCGGTGTTCTTTATCCTTGTTCTTAGCGGCTGCAGCGGTTTAAACAAAGCTCCGGACAGCGAAAAGGACCAGGAGAAAACTGAGATGCGGGAAATTAACCTTACCCCGGAATTAATACCTCCCGATATGAAGTCGCTTAAGTTCTCTCTGCCGTTAAACTGGCAGGCGCGAATTGACGCTGCCGATATTATTTTTATTGACGAAAAAGGTGTTGAAGCAGGAGGGGTTTTTTTAGTCGGCTATTACCGCGACCATTATATGGGAGCCTCCTTGCCAAACCATAGTCTCCCTTTGGGAATAGAGGATATGGAAACTCCTTTGGGCAAAGGCAAGCTCGCCATACTTGAACGCGATCATCCGGCGGCTTCCGGTCTTGGTGATACCTGGATAGAGCTATATTGCATCATTCCTATCGAAAATAAAAATTTGGCTTATAGTTATTGGATGAAAGAAAGAGGCTCCGTTGAACAAACCAAAGGTTTATTGCAGCAGATAGTAGCGAACACGGAACAACGTGCCTTATCCGATGAATCTGCATTTAACCTGATATTTAAGTATGGTTTCGATGCTAAAAACGTATTAGACACATTTGAAGGGACATATACAAAAGATATGATTCCAGACCCTCCAATTACTGTGAAATTGTCTTTAACCAAGGAGGAACTGAACACAATTTACAATAAGATGGTTGATATTAACTTCTTTTCTTATCCTGTTGTTTTTACTGTACAAGAGGAGGGCGAACATGCAGGTAGGGTTACGCCTTATGAGAGTTATTACTTCAAAATACAGTACGGCTCCAACATCAAAGAGTTGTCATGGGAAGATAGCATCACCAATCAAAATAATGAAGCTGACCGGTTAAGGGAACTTATTAAATGCATCCGGGAAATCGCAGAGTCTAAAAGTGAGTACAAGAAGCTTCCGCCTCCCAGGGGAGGTTATGATTAATACCATAATATGTGCAAGAATTTTTTAATTCTTTTTAATAAGCTTTAAAAAATCATCTAACTTAAATATCCCTGCGTCATTACCGGGTTCTTTTTCTTGAATTACCTCAAGAATATTGATTCCATTATCCTTAAGTATAGAAAACAGTCTCTTCTTGGGGAAAATATTTTTTTGATGTGGCCGGGTTGTATTGACACGAATAATTTGACCCAAAAACAACAATCTAACGTCAGCTTTGTCTTTAACACCGGTATCATGAGGTATACCGGCGACGAATTCCGGCCTGGCGAGATAGAGGTTGATAAATGTACAGTAAAGAAGAAATTATTAACGCAATAAAAATTTGTTTGAATGAAGAAGAAAAAAGAATTATTGAATCCAGGTTTGGCATATGCATGGAAGTCCCGCTTACAATTAAAGAGGTGTGCGGCAGGTTTAATATAACGAATAAAGAATTAAGAAGTATTGAACAAAAAGTAATATACCACCTAAGAAAGAATAATTAATTAAGAACAATCCCGGCAATTTATTTTATCATTAACCAATGGTGCAGGCGTTTGGATTACCTTAATTTAGAGGCGGCCACTTGTGACCGGTATTCCCGTTTTGTGAGGAATAATGGTTGTGGAGAAAGAAGGCATAGATTATCGATGGAGATATTCCGGTTCATTACCTATACTTGCAAAACGAAGCCGCGTAAATAGCGGCTTTTTATCGTTGTTATTGGTCATTTTTATCCTCATTGTACCCTTTACTCTGTCACTCTTTTGCTGCAGTCCGTGGTACCGGTAAAAGTTCTCGCTTCCTCCCGTGTGTGATTAACTTGTTCGTTATCGCCCACGCAATTGCTTCATCCGCCCGTGTTGACGCCATTGGGTTCTTCCTCCCTAAGAATTTTATCAGGATTTATTTATGAAGAAATCACCTTCTGTTCACACCATCGACACAATGGATGTCTATAATCATATACAGAAGCCAACTGATATTATCGTAAACATGATAAATGGAAGGAGAAACATGGCAATGAGGCCGAAACAAGGTCAAGGTTTCGATATGGTCCTGGCGGGCATTGCTTTACTGGCCGCTTTCTTGAATATTTTCAATATCTGGAATGATCAGTATGCCAACGCCTATTATACTGCGGCCGTAACCAGTATGCTGCAGAGCTTTCACAATTTTTTCTTCGCTTCTTTTGATCCGGGCGGGTACGTTACGGTTGATAAACCGCCGGTTGCATTTTGGGTCCAAACGCTGTTCGCTTATATCTTCGGTGTCCACGGGTGGAGCGTGATTCTGCCGCAGGCTTTGGCCGGTATCGGTTCCGTTTTGCTGATGTACCTTCTGGTTAAGCCGACATTTGGTAAAACAGCCGCCCGGTTGGCGAGCCTGGTAATGGCATGTACTCCAATAGCAGTCGCAGTTAGCCGGACGAATAATATTGACAGCTTATTGGTATTTACGCTCCTCCTCGCAACCTGGATGTTGTTCCGGGCGGTTCGTGAGCAAAAGGTTTCTTGGCTTTTAGGGGCTTTTGCCATGATCGGTGTCGGGTTTAATATGAAAATGCTGCAGGCCTATATGGTCGTGCCGGCTTTTTACCTGTTTTACCTGCTCGCTTTCAGGAGCGAGTGGAAAAAGAAACTGGCCGCGCTTATGGCGGCGACAGTTATCATGTTTGTAGTGACCGTATCCTGGGCGGTTGTCGTGGATACGATCCCGGAGGAAAACCGGCCATACATCGGGGGCAGCCAAACGAACTCCGTACTGGAGCTTGCCTTCGGATATAACGGGATAGCCCGCCTTAAGGGAATGGGCAGAGGGGGCATGGGTCCCGGCGCTGCGCCGGATCAAAGACAAGTGCCGCAGGAAGAGGGTGCAAGGACGGACCGGCAGCAAGTGCCGCAGGACGGGTACAGCGCGCCGGATGGCCAGCAGCAGATGCGGCAGGACGGGAACAACATGCCCAATGGGCGGCAGCGGGTGCCGCAGGATGGTAACAGCATGCCCAATGGGCGGCAAATGCCTCCTGACGGAAACAACATGCCGGGGGGCTTCGACCCCGGGGATAATGGAGGACCGGGCCAGATGCCCGGCGGGGGCGGGCCGCCGGGGCAAGGCGGCGGTGGTATGTTCGGTACCGGTCAGGCCGGGCCGCTGCGTCTGTTCCAATCTGAACTTTCCGGGCAGGCTAGTTGGCTGCTGCCCTTTGTAGCGTTCG
Organism: Pelotomaculum sp. PtaU1.Bin035; assembly: GCA_002067965.1. Lineage (GTDB taxonomy): Bacteria > Bacillota > Desulfotomaculia > Desulfotomaculales > Pelotomaculaceae > MVRN01. The sequence continues at coordinate 11,367 of MVRN01000075.1, forward strand.
CTTGTGTCGGCTTGCTGGCAGGCATGCGCTGGAGAAAGCCGCTGACTGGTAAACAAAAAGAGACTTTGTTCTGGCTGGCTTGGTTGCTCCCGGTGATGGTGTTTTTCAGCGTAGCGGGCTTCTTCCATCAATATTATCTGGTTATGCTCGCCCCCCCGATTGCGGCGCTGGCGGGAGCGGGCTGGGTTGAGCTTTGGAGCCGGTACCGCGGCGAAGAAGGCTGGAAAAGGTGGCTGTTGCCGGCGGGCCTTCTGACTGCCACAGCTTTTGAACTATATATACTGCAGCCTTATCAAAAGCAAACCGGTATGGGATGGTCAATCGTCATCGGAGCTGCAGGAATCGCGGCAGCGCTGGTATTGCTAGTCGCCGCAAAGAAAGAAAAGCTGGTATCGATCGCCGCAATGGCCGGTATGCTGGTATTGTTGGCGGCGCCATTGTACTGGTCTGCTACTCCGCTTCTTTATGGCGACAACAGTATGATGCCGCAGGCCGGACCAAGTAAACAGGGGTTCGGCCAAAGGCAGGGTATGGGCGGCGGCATGAACTCCGGTGTCAATACAAAATTGCTTGAATATGTAACCAGGAACAATACAGGAGAGGCGTACCTTTTTATGACCACTGAAGCATCCACGGCTGAATCTTATATTATTGAGACCGGAAAAGCCGTTATTCCCATGGGCGGGTTCAGCGGTTCCGATCCCATTCTCACAACCGGGAAGTTGGAACAAATGGTGGCAAATAAAAAAGTGAAATATTTCCTGATACCTTCATCCGGCTCAGGCGGCAGGAACGGCAGTAGCGAAGTGATGGAATGGATCCGTGCCAACAGCACGGAGGTTCCTAAAGAAGAATGGCAGCCGGACACTGCCCAAGAGGATTCACAGGGTGGCCGTCCAATGGGGATGGGGAACAATGAGACGTTATACAGAATCAAAGTCTTCGACTGATTGTAAATGGTTTTCTGAAGACTTCACTATCTGTTCACACCATGTTCACAATTGCTGTTTATAATTGTAGTGGCGGCAAACAATTAATTGGAGCGTTCAAATGACACTTCTTAAAAAGCATACACTATTTGGAATAAGCATATTTTTAATAATATTGTCAGCAGGATTTTTATGCGTTTATTCAATATGGAATTATCATGGTAATACAGCCTTAACCCAAAACCAAATTGGACTTGGCAATTCCCCTCCGGGTGAAAGAAACCGGATGTCCAACGTTCCAAATCAAATACCAAGTGAACGAAACCATTTATCTGATATTCCGGAACAAAAACCAAGAGGGCAGCTGCAGGATCCAAATTCAACCCGGCCCATGGCACGTCCAAGTGGACGCCCGGGGGGAGATGCTACAAGCGCGGGAACAAAGTATGCTCCCCAACTCACCGCGTATTCAATTATATTTTTAGGTTTATTCATTGCAATATATTACCGTTTTAAGTATAATAAAGTAAAAATCCACCCCGGTCAGGTAAGGGTGTTAATGCTGACGATGCTCTGCGTAGGGCTGCTTTTACGGATTTCCTCCGCTACATTGGTAGATGGACATCCTTTCGATATCAGTCTCTTCAAAAGCTGGGCAACTGCCGCTGCAAACAATCTCTTTCAATTTTATTCAAGCCCAAGGTCAAGCGACTATCCGCCATTATATATCTACGTTTTGTTTCTGATTGGCAAGGTTGCCGGCGTCCCTGCGATGAGTCCATATTTTACATTATTATTAAAGCTGCCGTCAATAGTGGCTGACGTTGCTACGTCATATTTTATTTACAGGCTGGCCGGAAAATATCTTTCTCTTGAAATCAGCGCCATGCTTTCCGCATTTTATATCTTTAACCCGGCTGTTTTTATAAATTCTACCTTTTGGGGCCAGGTAGATTCATTTTTTACATTTATTGTAACGTTGGCAATATTTTTGCTGTCAGAAAAGAAAATCGGCTTCTCTTCCGCCTTATTCGCAGCCGCGGTAATGATGAAGCCGCAGGGAATTATCTTTCTTCCCGTACTCTTCTTTGAACTGGCCAGGCAAAAAAGCTTTAAGATCATTCTAAAGGCGTTAGCTTTTGCCCTGAGTACAGCAATGGTTATTGTACTTCCATTTTCTTTGAACGAAGGTGCGCTGTGGATTTTCAAGCTTTTTTCAAATACTTTGTCAGAATACCCCTATGCTTCCGTGAACGCATTCAACTTCTTCAGTTTGATTGGGAAAAACTATGTAAAGGATGCGTCCGCACTGTTTATATTCAGCTATCATAACTGGGGAATGATTTTTATTGTCATGCTCACAGCGTTTTCATGGTTTATTTACATTAAAGGGAACGGCAGGGTATTTGCTTCTGCCGCGGCGCTTCTCCTAATAGCAGGCGTATTTACTTTTTCCACCAGGATTCATGAAAGATATTTGTTTCCTGCTGTCGCTCTGTCAATCCTAGCTTTCATATACCTCAGGGATAAAAGGTTGCTGCTGTTATCCGCCGGGTTTAGCTCAACTGTTTATATCAACACTCATTTTGTTCTATTTGAGACGAGCAAGGGTATTAATGCCATGTCTTTTAACCCTGTACTTATATTCACTTCACTCTTGAATGTGATGCTGTTTGTTTACCTTGTAAAAGTTTTATTCGATATTGCTGTTAGAAAAAGAATACTTATACTCAATATATAACAATAGAAAGAGGAGGTTTTTTCCGGGTGACTTATTTCAAAAAAAAACTATTGCTAGTTTTAACTGCGGCATTGTTTATCACAACGTTCGCATTGACTTCGGTTTACGCCAGCTCCAACATGAAGACAGTTCAAGCGTATCAGGGAGTAAGGATCTTCTATAATGATGAAGAATTGACAGGAGATAATCAACCGTATATTATTAATGATTCTACATATGTGCCCATACGTATGATAATGGATAGCTTTGGTAAATCCATCTATTGGGATTCAGTTAACTACCGAGTTGTGATTACAGATGAAGCAGGTACAACTGAGGCAAATTTAAAGGCTCAGCTGGCACAAAGAGATGCTCAAATAACAACATTGCAAAATAAGAATGCAGAATTGCAAAGTACAATTACATCGCTGAATAAAAAAATTAGTGATCTTGATGAAGATGACATTAGTACAAGTGATATAAAGGAAACCCTGATTGATTATTTTGAGGACGCCGGAGATGATTATTTTGATGATGACGGCATAGATGTGACAATAAGCCTGAGTGGCGACGAGGATGATTTGGCATATACAATTAAGCTTGACTTCAGTGATGCGGACGATTACGCGAATTTAACCAAAGTCAGCACAACTAAAATAAAGACCTTTTTGAATGCCGTAAAATCTAGAATTAACAATAAAATTGATGATACCAATTATGAAGACGCGGATATTACCGGAAAACTTATTGATAAGGATAATTCGAGTTATTATGTAAAATATAACGGTAGTTCGTATTCGTTCAGTTGGGATGAGGATGATGATACCAGTATAAATGATATAAAGGAAACCCTGATTGATTATTTTGAGGACGCCGGAGATGATTATTTTGATGATGACGGCATAGATGTGACAATAAGCCTGAGTGGCGACGAGGATGATTTGGCATATACAATTAAGCTTGACTTCAGCGATGCGGACGATTACGCGAATTTAACCAAAGTCAGCACAACTAAAATAAAGACCTTTTTGAATGCCGTAAAATCAAAAATTAATACTGAAATTGATGATACCAGTTATGAAGACGCGGATATTACCGGAAAACTTATTGATAATGATAATTCGAGTTATTACGTAAAATATGATGGCAGTTCGTATACCTTCAGTTGGAGTAGTTAAATAAATTGCTATTGCTTTTTGGTATTTTTACCGGCGTACATCCTGGCGTCCGCTATTCTAAGCAACTCATCAACAGTCTTTCCGTCCGCTGGGAAATCGGCCAGCCCAACTGAAATTGTTAGGGGAGCATCCCATGTTTCTATTAGACTAGTTTCAAGATTTTTTTGTAGCCGCGCCTGTATTGTATCAATATATGGTCCTTTTTCTGGGAATAAAATAACAAATTCGTCACCTCCATACCGGACAGCTACATCGCATTCACGTATGCTTTTTCTAATTGCTTGCGCCACCAGTTTAAGAGCTGCGTCCCCAAGCTGATGTCCGCTTGTGTCGTTTATATCCTTCATATTATCAACATCTACAATAGCCAATGCCGGTTTACATTTACCAACGCGGGCCTTGTTCAGAACACGCTCAGCTTCAGCAAAGAATACCCGCCGGTTGAACATTCCGGTAAGTGGGTCGGTTTCGGCATCCCGCTGGTGTTTCCGGGAGGTCTGACTTATTTCTTCAATCAATTGTATAAGCGACCCCAGTATAAGAGCAATGCCGATGTCTGTCAGGATAATTTCACCAACTATTTCTTTAATTAGGTGAGGCATCGGGTGGAGCTCACCCCACAGGTCGAGAAACATACCAAGTAAAATCATAGGTATACCGGCGAAAGACACCCAAACGGCCTTTTTTATTTTGGTCCTGTGGAGACAAATATACCGGATTATCCAAATGAGTGCTGCGATGTAGATAATCCCGCGGCTGCTTTTGCAGATTATTCGTGTAAAGTCATGAATGTGAGCAACTTCCAACGGTTTTCCTCCAGTCTGTTTGACAAACTAACTTCTAACTAAGAAGTTAGTTCTTTAACAAACGCCACTAAATTTTCCTTAATATTCTGTTATATTGTATTGTTAATTTTTATATCACTCTTGTTATAGATAACAATTACGACATATTTTGACTATTTCCTCCCAGCAAGTGTGACTTTTTGAATATACCGGATAAAACTGAACAGTTATTCCGGCGAGATTGAACAGTGCGTCCGTTTGAAACTGGATACCCTTTCCGGGTAACAGCACTTTCTTTGTCCGGGGCAGTATAGAAAATGCTCCCGGGGAAGGGAGCATTTTTGCTAGCTCACTTTTGATTCCAATCTGAGCTTATCTGCAATTGAGGAAATAAATTCACTATTTGTCGGTTTCCCGCGATCCGAGTTTATTGTGTGTCCAAAATAATTATAAATCATATCGACATTACCCCTGTCACATGCCAATTGAATTGCGTGCCTAATTGCACGTTCAACCCTTGAGGGGGTTGTATTAAACTTCGCCGCAATCATTGGATAAAGTTCTTTTGTTATAGCTCCAAGTAAGCTAATGTCATAATAAATTGTTATTATAGCTTCTCTAAGATATTGGTATCCTTTGATATGGGAAGGCACTCCCATATTATGGATAACATTGGTCACTTCTACATTAATGTTTTGTTTCTGGGATGGATAAGTATGCCTATGTAAATTAACATAAGGGGTTGAGCTAATTTCACCTGGAATTTGACGGATACGGTCAACCAGCAGGTTAAAGTCGAACGGCTTCAATATGAAATAATCGGCGCCGAGGTGAACGGCACGCTGCGTGATGCTTTCCTGTCCAAAGGCTGTGAGCATAATTATTTTCGGCCTGTGATCAAATTCAGCTAGATTTTCTAAGACACCGATGCCATCCAAATATGGCATAATTATATCCAGCACTACAACATCCGGTTTGTCTTCACGGATCATTTCGATAGCTTGCAGGCCGTTATTTGCTATTCGGATGCTCTTAAAGTCCTCTTGCTGGCTGAAAAATTCTTTTAGCAATTCACAGTATTCCTTATTATCATCCGCTATTAAAATTTTGATGTTCTTTTCTGCCATGTTATTTTCCCGCCTCCAAATTTATTTTTAATCTCTATTCATTATGTTAGACAAATGGTAAAATTTTACCTTCAGAGAATTTGTCGATATATATTTATTTAATATTTTTTTCAAAAACGTACGGGGCGCCCTTTCTAATATTTTTATACCACAAAAAAATACCTCCCTATGGCATTTCCACCTTCTGGAGGTTATATCTTTTAGACTGCGAAAGCGCAGGGACTAATGAATGAATTTTGGCGGGTTTTGGGAGGATGTTTTTAGTTTTTGGGGGCGGGTATCCCGCTTCATGGCCGGCCAGGCCGGTACCCCCTGGGGGGGTATTAACGGAGGGCAAATCAATACGTTGGCAAAAGGGGGTACCAATAAAAGCCCGGCGCATAGCCGGGTGGAGCGGGATTATAATAATTGAATTAATTCCTCAATAGTGAGGCCTGCCTGGTCCAGGATAGATTTAAGGGTTTTCTTGTCAATAATTTCACCAGCATGAACTGGCACACTGACAAGACCGCTCCCAGGGTGGCGTAAATAATGGTGGCTACCCCTTATGTGAGATAACTTAAACCCGCCTCGTTTAAGAGCGTTGACCACATCTTTACCGTAAACTCTAGGTAACCTTGTCATGATCCGTATCTCACCTGGACTTCTTCAATATCTACATCACCTTTAGGAATAGGTAACCCTTCAATTTCCAAAGCTTCTAAGAAGCCTTCAATCGCCTCTTGGGCACGCTCTATAGCTTCTTCCCTATTCTTTCCCTGGGTGATACATCCAGGCAAGGCTGGAACCGTTACCGTAAACCCGCCGCTTTCATTTCTATCCAGGATAACTTTAAACCTGCGCTGCATTGGTAGGAGCCTCCTCTTTGTCAGGTATGTATTCAAACAGATCTCCAGGCTGGCAGTCAAGGGTGGTACAAATCTTTTCTAACACGTCAAAAGTTACACCTTTCGCCTTCTCGTGATAAAGAGAAAGAACGGTATTTTTTGCAATACCAGCGTTTTCAGCAAGCTCTGACATTTTTATCCGACGTTCGCCGAGTATTTTACTAAGATTTGATTTAATTGGCATAGTGTATCCCTCCCTGATTATTCTATCATAATTGATATAAAAACGCAACTGTCTGATATAAAATATAAAAAGTCTGAAGGGAGATAAATCAATGCCACAATTGGGGCGGGAAGCTGCTCAAGGCCTGGAGGAATATCTAGCGAATAAATAGCTTACAATTTATGTATGTTACTGTTTTGTTGCTGATTTAGTCTTTTAGAAACTAATGGCAAGGACTTCCAAACTAGGAACCCTTGCCATTTCTGCACTTTCTGGCCTCCCAGACAGGATTCGAACCTGTGACCTACGGATTAGAAGTCCGTTGCTCTATCCAGCTGAGCTACTGGGAGAAATAATACCTTATTTTTACTAACTTCGGAGATTTCATAATAAATTATGCCCAAAATACTTCTTTATAAAAATTGGACAGCTAACTTTTCTTTCGCATAATTAATGATAGCCATTTGTCTACCGGGTGTCAAGGTTTTTGAGTGAGGAAACAATGGAAATAAGGAAGCTGGTTAAAGAGCTTGGCAATACTCAATAAACATAATAATTAACAATATAGAACCAAGTTTTTTATGTTATAATAAACAGACATAAATTTTCTTGCGGCCGGTCTGCCGGCATAGGGAGGGAAAGTCTGTGTGGCCGGAAAAGTTTGAACAGGCAGGCCTGACTTTCGACGACGTTATGATTATTCCATCTGCTTCGGAAGTTCTGCCTAAGGATGTAGATACTTGTACCAAATTGACCAAATCTATTAAATTGAATATTCCTCTAATGAGCGCGGGAATGGATACTGTTACTGAATCCCGCCTGGCAATTGCTATAGCCAGGGAAGGGGGTATCGGGGTTATCCATAAAAATATGTCTGTCGAACGGCAGGCTCTCGAAGTTGACCGGGTTAAGCGGTCCGAACACGGTGTGATTTCCGACCCTATTTACCTCGCACCTGACAATCTTGTCCGGGAAGCGCTTCAATTAATGGAAAGATACCGGATTTCCGGCGTGCCCATCGTTGTTGAGGGAAAGTTGGTTGGAATCCTTACCAACCGCGACCTGCGTTTTGAGGGGGATTTCTCAAAAAAGATCGGCGAAGTGATGACCAGGGACAATCTGATCACCGCCCCGGTTGGAACTACTATGGAACAAGCCAAGGCAATTCTCCAGCGGTATAAAGTGGAGAAGTTGCCTATAGTTGATGATGACTTTAACCTGCGGGGCTTGATAACTATTAAGGATATTGAAAAGTCCCGCCAGTATCCCAATTCAGCCAAGGACAGGAGAGGGCGGCTGATGGCGGCGGCGGCGGTGGGCGTATCATTTGATACAAACGAGCGGGTTGAAGCGTTGGTTAAAGCCAATGTGGACGTAATTGTAATAGATTCGGCCCATGGGCATTCACGTGGAGTCTTGGATACGGTGGCAAAAATAAAAGAAGATTACCCTGATGTGGCAGTTGTTGCGGGAAATGTCGCTACTGCCGCCGGGACTAAAGACCTGATTGAGGCCGGCGCGGATGCGGTTAAAGTAGGTATGGGGCCGGGTTCTATTTGTACTACCCGGGTGGTTGCGGGAATAGGGGTTCCTCAGATTACCGCTATCTATGATTGTGCCAGGATAGCGGCGAAATATGGTGTACCTGTTATCGCCGACGGAGGTATTAAATACTCCGGAGACATCACAAAGGCCATAGCTGCCGGCGCTGATGTGGTGATGTTGGGCAGTCTGCTGGCGGGTACGGAAGAAAGCCCCGGGGATATTGAGATTTATCAGGGGCGCAGCTTTAAGGTGTATCGTGGTATGGGGTCTCTGGCTGCTATGAAAAGTGGCAGCAAGGACCGCTACTTCCAGGAGACACAGGAGATCGGAAGTAAACTTGTACCGGAGGGAGTGGAAGGCCGGGTGCCTTTCAAGGGTTCGCTGGCCGAAACGGTTTACCAATTGGTTGGCGGTCTGAGAGCCGGTATGGGTTACAGCGGCTGTTTCAATATCCACGAACTAAAAATAAAAACTAGATTTATGCGCTGTACTGCGGCAGGGCTAAAGGAGAGCCACCCGCACGACGTTATGATCACCAAAGAAGCCCCCAATTACAGTCTGTAATAAAGAAAGCCTGTATCAGCCGGCCCGCCCCGGGAAGATACAGGCTTTGTCTTTACGATACTTAGCCAGCATTTTTATACCTGCTTAATTATCTAAATTCTACTGTATGGCGATTATTGAAAAGCATGCTTTCAAAAAGCATAATATTGTCTTTGCTAACATTTTTTCCAAAGTAAACCGCCAATACGTTGGCCGGATCTTCTGTGATATCCGGGTCATCGGTAGCTCGATTTTCTAGGCCTACCGATTTAAAGGAATTCACCAACATCCTCCGATAGGCCATTAATCCCAGGCCACTGCCTTTTAAATCCCAGTGCCAGCAAAATTCAATAGCTATAACAATATAATCCTCGACAACCGGATTGGTAAACGCTTTTCTGAGGAGAGTTGTTCCGATGCCGTTTTTGCGCCAGTCAGGACTGACTTCGATTCCACCAAGCTCTAATACCCGCGGATGTTTGCTCCACCTGCTATACCCGCTCGGATAATGAAAAGTCAGGTAGCCAATAATCTCCCGCCCGATTCTCGCCGCGTAAATCATTCCTTCGGGCAATTTTGATATTTTTATTAAAGCTTCCTTTTGCCTGTCTGCCGGGCGGAAGCTGGTGAGCTTTTTATTTAGAAACATTTTTTCAAGATTAGCCGCTTCAACCGGCCCTTCCACGCGTATCTCGCCTAGAGGAGTATTTAGTATCTTAGCTTCTGAGAAAGCTTTAGTCATGTATTCAGCCCCTTTGATGTGATTGCTAATATTTAAACTGCTTCTTTTATTATTTCCACTATTATTTCCACAAAAAAATGTCCGATGTCGATGATTATAAATAATTGTTAGTAAATGACGGAATATTTTTACAGTATTACCCATGGAAAAAAAAGGTATTTTGGTGGACAGGGTGAATTAATTTAATAATTTTAAAGACACTTTTAATAACGCGAGGAAGGTGAACTTAGCAAGATGGGTGGGAGACTGAATTCTCTGACTGATGTTTTGAAGAAAACACTTTTCTTTTTTGAATCGCTCTCGGTGGCTGAGTTGATACCTTATGTTCATCGGAAGATGCTCAAAGATTACTCTCTGCCGCAAGTAGAAGAAAAGGTTAACTTGTGTCTTAGCCAACACCCGTGTTTTTATCATGAAAGGGGTATATGGCATCTGAATTTAGAAGGATTGCGGGAAAATGACCAATTTTATTCCCTCCTGCTTAAACGGGGACAGCCGCTGAACCTCCGTGATATACTGAAAAATGGAAATACCAAAAAGAAGAAGCCGAAAAAACTCCTGTCAGAGGAAGTCTTATTAATTTCAGACGGGAGGCTTATCCAGCTTGATAACGGGTACTGGGGCCTTACCGAGTGGGAAGTTGAGACTAGTCATTACTCCTTGAAACATTTGATAATTAAGGCAATGAAAATTCATCCGGGCGGTCTTTCGGTTCAGCAGCTTCACGAAGTGGTTAACTCCTGGAGATCCACAGAGATAAATAGTATTAAAGCAGTGCTGCATAAGTTCCCTTATTTTGAACTGGTGGGGGAAGAGGTATGGAGTTACAATCCTGCCATTCAAATAATTTATGATGATATATTAAAGAAATTTATAAGTTTGATTGATAGGCAAAAGGTGAGGTGGCACCGTGAGCGGTCCCGCTGGAGAAGCAAGTTTGAATCAGCCCGGCAAAATCTTCAGGAGGCCATGGCCGGTCAGAGAGAAGTTGCGGCCGCTCTTGCAGAAAAACTTGAAATGGCCGGGCAACATGATTACATGCTGACCCAGATGGCCGAAAAAGACTTGCTGCTCTCTCTGCGTAAACGAGAAATAATGCGATACAGGGAACATATCAAGAAACTGGAATCCAAGTCCAACAGTATTTTGTATCAGTGCCGCCTTTGGGTCGCAAGAGCCAGGGAAGCGAAGGAAGATGTAAAAAAATTAAAGGGTATATTGACTAAAAATCAAGGCAGCCTGGAGGGGCTTTTTACCAAACTGCAGCAATATAAAGAAAAGGACCGGGATAATAAAGCCAGGCTGTTAGAGTTAAAAGAACAGCACGCTATTAAAGTGGCCGAATTACAGACGGAAATAGTGGAATTAAAACAAAAGATGGAGAGGGAAAGAGTCTCGGCGGCGCTTGAAGAGCGCAGGCTGCTGGAAGAAATAAATGATTTAAGTAACGACCTGAAAAGAACGCTAAAGGTTGAAGAAGAGCAGCAGAAGGCGTATTTTATAGCCCAACAAGAACTGGCCGTGGCGAGGGAAGGATATAAAAGTCTTGAAAAGCGCATGAGAAATCCCCTGGTGCGGCTGGTTATAAAAATCTGCTCGTTTTTAAAAAGATATTCAAAAGAGACTGTTTAAACTAAGAAATATATAAAGAAAAATGAAGGTCGGGTTAGTATCTTTAACTAGGCCTTCTTTTTTCTGGTCAAATTTATTTTGACAAATTGTAGTAATATTTTATAAAATAATGTAGTGTGTTTTGCGAACAAACATTCTAATATAATTGGAGTGGCAACCAATGGACCTGTTAAATAAGATTGAACAACTAAGATCAAAGATGCACAGTTTGGCCGCTTCGGGGGCCGGATATAAAGAAATATTAAAAGTTAGTCAGCAGCTTGACACTTATATAGTACAGTATCATAAATTAATGATTTCTAAAGTCGTGGCTACTAATAACTCCAACGAATTTAAAACTGTTGAGCTTGGCGATTCACCTGTGGCCCAGTTTATTTAGTGTCTTGTATAACCCTCACTTATTTCTCGACTTATGTGGAAAATAGCCGAGTCAAAGCTCTTTTTTCTTCGTCACTCTCCATTACTTATTAGTGATAGGCGCTCATTTCCCGCTCAGAAAACAACCCCCTAAAGAAAACATATAAATTTGCCCAGTTGGTGGTGCGGGAACAGGCTCCCGAACCAAACAAGATTTTTATGAATAATGACGAATTTTGTCGAAATAAGAGGAATTGTTTAGCTTGTGATTTGTTATATGTTATTTATAATTAAAGAGGTGATAAATTTTAACATATAACTATAAATACGATAAATTACCATACCGGGGGACGATAAGGATTACCGATTAAGATGATAAATTATATTGAATATAATGTCGTTAAATAGTTGGAGGGGGGTCTGTAAGTGATTCTTTCAAAGCAAGATGAACTGAATTCTTCGTGAGCAGGGCATAATAGGTTTTGTCATCTTAATCAACTGATAGGTGAATTATTTGCTTGGCTAAAACTTCGGGTTTCATGCTGGATAATAGAAAGGAGAATTAATTATGGATTTTTTTATCGGCACAATTTTACCCTGGCCTATGAATTGGGCTCCGGACGGCTGGATGATTTGCGACGGTACGGTTCTCAACGTTAATCAATATCAGGCGCTTTTCTCCCTAATTGGCAATAGGTTCGGCGGTAACGGATCAACCACCTTTGCCCTGCCCGATTTGCGCGGGCGCATGCCGCTGGGGTTTGGGCAACTGGCTTATGATGGTGGAATTAACGGGCAGTACTACACCTTCGCCGCTAAGGGGGGTATTGAATCAACCACCCTTCAGAATACTAATCTGCCGGGGCATATCCATCCGGCTACATTTGTCGGCACTCCCGGCAGCGGTAATATTACTGGCAGCATCACCAACGGCAGCATTACCAACGGTACCGTTACCAACGGCACCATTACCAACGGCAGCTGCAACGTGAACGTAAACCTTCCGAACAATGCCACCACTACTGCCGGAAACCTCGTTTCCATGCCGGCGGCAAATACATGTCTTGGTATCGCTAAAACTACTGACGGTACTAAAAGCGTGAACATATACAGCACCAACGCTCCCAATGTAACCTTAATGAATAATTCAGTAGCAGCGACCGGAACCGTAACAGGAAATGTGACAGGAAATGTGACAGGAACCGTAACAGGAACCGTAACAGGTACCGTGAACATGACTCCAGCCGGAAACGTCTCGGTTGGACCGAATACTACAACTCCTCCTACAGCCATATCACAAATGCAGCCTTATTTGGTAATTAATTATATCATATGTAATATTGGCATCTATCCCCAACGTCCGTAACAATATGAGGGACTTGCATGATAAAGAGGGGAAAAGAATAGGATATGCCTCCGGTGGGGAGGAACCGGCCGCGATAACTTTGCATTAGTGTTCGGTTAACCAAAAATTAGGTAGTTTAAGGAGAAGGAAATATAATCTAATAGACAGAATTAGGGAACATTTGACACAAATAAATTTCCAGGAGGTTCCCTAATGGCTGTTAAAAGAAC
>MVRN01000076.1 GCA_002067965.1 Pelotomaculum sp. PtaU1.Bin035
GCACCAGTTTCCCGGTGTTGTCCCGGTCTGTCAGGCAGGTTATCCACGCGTTACTCACCCGTCCGCCACTAAGGTCGCAATTCGCAAGCTTCCTCGCAACCTCCGTCCGACTTGCATGTGTTAGGCACGCCGCCAGCGTTCGTCCTGAGCCAGGATCAAACTCTCCATAAAATATCTTTATAAAGGTTTGTTTTCTTGGCTCTTTTCTTGCTTTAAAATTACTGCTCGTTTTTCGCTTTCGCTTTGACGAGAGTCATGTGTCTACAGCCGCCTGTCACCGGTTGCCTTACTGGCTTTTTCCGCCTACCGGCTTCTGACTGCTGTATTTCCATCCATCCACTGTTTAGTTTTCAAAGACCGGTTGGTTGTCTGTCAACTGCTGATTTTGCCGAAACACAATTGCTACTTTAACACCATCGTTATCTCTTGTCAAGAACTTTTTTTAACCGCCGGGGCCACTACTATTAATAGCGATCCCGGGAACTCATGATATCATAGAGTTAATACCATGTCAAGCATATATAGAGCCAAACTTCATATCTTGTGATAAATATCCCGCGATAAACTATCCTACGATAAACCGCTTAATCGCGCGGCCTCATTAACGGGAATAATATGACATCACGGATCGAGGGCGAGTTTGTCAACAGCATGACCAGCCGGTCGATACCGATACCCAGACCGCCGGCGGGGGGCATCCCGTACTCCAGGGCATTTATGTAATCTTCATCCATCATGTGCGCCTCTTCGTCACCAGCGCTTCGCTTCTCAACTTGTTTTATAAAACGCCCCTTCTGGTCGATGGGATCGTTTAATTCCGAAAAAGCGTTGGCCATCTCACGCCCGTAAATAAATAATTCAAAACGATAGGTTAACTCAGGATCCTCTGTCTTACGCTTGGCTAAAGGTGATATTTCCACCGGGTAGTCTATGATAAAGGTGGGCTGAATCAACCTGGGTTCTACTGTCTCCTCAAATACTTTGTTCAGGACAGTGCCCCAGGAGTCGGAGGGTTCGACCTCAAGGTTTATTTTTGCCTGTTTTACTGCGTCCTTAGCTTCTTCGGCTGTCTTAATCACGCCGAAATCAAGCCCGGAATACATCTTGACCGCCTCAAGCATGGGAAGCCTTGTCCACTTGGGAGACAGATCTATTTCCGTATCCTGGTAAATTATCCGTTTAGTACCAAGCACTTCAAGAGAAACGGAAGAAATCAGTTCCTCTGTAAGGTCCATCATATCGTTGTAGTCGGCGTAAGCCTGATATAACTCCAGCATAGTAAACTCAGGGTTATGTTTTGTGGAAATCCCCTCGTTGCGAAAATTGCGGTTAATCTCATATACTTTTTCAAAACCGCCCACTATCAGCCTTTTTAAATAAAGCTCGGGAGCGATCCTCAAAAACAGATCCATATCCAGGGTGTTATGGTGAGTAATAAACGGCCTGGCCGCGGCGCCACCGGCAATGGTATGCATCATCGGGGTTTCCACCTCAAGAAACCCGCGGCTGTCCAGATAACTGCGAAAAGCCCGGACTATTTTACTCCTGGCCTCGAAAACTCCCTTAACCTCCGGATTAACAATAAGATCCACATAGCGCTGCCGGTAACGAAGCTCCACGTCCTTAAGTCCGTGCCACTTTTCGGGTAATGGCCGCAGTGATTTTGACAGCAACTTGAAACTAACTAATGATACTGTTATTTCACCCATGCGGGTCCTAAAGACATTCCCTTCGGCTCCGATTATGTCGCCTATATCCAGTTTGCCGAATAATTCGTATGCTTGCCGCCCCAAATCATTCAATCGCGCGTAAATCTGAATTTGACCGGTACCGTCCTGAATATGGGCGAAGGACGCTTTGCCCATGCCCCGCTTAGACATCATTCTTCCAGCTACAATAACGGGCTTATTTTCCAAATCCTCAAAATTGGCTAAAATATCGCCCGCCGCATGTGTGCGCTTATACCGGCCGCCGTAAGGCTCAATACCCTTTTCCCGCAGCTCGGCAAGCTTTTCCCTGCGCACCAGCATCAATTCATTCAGATCTTCTTCAGGCTCCTGCGAATACTCCAGTACACCCGATAAGTCATAATTTTTTTGATCAGACATAATAATTACCTCCGGAAACTTCCCTTTACCTCAGGATATCTATGATTTGGTACTTCAACTGCCCAGCCGGCACGGCGACCTCTACAACGCTGCCCTTTGGCTGCCCGAGAATGGCCCTGCCCACCGGAGACTCGTTGGAAATTTTATTCGCCCCCGGATCGGCCTCGGCAGAACCTACTATAGTATACTCAAACTCATCGTCAAATTCCAGGTCCTTAAGCAAAACTACAGAACCGATTGAAACCACCTCGGTGCCAAGATTTTCGTCATCTATGATTTTAGCGTTGCGCAGCATCTTCTCCAAAGTTAAAATGCGGCCTTCAATAAAGGCCTGCTCATTTTTCGCATCTTCATATTCAGAGTTCTCACTGATGTCGCCAAATGCAATAGCCTGCCTGATTCGCTCAGCCACTTCTCTTCGCCGCACCGATTTAAGCTCTTCAAGTTCATCCTCGAGTTTCTTGAGTCCGCCAACCGTCAGGATTACTTCTTTTTCTTTCATTAACACAAGTCTCCTTATCTCTGGAATAACCTTACAAACAATATATGTCTCCGGCTTTTTAATATTCGCTCAAGGTAAAAGAAAAAACCCCAAACTACACTTAAAGCACTGCAAAATAAAATTCATTTGCAGTGCTTGATGGTGTTGTGAGTTAATTCATTACGGTCAAGACTTTAGTGACATTATAAAAAGACGATCCCATTTTGTCAAGGCTATCTTAGCCCGCGCAGAAGCGATGATAAAACTATTTTACTATCGCAGGTGTGACATTACCCCTGGCGCGAAGCTTAATCATCTCGATTTCCCGTGGCGGGACGGCCCTGCCAAAGCTTCGGAAACCGTCCACTCTAAAGCCGTGTTTCTTTGCCAGGGCAGCTATTTCTTCGACCTTCTCAATGAGCAGTTCCCGGCCAAGCGTGAAGCTTTCATACCGCTTCTCCAACGCCAGCACTATCGTCTCGGCCATGCAGGCATAAGCAGTCTTGGGTGGAAAACCAAAATTCAGGTTAAATTCAACATTACCCGGAACTTCCACGACCCCACCTTCGATAACCAGGACATCATTACGCGCTTCAGCTACTCGCTGCGACACATCGCGCGGCCTGGACACATCACAAATAACCGCGCCGGCCCGAAGATCTTCAGGCTCGATAATAGTATCTACAGCGCTGGTCACAGTTATTACTATATCCCCCATGCGGAGCGCTTTTTTTATATCGGACGTAATCTTTACCGCCAGCCCGGTGTCATAGAGAATTTTCACCGCCAGATCTTCCAGCTTACGCTCGTTGCGTGCCACCAAGGTCATATCGCGCGCCTCTCTGGCCAGGATCATCGCGCAAACCCGGCCAATGGAACCGGTGGCGCCAAGGACCACAACCGCCGCTTTTTTCACGTCATGGCCCATCGCCCGGGCGGCCTCCCTGACCGCCTCAATAGCCGTCGCAACTGTGTAACTGTTCCCGGTGGTTACAGGAATATTTAAATTTTTAGCTACTGTAATACCGGCATCGCCAACAACCTTAGTGAAAGCACCCAGGCCAAGTATTTTAGCGCCAAGTTTTTCAGCCACGCGGCCACCCTGAATTATTTTGTTCATAACATATACCGGCGGCAGGCTCATTATCAACCTTGCCGTAAGTGGACAGGCTACGAACCACCCCTCCGCCTTTCCGTACGGAGAGCTAATCCCCGTGATATCAGATATCTTCATCGAGGGCAGCAAGGCGAACGCCCGTTCAACCACCTTGTCCGGCACAAACCCGGCAAACTTAAATTTTCTAGCCACATCCCCGGCCTCCATGGGGTGGAGCATAAAGGCAAATCTATGCAAACCCGCACCTCCTATTCTCTGATCACCCTTACCAATTCCAATATTTTACCGGGGTCAACGTACTTATCTTCCTGAATAGGCGACTCGCCAATCTCAAACCCCACCACTTCCTTGTCCAATACCGCCTCAAAGATTTTTATCCGCTGATTTGAACCGATTACAAGCACCTGGTCAAATGAATGCGCCATAGCAATTAAATCCATGAGCGAATCTAACAAATCAACACCGCTCTTTTGTTTAACAAACTCCCACCGCTCCTCCTCGGACATCAAGAAAATAAAGTCCACACCTTCACGCTCCAAAACATCTTTAATCTCTTTCTTATTTAGTATTGGGAAACCAAAAACTGCCAGCCTGCGTCCCTTTCTAATTTCACCTAGATTTTCCAGGCGGCATACCAATGTCCGGTCCACTTCCAGCCGTGAAGCCACTTCGGTCTGGGAAAGACCCCCGGCTCTTAAATTCAGGATATTGTTAATAACCTGGTCAATTTTACGTCTACTGATGATTTTTCCCCCGAGGCGAATTAATTCCAAGATGAACACCCTTTAATATAAAGTACTCAGAATCCAGTGGCCAGTAATTCAGAATATTGAAGCGAAGCTCCATGGGCGTCTGACCGCCGTGTGTGCACAAATATGTGTACACACAAATATTAACAAAGCTTGCTGTCCCGCGCAAGTCAGATATGCAAACTTGAGGTTATTATTTCTTCCAGCTCCTCTTTACTTCCGGCTTTATTTATCCTGTCCCTCAACTTGGCCGCGCCCCGCAGTCCCTTGGTGTACCAAGCAGCGTGTTTACGCATCTCCCGCACTGCCACCGTCTCACCCTTATATTCAATAAGCAGGCTCAAATGTCTCAACAATGTTTTCACCCGCTCTTCAGGCGTGGGGCCAGGCAAAGATCCGCCGGTCTTCAAGAAATATATAGTCCGGCTAAACATCCAGGGGTTACCCAGGGCCGCCCGGCCGATCATTACCCCGTCGCAGCCGGTTTGCTCCATCATCAGAAGGGCGTCACCGGGCTGCCAGATGTCGCCGTTGCCGATCACCGGGACGTCCACCGTTTTTTTCACCGCCGCGATGATTTCCCAATCAGCTTTCCCGGTAAAAAACTGGGACCGCGTGCGGCCGTGCACGGTTAAAGCCACGGCTCCGGCATCGACTGCCAACTTCGCCAAATCCACGGCGTTTACCGAATTTTCGTCCCAGCCCTTGCGCATCTTTACCGATACCGGCGTCTTCACCCGCCCGGCCACCGCTCTGACGATTTTAGCGGCTTTCCCGGGGTCCTTCATAAGAGCCGAGCCTTCCCCGTTTTTCACGATCTTTGGCGTCGGGCAGCCCATATTAATATCAATGATATCAGCGCCGCGCGCTTCCGCGATCTCTGCGGCCCCGGCCATATAATCCGGATCCGAGCCGAAGATTTGCACACTCACCGGACCGGTTTCACCAGTTATATTAAGCAGGCCGCATGTCTTGGGGTTCCCATATAAAAGGGCCTGGTCGCTCACCATTTCGGTGCAGACCAGGCCGCATCCCGCCTCTTTAGCTATCACCCGGTAGGCCTTGTCGGTAACACCCGCCATGGGAGCTGATACCACCGGGTTAGCCAGTATTACAGATCCGATCTTCATTTCGGCAGATTCCTCTCGTATATCAACCGCAGGCCAGTCAAAGTTAAAAAGGGGTCAACACGGTTAATTTCAGTACTTTCTTGAGCGATAAGTCTGGCCAGGCCGCCGGTGGCTATAACTTTAGTATTCTCACCCAATTCTTTCTTCATCCGCGTTACAATTCCATCTACTTGTCCGACAAACCCGTAAAATATTCCCGACTGCATGCTGGTAACAGTGTTCTTTCCGATTACGGAAAGCGGCTTAACCAGTTCAACCCTTGGCAATTTAGCCGCCCGGGCGAAAAGCGCTTCGGTGGAAATGCCAATACCAGGCGCAATAGCCCCGCCCAGGTATTCACCCCTGGCATTTATCGCGCAAAAGGTGGTGGCTGTTCCAAAGTCAACAATAACAAGCGGACAGCCGTACAGTTCAATACCCGCCACGGCATTGACAATCCGGTCCGCCCCGACTTCCCTGGGGTTCTCGTAATTCACCGGAAGCCCTGTTTTGATGCCGGGTCCTACTATCAGAGGGGTGAGATTGAAGTACTTCCGGCAAGTCCTTTCCAATGCGAATGTCAGAGGAGGCACCACGGTAGAAATAACTGTGGCTTTAATTGAATCCATCTCTAATTTTGAGATGTCAAACAGCTCTTTCAATATGACTCCGTATTCATCCGCTGTCCGGTCACGGCTTGTGGATATACGCCAGTCTGCTATCAACTCGCTGCCGCGGTAGACTCCCAATACGATATTTGTGTTGCCGACATCGAAAACCAGGATCATTGCCGTCCCCGCTTTCTTAAATTACATACTATAATCTTATCAAATAGAAAGATACGGCGCAACCTCGCATGGAATACTACCAAACATGCCTAATCATTCTCTCTTGAATGGTGCGGTTTTTTGCCCACAATCCCAACCGCTTCAGTTACGGCCCGGAGCAGATCCACCCTCAGCTGCTGCTTCAGCGAACTCGCCCGGAGCAGGACCTCACCCTGCGATGTGACCACATAAGAAGGGGACAACCTGTTCAGAGCCAGCGCGGCCATGTCCAATTTGCACCGTTCACAACTGCAAATTTCTTTAAAGCTTTTCAGAACATCATCAATGGTTTCAAAAACCATCATTTCCGTTACATTAACCAAGCGGAGCATCTGCTACCAACTCCTTCTAAGAGCTCATGCAAATTAATTCTCCACTTTTTATAATACTCCTCTCTAAAAATAAAAAAGACTGTTAAATTGCGGCATATTATTATGATACAGAGTTACCACCCATACCATATGCTTCCAGTCTACGATAAACCGCTCTTGCCAGTATCGCGGCAACTACCGCCTTGGCTAGGTCAAGCGCGATGAATGGGGTGAAACCAATCGCCAGCACCTGTGCCGCTGAAACGGTTTTACCCAGGTAAAATGTCATTATGGCATAAAGATACGGCAACCCAACTATATAATATACTGCTATGCCAGCAATCATTGAAAGGAAATAGCGGAGAAACCCGCTCCGCTCCCGGTTTTTCAGCAGGATCCCGATAACGTAAGCGCTTCCGGCAAACCCCGGCAGGAATCCGAAGGTCGGCTGCAACACATAGGACGGCCCGCCAAAAGGAGGACTGGCAAATACAGGCACGCCAATCAAACCCAGCATAATATACACTACGATGCTCAAGGCTCCCCGGCGGGCTCCTAAAAGGCCGCCTGACAGCAGGACCACAAAGGGTAAAAGGCTAAAAGGCACAATACTAAAAGGCACAATAGCGCCGGCGTAGCGGGCCAACACTGCGGCGACTACCGCCAGGGCGGCAAAAACCGCAGTCATAGTGATATCGCGGGCAGAAAACTTTGATATGATAATACCTCCCAACTATAAGTTGAAAAGAGAATTGTAAACCAGTACATATATTGTAGTTGACATTAAGAGCAACCAGTTTTTTATCTTCTTATTGAAACATCCCCCGCAACCAGCCGCTGGAGCCTGCCGTCCGGCAGCCGCAGCATCAGCGCTCCGTCTTCGTCAACATCTTCAGCCCAACCCTCCCATGACTTATTAAGTGTATGTATGTGAACAGGGCAGTCCAGAGAAACCGATATTTCCTTCCATTTCGATAGGATCGCGGTAAACCCTTGCGTCAGCCAAAACTGGTACCAATGCTCAAATTCCGCAAGCATAACCTGCAACAAACCGGCCCTGGCAACACTCCTCCCTAATTCCACCTTCAGCGAGGTTGCGGTTTCACGCATTTCCGGGGGGAATTCCAACCGTTCCTGGTTGGCGTTAATTCCCGCTCCCACCACCAGATAGTTTACTTTATCCATCTCCGCGCCAAGCTCAGTGAGTATGCCACAGAGTTTTTTGCCGCCCGCCAGCAAGTCGTTCGGCCACTTTATACCCACGGGTATTCCCGTCTCTTTCCTAACCGCCAGGGCCAAGGCCACCGCTGTCACCATAGTCACCTGAGACACCGCGGAAAGGCCGACAGGGGGGTAAAGAATCAGGGAAAACCAGATACCCTTGTACCTAGGCGAAAACCATGCCCGGCCCAGCCGGCCCCGGCCACCGGTCTGCTCCTCGGCAAGCACTACTGAACCATCATCCGCGCCCTTCTGAACTAAATCTTTAGCCAGGTCATTGGTGGAAGAAACGCCACCGTAATAATAAACCTGCCGGCCGATAAATTTGGTGGAAAGCCCGTCGAGGACCTCGCCGGGGAAAAGCCGGTCCGGCGCGCTGACCAGCGAGTAACCGGCGTTCGTGCGCGCTTCAATTTCGTACCCATCCTCCCGCAAGGACTGAATATGCTTCCACACGGCAGTCCGGGTGACATCAAGGCTCTTACATATATCTTCTCCGGATACGAATTCAGGCCGGCGGTCTTTTAGCAGCCGGAGTATGGCGCTTTTCAAAAAAAGATCTACCCTTTCATATTAATTTTATCTGTTTACGGAATAATGTCAACTCAAATCACAGCTCAAGTTAACTATTGATATATTTATTATAACCACCTGACCTTGGCCGCATGAACCATGTCAAGGGTTCACCGGCAAATTTCTTCCAAATCCAGGCTAATATCAAGCGATTTAACCGAATGTGTCAGTTCTCCCACAGAAATCAGGTCGACACCCGCCGCCGCGACCGGCCGGATGTTCTCAGCGGTTATCCCACCGGAGGCTTCAGTCAGCGCCCGGCCGGCTACAAGCGCCACAGCCTCACTCATCACTTCCGGAGCCATATTATCCAGCATAATAATATCCGCCTTGGCATCCAGCGCCTCCCGCACTCCCGCCAGGCTTTCCACTTCCACCTCAATTTTTGCGGTATGGGGACTGCCCCGCCTGGCCGCTTCCACAGCCCTTGCGATCCCCCCGGCCATTTTAATATGATTATCTTTAATCAGTACGGCGTCATATAGGCCGAAACGGTGATTATGCCCGCCACCCACCCGCACCGCATACTTTTCCAGTATCCTTAAACCAGGAGTAGTTTTTCTAGTATCTATAATATGAGATTTTTCACCGGCCACCAAGTTTACCAACTGGCTTGTCCGGGTGGCAATTCCTGAAAGGCGTTGGAGGAAGTTCAGGGCCAGCCGCTCACCGGCCAGGATTGCCCGCGCGTTCCCCCGTATCTCCGCCAGCAGCCGGCCTCGCTCAACCAACTCGCCGTCACTGGCACGCGCATGGAATTGAACCGCCGGGTCAAGATATTGAAATACCATCTCCGCCACCGGCAGCCCTGCCAGCACTCCGGCTTCCTTAGCGGTAATACAGGCGGAAGCGGTGGCATTATACGGTACTATACTGTTTGTGGTCAAATCGCCCGGACCGATATCTTCATTCAGGCCACATTCAATCAATTTTCGCAATTCAAGCCGGTTAAAGTCCATAGCCGTCACCCGCCTTAAAACTTAAATGTTATACGTTTTCTTCAGGTAATTTACCGTAAACTCTTCCAATGTGGTTTTCTGTGGGTCAAAACTACTCACCAGCGCTTGAGCATAATCCCTGTCAAAAACATAAATTCCTTCCCCAACGTCCCTGGTTATCCCTTTGCGAACATTTAGATACTTGGCGTAGCCCTCAACAAGGTTCTCTTCCACCCATCCTTCCCAGGTATAGGGGACGTCCTCTTTAAACCTGGCCATCAATTTTTCGTCTTTTTTCAGCTTACCGGCCAGATATTTAAACGACCAGCTTCCGGTAAAAGTCCGAAAAAAGGGTTTGCTGAATTCGTGGAAAGAGGCCTCCCAAATTTTTTCAGCCCCTCGGTTCCACTGGATAGTCGCTAACGAGTCCTTCTTCCGGGTAAAGCCCGAGAAACCGATCATCCGCATATTTAGCAGCAGTTCAAGGGAATCCGGTTTTTTCTTTAGATGAATACCTGTTTCCTTTTCCAAAAAGCTGACAATATCAAACCCCTTATCCACCATGGCCGCCGCTATTTCAACCTTTCGCTGCAGCAGGGGCTTGATTTGCTCATAATGGGGCATCGCGTAGTTAGATCCGTACCATGAATAAAAATCAATCAGCACATCCCGGTGGCTTTTAAAAAAACGATCCTCCCGGATAAACTTTATAATCTCATCCAGACCCGCCTCCTGCTTTCCGTTTTGGACCAGGCGCTCAGACATGGGCTGAGAGTAGTATTCAGAAAAGATTTCTTTTAATTGGGCGCGGCGGTGGTCGTCCCATTTGCCGTAAGTGTCATACAGCCAAGAATAATGAGCGGCATATTCTGCGTCCCGGTTGGCTTTTTCCCGCAGGCCCGCCCAGACAGTCTGATCTTTAACGTTGGCCCGGTAAATCTCTTCCGAAGACTCGAACAAAAAAATACTGAAATCCTCCGCTTTGATTACCAGGGGCCTGCCTGAAGCATTTTCATCAGTCTGCCAAAGAGAACATCCGGACAACAAGAAAACAACAATCACCGCGGGCAAGCATATGCACATTCCCAGGGCCTTTATAATTTTATTATTCAAAACGTCAATCCACTCCTACGGGCACCGTCTATAGATTACGGCACATTACGCATGGCTAGCCGTTCTTTTCGTAAAGAAGCTGCTCTAATTTAAGGAGTCTATCCACTCCATCAGCCTCAGGAGATTCTCCCAGCTCAGCCTCCAGTTTTTTAACTTCTTCATCATCATCGGGCAGTATACTGTTTATCTCAATCCACTCAAGATTGTTTGCTGCATTTTTCCTGTCCCCCCGCTCCAAAGCCATCAGGGCCCATTCCAAAACTTCTACTTGCCTTAGAAGTTCTCCGGTAGAGCTGAAAACGCCGCAACAACTGCCTACATTGGGGGAGAGCTCAAAAAGCCTTTCCTTTACATTGAAATATCCTCTAAGTTCCTCTATAAGCCCGCCTTCCCCACCCGGTTCACTTGATATTAACTTTTGTTTCAACTCCCTTATTCGCTGACGGGTAATCATGCCCCGCATACCAATCCCTCCCTGGAAATAGAACTAATGCAAGTCCTCCGTATATGACCCGACACTTTATATTACCACCTTTTAATATGTTTAATATTCGCCGGGATGCTGGGATTTCCTGCCTCGCGATTGGTTTCCCGCCAGATTTTTATAGATTTGCCGGGCTTATTAAGAGTTGTGCCTCATGTGTATCATTTCAGTAATCTACAAGCGATATTTAAAAACTGCGACGCTTATATCCCAATTCCAAGCAGCAATCCTCCCCTGTAGGCCAGAAACGAAACCACCCAGGCCAGAATCAAAGTGTATGCAATGGTAAACAAAGGCCATTTCCACCCATTAGTCTCCCGCTTCATGACTGCGATGAAGGCCATGCAGGGAACGTAGAGCAGGGTGAATATCATCAGCACATAGGCTACCAGCGGAGTATACCCCGACTGTTCCCGGGCTCTTTCAGCGAATCCGCCGAAAGATTCCCCTTCCTCTCCGGCAAGAGCTTCCTCGTCTTCTATGCTGTAAAGGGTACCAAGGGTGCTGACTACCACTTCCTTAGCTCCCAAACCAGCAACCAGGGCTACACTGGTTTTCCAATCAAAGCCCAGGGGCTGAAAAACCGGCGCTATAGCTCTACCCAGCTGCCCGGCGTAGCTGTTTTCCAACTGCACAGTGGAGTTTTCCCATTTCCCTCCCCGGCTGTCTGCGGTTGGGAAGGTAAAAAGGCCCCACATTAGAATAGATATAGCCAGAAGTATGGTCCCTGCTTTTTTCAGATAGAGCCATGTCCGTTCCCACATGTGGATGAGAATGTTTCTTATAGTGGGCAATTGATAGGTAGGTAGTTCCATGACAAAAGGTTCGGTATCACCAGGCAACACCCAGGTCCGAAATATCCGGGCCATAACTATGGCCATGAAAATACCGAGCAGATAAATGGAAAAAAGAATATTTCCTCCCATTTGACCCGGGAAAAAAGCGGCGGTCAGAATACTGTAAACCGGCAGCCGGGCCCCGCAGCTCATCAGCGGTGTAACCAGCATGGTAACCAGACGATCACGAGGGT
Source organism: Pelotomaculum sp. PtaU1.Bin035 (assembly GCA_002067965.1). Taxonomy (GTDB): domain Bacteria; phylum Bacillota; class Desulfotomaculia; order Desulfotomaculales; family Pelotomaculaceae; genus MVRN01. Next base: position 12,062 of record MVRN01000076.1, read on the forward strand.
TTTCCAGGGTGCGGCTGGCCATTAATGCGGGAACCCCGCAGCCGAAACCTATCAGCATGGGAACAAAGGATTTCCCATGCAAACCGGCTTTGTGCATGACCTGATCCATGACAAAAGCGGCCCTGGCCATATAACCCGTTCCTTCCAGAAAGGCGATGCCCAGAAAGAGCAGCAGGATATTGGGCAAAAAGACGATGATCCCTCCTACGCCGCCCACTATGCCGTCTACCAGCAGGGAACGCAACATACCATCAGCCATATTCGCATTTAACCAGTCTCCCAGGGTGGATACTCCGGCGTCAATCCAGTCCATGGGGGGCGAGCCCAGAGTGAAGGTTAACTGAAAAAGCAGCCACATCAAGCCTAAAAATATGGGAATGCCCAGGACACGATTTAACATGACATTGTCGATTTTTTCTGTCAAGGTCAGCTTGTCGTCTAAAGTACTTCTCTGGCAGGCCTCGCGGCAAATACCGCGGGTAAAAGCGTAGCGGTCTTCTACCAAAGCCATTTCCGGATCATCGCCCAGAAGGTTGTTGAGGCGCATGCGGCTTTGCTCAACTTCACTCATAAAACTCTGGCTTTCCTTATAAACAGCAATTTGCTTACTTACTAACTTATCATTTCCCAAAAGCCCGGTTAGCAGCCACCGGGACGGCGTAGAAAGAAATGAAACGCCTTCGTCCACCCCAGCCGCAGTTTCCAATCCCAGGTGCTTGAGAGATTGCAATTGCTCCTCCAAGCGGCTCATTTCTTTTTCAATTTCCGGCCGGTAGCGCACCTGCCGTTCTCGTATACTTGACCGGACGGAATCACAATTTATGACAGCCTCCAAAATTTCATCTATACCTTCGTTTTTGCTGCCTACGGCTCGTATGACTGGAAGACCCAGTAGTTGAGAAAGCATTTCGTAATTAATTTTGACTTTGTTCTTTTCGGCTACATCCGCCATATTCAAAACCATTATGACCGGAACCTCCAGTTCCTTTATCTGCATGGTCAGATACAGGTTGCGCTCCAAGTTCGAAGCGTCAACAACATTAACCAGAATATCCGGCTTTTCTTCAATAATGACCCGGCGCGCCACAACCTCATCCGGAGAATAGTCTGACAAGCCATAGGTTCCGGGCAGATCGATTACGGTAATATCATGGCCCTTATATTTTACCCGGCCTTCTTTTCTCTCCACCGTTACTCCGGGATAATTGCCCACGTGCTGCCGCGCGCCAGTTATGGCATTAAATATTGTAGTCTTTCCCGAGTTGGGATTGCCCGCCAGGGCAATTACAATATTTTTACGGTTCATCTCTATTCGCCTCCAGTTATTAACTCCAGGACAATTGTATCCGCTTCTTCTTTGCGCAAAGATAAATGGAAACCCTGGCTTTTTACTTCCACCGGGTCGCCTAAAGGCGCATAACGCTCCATCATGATTTCCACCCCCGGCACCAGGCCCATTTCCACTATGCGGCGGCGGATGCTACCGTGGCCGGTAACAGCTTTAATACGCCCGGTGTCTCCGGGCATCAGATCTTTTAAAGTGCGGGTCATATCCGTTCACCTCCTTGAAAATCGCTCTTTTGGAAAGCATGGACTATTTGTGTACTGGATCACCAGATGTATTCGGAATCTCTCGGATAGCGCATGAATTGGAGCAGTTGCCACAGTCGCAAGAGCTTTTCACATAATCGCCTTTGACCATGCCGACAAGACGCCTGGCTTTGAAATATAGAATAACCGGGGCCAAAATACCTGCTGCCAGCAAAATGACGGCTTCCATGGAACTCACCTCCCGCACAAGGATTAGGTTAGCCTAACTCATGGGACAAAAAATATACGGCAGTTACGCTTGGATTATGATAATGATTCTCAAATTCATGATAGCAATATCTTTAATCATTGTCAATAATTTTTTTAATCTCTTAAAACCGGCCTAAAAGAGGACGGATGTTCATCTCCAAGCCAATCGGCCATACGAAAAACTGTTTCCGGGCTGATGACATGCTCTATCATACAAGCGTCTTTTTCCGCCACCGCAGGTGAAACTTTGAGAATTTCCAGAAGAAAATGGCTTATAATCTGGTGACGACGCCAAATGTCTCGCGCCTGGGATTGTCCTTTCGTGGTAAGGGATATCGGTCCATAAGGGGCCTGATTTACCAAGCCATCACGGCGCAGTGAGGCCACGGCCTGGGTGACACTGGGTTTGGCAATTTTCAGCCGCTTGGCAATATCACTGATTTTGGCCGTGCCATTATCTTCGCAAAGTTGGAGAATAGTCTCTAAATAATCCTCCAGAGCCGGGGTCAAGGTTTCAGCCATTTAAAACACACCCTCTTTTTTTTGAAATGAAGCCGGATAAAGTCGTACGGGAGTTATTGAATAGCATACCATTTATTATGTTAAAATCGAGAGGAAACAGGCTTTTAGCAACCCATGCCGGAGCAGAATCAGGTATAATAATGGTATAATAATATAGACATAGTATTTATAAGTTATCCTTAATGTCCGACACAATGTATCCTAATAACGTACAGAAAGCAGGTGAACGATGACACTTCAACAATTAAGATATATTATAAAAATAGTTGAATGCGGTTCCATTACCGAAGCAGCAAAGCAGCTTTTTATCTCCCAGCCAAGCCTTTCAAATGCTGTCAAAGAGCTTGAAGCCGAACTGGGCATCGAGATATTTTATCGAACTACCAAAGGCATATCATTATCCATTGATGGTACTGAATTCCTGTCTTACGCGCGACAGGTTATAGAGCAGACTGAACTTCTGGAACAGCGTTATCTGGGCAAAAAGCCCTCAAAACAGCTTTGCTCCGTTTCAACCCAGCATTACGCTTTCGCTGTCAATGCCTTTGTGAATCTCCTCCTGGCCTTGGATGTGGATGAGTATGAATTTACGCTTCGCGAAACAAGGACCTATGAAATCATTGAGGATGTAAAGAATCTTCGCAGTGAGATTGGCATTATATACTTCAGTGACTTTAATAAAAAAGTACTTACTAAACTGTTAAAGGAAAATCACTTGATCTTTTCCCCTCTTTTTGAAGCCGATCCACATGTTTTTATCAGTTCCGTTCACCCGCTTGCAAATAGAGAAGCCGTCACGCTTGAAGATTTGGATAATTACCCGTTCCTGGCGTTTGAACAAGGCGAATATAACTCGTTCTATTTTGCCGAAGAGATTTTAAGCACCGCTCCTCACAAGAAAACCATTCACGTCAGCGACCGCGCAACGCTTTTTAATCTGCTGATCGGGCTGAATGGATATACCATTTGCACAGGCGTTCTAAACAGCGATTTAAACGGCGACAACATTATTTCCGTGCCGCTGGAGACGGAAGAAAAAATGCTTGTGGGTTGGATAGCTAACGAGAAAGCCCACCTAAGCGCGATCGCATCGGATTATATTGCCGAGTTAAAGCGATTGATTTCTGAATACGGTTATGCTGTAGTATCATAACCCCCGCCGGCTGCATAGAAAAAGGCTTTTTCGTTATGCCGTCAGCAGGGTGCTGATTGCCGCGTAGATCTTCTGTGCAATATACGCATTGTTCATCGTATACAAGTGAATTCCATCAACCCCCTGTGCCATAAGATCGACAATTTGGTCAACGGCATAGGCAATTCCCGCGTCACGCATGGCCACAGGATTGTTTTCATATTTCTCCATCATGGTTATAAACTTCTTCGGAAGCTTTACGCCGCACAGCGACACCATTCTTTCAATCTGTTTTTTGTTTACCACCGGCATAATTCCCGCTTCAACCGGCACGTTTATGCCGACAATGCTGGCTCGTTCCAGGAATGAATAAAAGTAGCTGTTGTCAAAAAACAGCTGGGTAATAAGCTGATCTGTCCCGGCATCCACTTTGATTTTAAGATTGCGTATATCGTCAACCAGACTTGGGCACTCACTATGCCCCTCCGGATAACACGCTCCAATAATATTAAAATCGCCGTTTTCCTTGATGAACGAAACCAGGTCGCCGGCATACCGAAAATCCTGTTTTGGCGCAAAGGCGGGATTCACATCGCCTCGCAGAGCCAGAATGTTCTCGACGCCCGCTTGCTTTAAGCCTTCAAGAATATTCAGCACTTCGTTTTTCGTGAGATTGATGCATGGAAGATGTGCAACACTCTCAATACCGTAATTGTTTTTAATAGCTGAGGCAATTTCCAGGGTTGCGGTGTTATTCTCACTTCCGCCTGCGCCATAAGTTACGCTGATGAAGTCCGGGTTTAACCCTCGCAACTCATCAAGCGTATTGTAAATGATATCAATCGAGGCTGTTCGCCGGGGAGGAAAAATTTCCAGTGACAGTACTTTTTTGATTTTAAAGATTTCTGATGTTTTCATGGCTGCAAACTCCTTCGGACTTCCCGGGCGGCATCCACCAGATTTTCCAGGCTCGGGACCGTTTCCGCGTTTCCTCTCGTTTTAAGCCCGCAGTCGGGATTTACCCAGAGCTTTTCCCGGGGCGTTTTTTCAAGCATCTTTAAAAGTGCCGCCTTGATTTCCGCGGTACTGGGAATTCTCGGCGAATGGACGTCATAAACACCCGGACCGACCGCCGTTTTAAAACCGCGCCGGTTCAATACATTGATAATTGCATGGCCTGAACGCGAAGCCTCGAAGGTGATAACATCCGCGTCCATATCGCCGATATCCCCGATAATATCGCTGAATTCGCTGTAGCACATATGGGTATGAATTTGCGTCTGTGCTTTAACGCCGCTGTGCACAAGCCTGAACGCGGGAATCGCCCAGTCCAGGTATTCGCTGTGCCAATCACTTTTTCTTAACGGAAGCTTTTCACGAAGAGCGGCTTCATCAATCTGAATTATTTTTATACCGTTGGCTTCGAGATCAAGTACCTCTTGCCTGATGGCCAGAGCGATCTGAAAGGCGCATTCCTTCAGGGTAATATCCTCACGGGGGAACGACCAGTTTAAAATCGTGACGGGACCGGTAAGCATCCCTTTCATGTATTTCCTGGTAAGCGATTGCGCGTATACGATATAATCGACCGTCATTGATTTGGAACGGGAAATATCTCCCCATATAACAGGCGGTTTAACGCATCTGGTACCGTAAGACTGCACCCAGGCTTTTTCTGTGAAAAGGAACCCGTCAAGGCATTCGCCGAAATATTCAACCATATCGTTACGCTCAAATTCGCCGTGAACAAGCACATCAAGTCCGATTTTCTCCTGCAGCGCAACACATTCCGCAATTTTCTCTTTATTGAATTCGATGTACTGTTTTAATGTAATTTTACCATTTTTGAAATTGGATCGGTTTGCTTTGACCTCCGCCGTCTGCGGGAATGAACCGATGGTTGTGGTTGGCAGCAAGGGCAGATTAAATACCGCCTTCTGTATCTTTTCGCGCTCATAAAACGCAGGATGTCTGATGAAACCCTCCGGCGAAAGTGAGGAAACCGCAGCCTGAACAGAGGCGTCCGGGCAAAACCTGCTTGCTTTGAAAAGCCTGATGTTTTCAATATATTCAGGAATCTCAGCCGGGGTATTGCTTGCGGTAATTTTCTTCAGGTCGGCCAGCTCCGTCAGCTTCTCATCCGCAAAGGAAAAATGCTTTTTATACTCTTCAGACAGGGAACTTTCATTTTTTAAAGTATACGGAACCAGCAGCAGCGAACAGGAGGTATTCAAAACAATATCGCCGCCTGTTTTTCTCAATTCATCAAGGATACGCAAAGTCCGGCTATAGTTATTTCGCCAGATGTTTTTACCATTGACAACACCGGCAAAAAGGGTTTTATCCGCGGGGAAACCGAATTGTTTTACCAGTTCCAGCGTTTTTTTACCCTCGATAAAATCGAGCCCTATACCATCAAAAGGCAGTGAGATGACATCCTGGTAGCAGTCGCGTATATCTCCAAAATAGGTTTGTAAAAGCACCTTGGCGCTGCCTTTGGCTGAAAGAATTTCACTGTAGATTTTATTTAAAAGAACAATGTCATCCGCGGTTAAATCCATAACCAGCGCAGGCTCGTCAAACTGTATCCATTCCGCGCCTAAATCTTTAAATTTTTTAAGGATCTCCGAATATGACGTGATAATATTTATGATGAAGTCATCCGGCGTTTTATTGCCTGTAAATTTCGCGAGCTTTAAAAAGGTAAACGCTCCGGTGACAACGGGTTTGGTTACAATTCCCAGGTCCTTAGCTTCTGAGAATTCATCAAACGGCTTGGTTCCAACCAGAGAAATTTCTGTATCGTCCTCAATCTCCGGCACGATATAATGGTAATTGGTATTGAACCATTTTTTCATTGCCAAGGCCTTTACATCACCGTTTACGCCTTGATAACCTCTCGCCATTGCAAAATACTCCGCAAGATAATCAAGCCGTAAATCACGGTAGCGTTTGGGAACAACGTTAATCAAAACCGCGGTATCCAGCATATTGTCATAAAAAGAAAAATCATTGGATGGTATAAAATCAATGTCATTTTCAATTTGAGTTTGCCAGTGTGTTTTCCGGAGAAGAGCAGCGATGTCTTGAAGCTCCGCTTTTGATAAAACACCGTCAAAATACCTCTCCGTGGCAAATTTTAATTCCCGTAAAGTTCCTATTCTCGGGTAACCGATTATTGCTGTTTTCATGATAGCTTTCACCTTTCATTATATAATGGCAAAAATATACCATGAGATTTTAGCAATAGGGTAATACTTGATTTATATGCCTTTCCATAGCTATAAGCTATAGGAATTATACTATCTTCTCGCTTTTACCAAATTAAAGAGGAAACTTTCTTCACCTTCCAGGTTGTAGAGATACATCATCCAACATTCCAGGTCGTCCTCCGGCGCCGCCAAAGCGTCACCCCTTCCGTCTTTTACCGCTACCCGTATTATACCAGATTCTGAGCACGGGCCAAATATGTGAGCGTAAAATTATCCCCGCCTTGTCATGGCTGCATGTTTTCGGGTACGACAAAGCAGGGGCAGTTTAAGTTGCCCCTGCTTTGTTAGCAAGAGTTTAAATTATATATAAAAGATTTTTCTTTTACCTTATAATTTAACTACATTAGCGGCCTGAGGGCCTCGATTGCCCTGTACGACATCGAATTCCACGTTCTGGCCTTCGTCCAGGGTTTTGAAACCTTCAGATTGAATTGAGGAAAAATGAACAAAAATATCATTACCTTCTTCAGTTTCAATAAACCCAAATCCTTTGTCCGCATTAAACCATTTTACCTTACCAGTCATTCTTTAAACTTACCTCCTATAAATTGCCTCCTGATGAGGCGAGTAGTGTAATTATATACCTACTCATACAAAATTGCAAGGTCTTTTCTAATATCAGGGTATTATATATTCTAATTATACCAAAACTGGTTTTATTGTGCTATTATTGTAAAAGAGATTATTAGTATAATACTTGGGCCCACTACCATTGTAATATTTTGGCTTTAATTATTGCCTTCTACCTCGTTTAGTAATTTGCAGTCAATGACGATAAATTAAGTAAGCGAAGATTTTTTGTATCCATAACAGGAGGTGAATAATTCTTATTTTTTTTTTACCTTTACCATACTTGGTCAAACTTTACACCCGGCTTTCCCGGGGAAAGGAGGAGCTTCAAAATTATTAGCAAAATTCTACCGCGCAAAGTAAAAAACATTATTTTTCCCCTGCTGGCTGCTTTTTGTGTCATTCTAGCCTGGCAGGCCGGCAGCGCCGAGGCGGCTGTCAAGAGTTTGACGGCGTCTACTAAAACGTTGACTATGTTCGTTGGCCAGTCAACTACTGTCGATATTACAGCCAAACTGGACGATGGCTCCGAGGAGACAGTTACCCAGGATTGTGAATGGATCTCTTCCGACGAAGCATCAGTCACCGCCGCCGAAGGACAGATCGACGCTTCCGGCGCAGGCAAGGCCAGCGTAACTGCGACTTATGAAAGCAAAAAAGTTAAAATTACAGTCACCGTAAAGCCTGCCATCGAAAGCCTGGCAATCGACACCACCAACCTCGTGCTGACTAAAGGCAGTACAAAGACCCCTAAAGTATATGCGATTTACGGCACAGGCAATAACGATAAAATGGACGTCACCAAGATGTGCGAGTGGGAGAGCACAGACGACGACATCGCCAAGGTGGACAGCACCAGTGGCAAGATTACAGCTGTCTCATCAGGCACCGCCACTATAACGGGCAAGTTTGACCCCTATGAGGACGGGCGGTTCGGCTCCCAGGCCATTGTAGATGTTACCGTAGTACCGACCATAAAAAGTCTTGCCGTGGATTCAACCAAAGTGGTCCTCACAGCCGGGCAGCGCATCGACTTTCCGGTGACGGCCGTCTTCTCCGACAACACGGAAGAAGACGTAACCGAAGCGGCAGATTTTAAGGTCGCTAATAAAAGTATTGCCGCCTATGACAACGGCGGCCTGACCGGCCTTGTTTCCGGGAAAACCACCCTGACTATCACCTATGCCGGAAAAAAAATCACCGTCACTGTCAATGTAGTAGCAAATGCCATCGGGATTTCGCTTTCCCCGGAAACTCTTCCCGAACTTACTTCGGGGCAGGTAAAGAACGTCAAGGCCAAGCTGCAACACAGCAAGGGAACACTTGACGTGACCGACATTGCCGAATGGACCAGTTCAAACGATTCAGTGGCATCTGTTGTGAACGGCAAGATAACGGCGGACAGCGCCGGTACAGCGGTAATTACCGCTACTTACGGCAGCTATACCGCCCAGGTGATTGTTGCGGTTGACCGGACGATCAACACTCTCAGCCCGAGCGTCACCACAACATCCGCCAACCCGCTCCTTTTGATTAAAGACGACCCGGTCATGAGCAAGCAGCAGATCTCCGTAGCAGCTATTTATAACGACAACAGCCAGGAGGACGTAACCAGCAAGGTCACCTGGAAGACTTCCAACAACAAAGTAGCGAATGTGATCCAGATCGGCTACGGCAAGTATATTAACGCCGTAGGCAGCGGCAAGGCAACCATTACCGGCACAACGCAGGGCAAGAGCTTCACTGTCAACGTAAAGGTAACTCCCGCCATTCAGTCAATCGCAGTAAGTGAGAGTCTAATTGATTTAGAGGTGGGCAATACCAAAAAGCTGAAGGTGACGGCTACTTATTCCGACAATACAACGGCGGACGTAACCTCGGAGTGCACATTCACTTCCGGCACACCGGAAGTTGCCACAGTCACCGGCGGGACAATCACCCCGGTGGCTGAAGGAAGCGCAGTAATAACGATAGCGCACACCGGCGCGAGCGACGTCACCGCGGTGGTCCATGTATCCAACCCGGTCCAGCAGATGAGTATTTTTGTTGACAATGTCCTCACCAACTACAAAACAATTCCGGTGCTGAACCAGTTCACTGTTGTGGCCAAGGTCAAACGTTCTACAAGCGAGTCGGCGGCTTGGGAAGTGCCCACGTCCGGCCTTACCTGGCTTTCTTCCAACAACAGTGTGGCGACTGTGAACGGATCAGGCAGCGTGCAGGGAATTGCCCCAGGCACAGCCGTGATCACGGCCCGCTACGGCACATACGTAGCCAGCATGACGGTGACTGTAACCAATACCCTAATTACCTCAGTCAGCCCTTCGGTCAAGACGCAGGGTACGTCTTTCGATCTGACCATTTCCGGGACCGGTACTCATTTTTCAACAACTAATTCACTGGTGTACGTGGGCAGCCAGCCCGTCCCCATTAAGAGTTCATCCGGCGCCACGAACCTGGTCGTAACCGTGCCTGACAACGTGCAGGCGGGTAAACATAACGTGCGGGTGATCACGGGTACGGAGGACATAATACTGCAAGAGTCCCTTACCATTCTACAAACGTTGGCTGTATCCAGCGCCAGCACAAGCACCGACGGCTCGACCATTGAAGTGCTGTTCAACCAGTCCATTAAATTTTCAACCGGACTTACTTCGGCCACCGGCGCCAACAATTTCTCTTTAGCAATAACCGGCGGCCCAGCCAGCACCGTAACCGGAATAGCCATCAAGTCGGGCAACGACAAGGTATTGACGCTCACCCTGGACAGGGCGATCAGCAACGGCTCAACTATAACATTAACCTATAACGGCACCATTGTGCGCAACCTGGCCGGGGACGACTTTGCCGCCAAACCCGTAACCCAGACCGTGGTAAACGCCACGCCCGACCAGCAGGCGCCCTACTTTGTCAGTGGAGCTACCAGCACGGACGGCAATACTATTTCTCTGACCTTTAATGAGTCCATAGCCCTGACAGGCAGCGATAAAAAAGCCGGTTTTTCAGTGAACGGCTCGTCCACACGGATCATGGGCGCTACCATTGACGCCACCAACAGCAAAGTGGTCGTGCTCACCCTGTCGCCGCTCCAGCCGGTAACCGCTTCGGAAATTGTTAAAATAAGTTACTCTAAGGTGCTGGGCAGCTACAATGTCAAAGACCTGGCCGGCAACAGCCTGAACGACCTGACTAACATGAGCGTCACCAACAACGTCACCACAGCCGCCAGCGGCCCCACCGGCATGACTATCGAAAGCGCCACATTAAATGTCGACGGGAATCTGGTCTTGACCGGCACATTGTTTACCGAAGGCAACGCTGTTGACGTTACCAAGATCGAGATTGTGGACAGCGACGTGTGGAACGGCACTCCGATCGCATTAACCAGCGCGGGCACTACTGCGACGATCAATTCAGCTTCTCAAATCACCATTGTACTTGGTCCGAACACCAACGACCTGCAGGGCGTACTTGGTCCTGGCGTTATGCTCAACGCGCGGCAAGGGTGGCTTAAAGAAGGCAGCGTCGCCTCGACCGACGCGGACATATACGGCAAGCCAGTCACTGTGACAAACGCGCTGCCGGTCGGAATGACAATAACAGGCGCCACAGTCTACAGGTACGGAGCGGACTGGAGCATGGAGCTAACCGGGACCAACCTGAACACCCAGGGAGGCGCCATCGACATCAAAAAGTTGACCTTAACTGATTCAAACGGCAGCCTATCAGGAACAAGCGCGTCATACACATTCCAGGACAACGACATTAATACCGGTGGGATTGCGGTCAACTCAGGCGGCACTACCGCTACAATCAGCCTGAATTCAACCGGCAAGACCAACTTGAGCACAGCCATCCCGAATCTGAAAAACGGAGCGGGCGCCGGTGACAGTACAGTCACACTGGACGCGGCCGCCGGCTGGTATAAAGACGCCGCCGGGCAGGCTGCCGTTACCGGAGCAGTGTCCGGCCTGGTTGCAGATGTGATAAATCCCCTTGAAATTACTGGAGTCGCGTCATACGACAACAGCGGGGACGGTATGCTCGACCAAATTATTATTACTCTCAGCGAGTACGTTAAAAACACAAGCACCGGTACAAACAACTGGACCATCAAAGACGCCAACGGCGCTTCACTCACCCTGGGAACAATTACACCTAGTAACAACACACTGACAATCTCCGTTACCAGTTCCGGCTATAACACCGGCAAGCTGACGGAAGTAACGTACGCCGCCGACAGCTCAGGTGATGTTGTCTACAACAGCGACACGATCCAGAATAATCTGGCAGACGTAACCGTAGCCAGCACTCTAATAAGCGATAATGCCGTACCAAGAGTAGTCTCAAGAGTCACACAGGACAGCGCGACCAGGGACGGCAAACTTGACGGGGTCTTGGTAACCTTCACGGAAGCCATGGACGCGTCGACGATCACCAGCGTGGGGTTCGTAATAACCACAGCCACTAACGGTATTTTAACAGAGTCGTATACAGACACTACAGACGACACGACACTGCTCTTCAAATTTACTGAAACTACTGTTGACACCGACAACCTGTTGAAGCTGCAAATCACTGCGGCAACCCTGGCAGACATCAACGGCAACCTGTTCGCGGCGGAAGGCGCGGCAGTTGCGGCCACTGACGGAGCAACGCCTGTGTTAATGTCTTCCGTATACACGGCGGGAACTGTCGCGCAAGGTACTGTTACTGTTGATGCCGGCAATGCTGTTGACCCATCCACTACTGAGACTGGTTCAATAACATTCACAAATGGAGCAACATCCGATGGCAATATCACAATAACACTTGACGCTAACGCCGTTAACGTCGCAGTAATAAACGGTGACACTACTGATAATGTGGCAACCAAAGCCGCCACCGCCCTTAACAATAATGCAACATTCAGCGCAACATACTGGGCAAGAGCCAACGCAGCTGCCCTGGAAATGTACAGAAAAAATATATCTGACCCCACTAACGTAGCAGCGACATTTGGCGCGGGTGCAGGTGTTTTAGCAAACGCAGTCGTAATTAGTGATAGAACTGAAGGCGATATAATCACAACTTGCGAGGCGTCCTACTACTTCCTGGCCAACGGCTCGCCACTGGTGGGCAATATTGGCACAAACACGGTGAAAGTTGTGGAAATCGGCGCCAGCGCTAACGCCACGGCAGCTAACATCGCCACTGCAATAGGCACCGGCAGCACAACGCTGGACAACCTGAACGCCACGGCGGCACTAAATGTGGTAACAATGTCCCAGCCGGTCGCCGATGAAGATAACCTGGTTGACCTGTCTAATACCGATGCTGACGCCGGCAATGAACTTACAATCGTAGCCGCTTCGCAAGTGGCGGCAAACGCCACGGTCGCCATAACCTTCTCTGAGCCTATGGACACAACGACTTATGATGTCAACGGCGAGAAGACACGTATAACCATAGGGACCAAGACAATGGGCACAACAGTTACCATGGCTTGGAGCAACGGTAACAAGACGGTGACAGTTGATCTGGACGGCAACAACGACATTGCCGGGACAGACTCAATCACGGCTGTAAATAGCGCTATTCTCTCCGCTGTGGGTGAAACTGTTGATTATACAAATTCACTTAGCGCCGGGAAGACTTTAGCAAACGACTAGGCCAGCCGGGGAAAACCTTATTATAACCGTAAGAAAACAGCAGGACTATATGGTTCTGCTGTTTTCTTGAAAGAGGGCATTTTCGGAAAAGGGTCGTACCCAATATCATCAGGCTATAGTACCATAAATAGGGATAAATTGGACGCCGTTATTTAGTATATCAATTCGATTATGGATAATTCACTTGAAATCTCTATAATTATACTGTTAAAAGATTACGCAGGTTTTCCGATAACACGGGTCCGTAATCCATGTATCTTAAGATAAATTACAAGTCTAAAGACTTGGAAAAGCTCAAATCCTTATTATTAAATGTCTCAGTGATTGAATGAATTATTCCGTATCCTTCATCGTCGTCAATTCCATTGGTTATTATCACCAATATATAAGGACATGGAGCTAAGATGATAGCACTGTCGGCAAGTACGGAGCCACTGATATTTCCTTCCTTATTCGCCGCCAGACAGCCACTCGACAAGGCAGCCGGAATTCCATTCCTATAAGATGAACTAGCCATCCATCCCAGCACCTCGGCAAAATTATTCTTTCCCGATATTACCAATTCCCAAATTTTTTTCAATAGAAGCGCCACCGAACTGGCGCTCATATAATTTCCATCGTCAAATCTAATCGACATTCCTTCAGCATTTAATTTTTCTTTAACAACATCTTGACCTATTGTACGCATTAACATTCTATAAGATATGTTGTCACTTTTTTCTAATAGCAGCCTGCACAATTCACGTATGGAATAAGAATCTCCTTCTTCAATAGTTTCCTGTAAAATGCCGGAACCAGTTGTATAATCTTCAGACTTAAAAACAATTTCATCTTCCCAATCCATTTTGTCTTCTTTTATTTGAGACATCACCACATATAATACCGATAACTTACTAAGAGAAGCAATTTGCATTTCTTTATCAATATTATTACCTACTTTTTCACCGGTCTTCAAATCAAGAAAACACCAAGATATATCATCTGATGCTATTAATTGTTGCAATTCCTCATTAGTACCGGAGAAAACACCTGATTTAGAGGAATTGCTTGCCTCTTCCATAGAAAACGCGGATAATTCTGTGCTTTCTTGATCTTGAATTCGATCAGATATATTAATGCTTTTTTTAAATCCCTTAATATTGAATAATAATGATACCAATAAGCATAATGTAAGAAAATAAATTAAAAAATATTGACCTTTAACTATATTGTTTTTATTTCTTCTCATCCTTCGGCCAACGCGGCCACCATAATTATTATTACTTAAATAACTAAAATCATTGTTAATACTCATGGATCAGCCAAACTCCCATAAAATTAAAATATCCCGGACAGTTCCCGTCTCAAGCAATTATACCCCTGTTAGAAACTATTATGCGCATCTTAGCCATATATTACCGCTTTTTATATATTCTACATTTTCCCGTATTCACCTTTATGAAATCATGAAATTTAGTCAACTCTTTAATTTTGTCAAATGAAGGAGTATTATTATTCATAAAGGAAAGATAAGTATTAATAATTAAGGAGAGCGAAGATGAATATATTAATCTTTGGACTCGGCGCCCTTGGCACTGTCTACGCATGTCTCTTAAAGGAAAAAGGGCACAGGGTAACCGGCCTTTCGAGAAAGCCTGTCCAAGAAGCAGTCATGGAGAAAGGCGCGCGGGTTACTGGAATCTGGGGCGAACATCACGCCATGTTGGATGAAACAGTAACCGGGGTGGATAAAATCAACGGCTCTAATCCCGACCTTGTTATAGTTACTGTTAAATCATACGACACGGAGAAGGCAGCCGCGGAAATAGCCAGGGTCCTGTCACCTGACACATATGTCGTCCTTGCTCAAAACGGCTACGGCAATTTTGAAGCGGCAGCCAAGCATATCAATGAGAATCAATTGATCCTCGGGCGGGTAATCTTCGGCGCGGAAACAACCGGACCCGGAGCGTCGAAAGTAACGGTCATTGCCGACGACGTTATTTTAGGATCCCCGAAAAACCTAATTGCCCGCTACAAGATGGAGAAGCTAGCAAGTGTCTTTAGGGAAGCGGGGATCCCTACCAGGTTTTCAAAAAAGGTAATGAAGTATATATGGGGTAAAATAATGTACAATTCAGCTTTGAATTCCATGGGGGCTATCCTTGAGGTGAATTATGGGAAGCTGGCGGAAGTGGAGCACTCAAGGATGTTAATGGAAAGCGTTATCCGGGAAATTTTCGCTCTGCTGGATAAGATAGGGCAGGAGACCCTGTGGCCCGATCCCGAGGCTTATATCAAGGATTTCTATGAAAAATTAATACCAGCCACCGCCTCACATCACCCGTCGATGCTCCAGGACATCCAGAGAGGCAGGAGGACGGAAATAGACGCGTTAAACGGCGCCGTTGTGGAAATGGGGAAAAAACATGGTGTAAATACACCGGTAAATGATATCATCGTTTCGCTTGTAAAGTCAAAAGAGAAAATGGGGTTGGCAATCAAATAAAATGGAGCGGGTGATGGGAATCGAACCCACGTGCTCGGCTTGGAAGGCCGATGCTCTACCATTGAGCTACACCCGCATGGAAGTAATATGTCTTTTTTCAAGGACAATTAATATTATAACTAAAAAACCGCCCGCAGTCAAAGCTATTTTATTTTTAACATATAACTGTGAAACTCAGCGCGCTCAAATCCGGCAAATACGGGGCACAATGCCCTTTTCGCCAATTTCCAGGATACCGTAGCTCGGAGAGCCATAATCCAACGGCCTGGTAATGCTGCCGGGGTTAAAGAGAAGTATACCCCCTTCGTTCACGGAAACAGCAACGTGGGTGTGGCCGAAAACCACCGCCTCAACCGCATTTTCCCCGGTTGCTTCAAACAGCTTCTTGTGCGATAAATTTACCCCGTGCAGGTGGCCGTGGGTAAGCAGGACGCGCCGGCCGGACAGTTCAACCACTTCCATGACCGGCCCCCCGCCGCGGTAGTCGCAGTTCCCCACCACCGCCTTTACCGGCAAGCCGGTTTCGGCGGCCAATTTCAGGCCGTCACGGTAATGATCGCCGGCGTGTAAAATAAGGTCGACCTGCCCAATTTTTTTAAGCGCGTCAAGGGCGAATTCGAGCAGGCCGTGGCTGTCACTAAAAATCGCGGCACGCAACAGTTGTCATCCCCCCGCTTTCCTCTTTGCTCAACTTGGATAAGATGTCCAGGGCTCCGGCCAGCGCTTTGCCGCGGTGGCTAATCTTGTTTTTCAGAGCCAGGTCAATCTCAGCAAAGGTTTTGCCGTATTCCGGCAGGTAAAACAGAGGATCGTAGCCAAATCCCCCGTCACCGCGCGGCTCCGGAGCAACCATGCCCTCGCAGGCGCCCTGCGCGGTATAGACCGGGCCACCCGGCACGGCAATGGCGATAACACACTGGAAGCGGGCGGAGCGCTTATCCGGCGTCACCCCCGCCAAAAGCGCCAGCAGCTTCTCGTTATTGGCGCGGTCGTCCTTACCCTCTCCGGCAAAGCGGGCCGAGAAAACGCCAGGCGCCCCGTCAAGACAGTCGACCTCCAGCCCGGAGTCGTCCGCGAGGGCTGTCAGGCCGGTCAGGCCGGCTGTAACGGTGGCTTTTTTAACAGCGTTTTCTAGAAATGTGTCCCCGTCTTCTTCGATTTCTCCGACAGACGGGAATTCATTAAGTGACAACACCTCGATTCCGAAGGCTGCCAGCAGCCCGGACATTTCCTTTACCTTGCCTTTATTATTCGTGGCTAAAACCAGTTTCAAGGCCATATACCCTCCCCGGTCCATGCTTCCGCGCCCAGCGCTTCTTTCTGAAAGGAAACCAGCCGGCTGATTCCCCGCACCGCCAGATCAATCATTTCGTCCATCTCCCGCCTGGTAAAGGAAGCTTCCTCCCCGGTACCCTGGACTTCTACAAAGCGGCCGGAGCCGGTCATAATGATGTTCATGTCGACCTCCGCCGCCGAATCTTCTTCGTAGCAAAGGTCAAGCAGGATTTCGCCCTCCAGCCGCCCGACACTGGTAGCGGCAATATAGTCGGTCAAAGGTATGCGTTTAAGCAAGCCCCGCCCCTTCAACTTGTATAAAGCTTCCACCAAAGCCACAAACGCCCCGGTAATTGAAGCCGTGCGCGTGCCGCCGTCCGCCTGGATGACGTCGCAGTCCAGATAAACAGTCCGCTCGCCCAGCGCCGCCAGGTCGGTCACCGAGCGCAGCGAACGCCCGATCAGGCGCTGGATCTCATGAGTTCTGCCGCCTATTTTACCCTTGGCCGCCTCTCTGGGGGACCTTACACCGGTAGCGCGCGGGAGCATGCTGTATTCAGCCGTGACCCAGCCTTTTCCTCCTCCCCTTAAAAAAGGAGGGACTCTTTCTTCCACTGTCGCCGTGCAAATAACTCTGGTATCCCCCACTTCGATCAGGACAGATCCCTCAGCATACTTATTATAGTTCTTTGTTATCCGCACCGGCCTTAATTGCCCGGGCTCTCTACCGCCAACTCTTTCCATATTTGCCCCTCTCGATTATTGTTAGTGTTACTGACCCGGCCGCCTATTTCAAGGCACCAGGTAAGTCTCTCCTTCTTGCGCCGCCGATACCGGCCCGCCGAACCCCGCCTTGGCCAGGGCGCTAAGCTCGGCAAGGTCGTATTCCGGCCAAAAATGGGTGATCAACAGCCGCCCTGCGCCGGCTGCCCCGGCCACTTCCCCGGCCTGACGGGCGGTCAGATGGATCTCCTCCATGTAGTTCGCGTCGCTGTCCAGGCCGCTCGCCTCGCACAAGAACAAGCCCGCCCCCGCAGCCAGCGAGATAAGTTCGTCCGTCCGGGCGGTATCGCCTGAAAAGACCAGCCTGCCCGATCCCTCAACTGATACGGAGTAGCCCGGCAGGGAGTGTCTCGCGGGCGCAAAACGGACTGCCAGCCCACCGACGTCCAACCTCCGGGCGGTAAAACCACAGGATATATTGTCTGCCGGCAGCGATTCAATGGCTGTTACCTCATAAGCCTTTTGGTAGCTGTCAAGGAGGCCGAATTCTCCCGCCGGCCGTGACGGGATATACAATTTCAGCGGCCCGGCGCGGCTACCCGAGCGCCTGGCTCCTTCCACCGCGTGCCGAAGCGGAAAGAGATCCAGGTAATGATCGTGGTGCAGGTGTGTTACGATTACAGCGTCCAAATCACGAAAATCAATATAGCCCATTAACCTGCTCAAAATGCCGCTGCCCGCTTCGAGCAACACATTTACCCCGCCACCGCGGAGCAGGTAGCCCGAGCAGGCGCCGCCCGCCCTGGGATAAGGCCCCCAGCAGCCAAGGACAGTAAGCCGCATCTTTTAAACCTCCACAATTTTACACAATAACATTCCCTCTATAAACACAGCAGCCTATAGCGCCGGTATATTCCGGTTTTTCCGGTACAACTACCGCCGCCCCCGTCTCCTTCCCGATAATCTCCGCGAGCGCGCGGCTGCGGGCCACTCCGCCGGTAAACACGACAGTGCCGCTGGCAAGCTTGGCCAGCATCGGGTGAATACGCTTAAAGATGCTGTAATTTACCCCCGCCGCCAGGGAAGGGATGGAATAACCCTCTACGACCTTGCCGATTAGCTCGCTCTCCCCGAAAATGGCGCAAGTGGAGGCCAGTTCCACCGGATCCCCGCAGTGGCGGCCGAGTTCTTCCAGGCTGACATTTAATACCGCCGCCATATTTTCCAGGTATCTCCCCGTGCTGGCGGCGCACTTGTCATTGGTCAGAAAGTCCACGAGCCGGCCTCTGCGCACCAGAGCTGCCTTGCTGTCCTGGCCGCCCAGGTCGAGCAGGGTAAAATCAGCCAGCCCGGTCAGGTACGCGGCGCCCAGCATATGCGCTTTTACTTCAGGGATCACCCGCGCGCCCCGGACGTCAACGGTTTGACGCCCGTACCCCGTCGCGGCTATTTCCGCGCCGGCGACGTCAAGGCCGAGGGCGGCAAAGTCGACGGTAAGCTGCCCTCCCGCTTTTTTCCCGAATTCCCGGTAAAATTTTATCGTATCAAGCTCATGAAGCTGTAAAGAGCCGTCTTTTTCCATTAACGCAATTTTTACATTGCGGCTGCCCAAGTCCAGCCCGGCAAACATGTGATCACCTCAACATATCCAGAAAAGCGTCCAGACGCATCTTGGTACGTGCGTCCAGGCGGTTGGGCTTGTCGCCCTCCAGGGTCAGCAACGGCAAGTCGAGCTTCTCTCTGACGATCAGGTCTTCGATCTGGCGGAAACAGAAGCTCTGGGCGTAATGGATAACACCGTCCAGTTTGCGCCGGTCCGCTTCCCTGCGGATATCCTCTAAACGAAAAAAGATACTGTAAGGATAAGTGTACTGCCGGTATTGCTCCACCAGGCCGCCTGTTTCAAAAGGCATGGCGAACTGCCGTTGGACCTCATTAAACACCACACGCGCCCCGCGCTCTTCAAGATAGTTATACAAGTCGCCCACGATCGGGGGCACACCGATATATCCCAAGCGCAACTCACCTTTTCTAGGCGGCCGGGAGCGGGCTTCTTCTAATAATAACTCTGTCTCGGCACTAAATTTTTCCGGGTTTCCGCTAAAATCGCTGCAACTGACCTGATAGAGGTGGTTTTCCCACCCGCTGGCCAGGTTTTCCTGCCAGGTCAGCCGGTCCAATTCCCGCACCTTGTCCCGCACCCGGCCCAGGCGCTCCCTGGACTCATTCACTTGATTCCAGGATACCCCGAAGAATGACATCATCTTTTCAATCTGCAGGCGCAATAAGTCTGCGTCCCGGCCATAAGGAAAGGCAAAGGGCACGATCTCCACCCCGGCCAGTTGGAGGGTTTCCATAAGGGCGTGGGTATTGCTGCAATCACCCTGGGTTACCGCGATGACCGTTTGGATATCCCGGTGATTCAACACCGTGCTGTAAATCCCTTTGATCCAGGCGCATAAATTCCGGGGGTAGCCGGCCAATTCGGCTTCTTCCACCAGCGCCCGGGGATCTTCGCCGGTTATAAACAGGTTATTCAAGTCCACCGGAGTCCAACCCGCGGCAAATATTACTTCCACAGGTATTGTCGTGGTAATGCCCGCCTTGGGCAAGCTTCATACCTCCTTCCCGCAGTTAAAATAGCGCCTTTATTCAGAATTCAGCAGTCAGAATTCAGAATAATTCAAGACAATAAACCGCTCCCTTATCCTGACTCCTGAGTATTCTAATTACTATTACTATTCACTAGCTTGGTGAGGGATCCTCTTTTTTATCCAAAAAAAAAATTAACCCGTGCCGGGTCCGCTTTATAAAAGCCGGACCCGCCGGGTTATATTACTCATAGACTTATTGCTATTGCCGCTAAGCTGTCCTTTTCTCGGCGAAGTAAGCCCCGATCCCTCTGGCAATCGCTTCCGCCACCTTGTTGCGGAACTGGTCGGTCTTCATTAGTTTTTCTTCGGCGGCGCTGGAAATGAACGCTACTTCCGCCAGGACTGCCGGCATATTTGAAGTGCGCAGCACCGCGAAGTTGGCGTCCTTCACGCCGATATCCCGCAGGCCCAGGGCTTTGAGCAGTTCGGCCTGGACATAGCGCGCCAGCCTGCCGCTTTCCTGAATCCTGGCAGCTTGCTTGGCATCACCGTTGCCGCTGTAAATATACGTGGTGGTGCCCCCTATTGATTTATCATTATTGGCGTTCATATGGATGCTGACAAAAACGTCAGCTTTGGCGTTATTTGCTTTGTCGGTGCGCGGATAAAGGTCTATGTCCTGGTCGCCGGACCTGGTCAGGACGACCTTCGCCCCTTGCGCCTCTAATATTTTTGCGACTCGCCGGGCGATATCAAGATTAACCTCTTTCTCTTTGGTCCCTCCCGATCCCACAGCGCCGGGGTCGCTGCCGCCATGGCCGGGGTCGATGGCAATGACTTTGCCCCGGTAAGCCCCGCTGATATCCGGGATGTAAGTTTGAACGGTCAGCACTTTCTGATCGCTGGAAAGTGAGGCCACGTACTGAGCCCCGCCGGACAATTCAAAAACCAGCCTGGTTATGTCAGGGTCTTTTTGATAATAACCGGCCCGCACATTGAGTACAGTGTCGGAATTGACTTTGGTGCTTTGCGGCAGATTGCCGATCGCGACCCCCTTCAGGTCCACAACCAGCCGGTCGGGGTTGTTCAGGAAAAACGACGAGTAGTCAAAAGGCGCGCTGGCTTCAACAGTTGCGTTTGTTTTGCCGCCGGACTGGCTTATCTTTAAGGAAAGCGCCTCGCCGGCCGGCCTGTCCGCACTCCCTCTGCTTCCCTCCGGCACGCCATTATCCGGGTTCTGCGCAGCCGGAGCAGGCTGCAGGACATTTACCAGCCAGCCTGCCACCCAGCCCTCCGCACCGCCGCTTAACTTTACCTTATACCAGTCACCGGACTTGTCCAACACCGGAAGACGTTCGTTCAACCCTACCTGTGAAAACACATCATACCCGGTTCCCGGCCCGCCGCGGACATTGACCACGCTGCCGGTAACCACGGCGATCTCCCCGCCGGACCGGGACCCGCCGGAGCCGGAAGAAACCGGCTGGTTAACTGGCGGGCTAACATCCGGGCCGGCCGTTTCTATGGCGACCAGCCAGCCTGCCACCCAGCCCTCCGCACCGCCGCTTAACTTTACCTTATACCAGTCACCGGACTTGTCCAGCACCGGCAGACGTTCGTTCAACCCTACCTGTGAAAACACATCATACCCGGTTCCCGGGCCGCTGCGGACATTGACCACGCTGCCGGTAACCACGGCAATTTCCCCGCCGTACCGGGACCCGCCGGAGCCGGAAGAAGCCGGCTGGTTAACTGGTGGGCTAACATCCGGGCCGGCCGTTTCTATGGCGACCAGCCAGCCTGCCACCCAGCCGGTTAAGCCGGAATTCAGCTTGACGCTGTACCAGTCACCGGATTTGTTCAGGACCGTCAGGCGGTCACCCAGGGCAGCCTGCGCCGCCACCTGGTAACCCGTTCCCGGACCGCTGCGGATGTTGACAAGGTCAACCGCAACGACAGCAGTATCTCCGGCAGCGGCAGAGACGTATGGACTTGTCAACAGGACGCCGAAAAACAGCATTAGGCCCAATAAAACAACGAAGCCAAAAGAAAACCGGTATCTAAAACGCATTATAACCCACCCCACGCCCCAGGCTGTTTAATTACAGCTTAAATCAAAAAGAACCACATGGGTGTTGAAGTTTGAAACATTTTGTAACTTCAACACCCATGTGGTTAGACTCCCAAAAGCTTCAAAAAGTTCCCTTCGTTGCCCTGGATTATATTACCATTGACATCGCCGCTACTTCCTCCCGGCTTCTTCCGTCACCCGCGGCGGGCGGCGTCTTGCCGCAGGTTTGCGGGCGTCATACTTCTTTTTCAAATATGGCACGGCAGTGTTCACATAAACCAGGCAGGCCAGAAAGGCTGTAAGCAAAACCATCAGCACCCGCAGTTCGGCCAGTACGGCTGCTGCCAGGACAGCAAAGACCGCGGCTGTTGACACCGGGATAACGTCCCCCCCTTTTACAAGGTAGGGGCGGGCCTGGCCCGGCATCTTGCGGCGCAGGCTGATTACAGCCAGGCCCACCAGGGCATAGACAATGGACTCCATAGCGGCTGCCAGTTTCACCAGGACCAGGTAGCGGTGGGTCAGCAGCGTCACACAGGCTACGGCCAAGCCGACAAAAAAAAGGGTAACAATAGACACCCACGGCGTGAAAAAGCGCACGCTCACCCGGCAGAAAACCGCCGGGAGGACGTGTTCCCTGGCAGACGCGTACATGAACCGGGACACGCTGATCAAGCCGGCGTTAAAAGTAGTCACGGAAGCCGCCAGGCTGACCGCCACCATCCATGCCGCGCCGGCGCTTCCTAAAACCTGCCGGGCGAACACCATCTGGGGAGCGGCTGAAGCTGCCAGCGCCTCTTTCGGCACGACGGCGGTCATAGCCACCGTGAAAACAGCGTAGGCCACACTAAGAATACCCAGGGCAATCATCATGCCCCTGGAAATCTGCCTTATTTGAGTAACCTCTTCGGCCAGGGGCGTCACCCACTCAAAGCCGACAAAGAGAAAAACTCCCACTGCCACGGCTTGGATCAGGCCGGAAGCGCCGCCCGGCGAGAAAGGCGTGTTTAGCTGAAAGCCAATTTTATTGAAGGCAATCAAGCTGATTAAAAACATTGAAGCGATCAGGCTGTAGGTGATTATGTCTTGAAAAACCCCGGCGATTTTCATCCCCCTGATATTCATCCCGGTAGCTAGGAGAAGCAGCAAGACGATCCAGAAATAAGGCGGCACAGCCGGAAAGACCTCGCCCAGCACCCTTGACAGGACATAACTTTCCGCCCCGACCACACCGACAATCACAATCGCCATGTATAATATCGAAACCGTCAGTGACACCTGATCATTAAAAGCGCGGCTGAAGTAAAGCCGGATCCCGGCGGCGGTAGGCAACAAGCCGTTCAGTTCGGAAAAACAGGCAGCGGCCAGAAAACAAAGGGCCCCACCGATCAGGATGGCGATCCAGGCGGTATCTCCCAATACATAATTAGCCACTTGAACGGCAGCCACAAAAGACGAACTGGCGAGGGTCAGGCCGGCGCTGGTGGCAACCACTGTGCGCAGGGTAAGGACCCTTTTTAACTGCAAACTATTCACCCCAGATCATCAGGGAAATAAAATCCAGGCGTATTATGTCGTCTTCAGATCCCATTATTCTCAATGTGCCGTTGTTGTAGGGCTCGGTGGGAGCAATATCGCCGTAAAAAATGTCTGCCAGGGTCTCGCTGTCTGAAATCACCGTCAGGTCGGGGTTTTCCGAAGCCCCCTCCTTTAAAGAAACCTCGCCGTCCCATAAAGTTAAAGTATGCAGGGACTCGATATCGGTGGCTTTGATCACAACCACCCGGTCCCAGTCCCTGTTCATTACTTTTAAACGTAAATTATTGTTATAATTATCTTTAAAAACTGTCAGGCTTTCAGTAATCTCTAAGTGAGTCGCCAAAACTTGCTTCTTACCTGGTTTCTGAAATCTAAACAAATCAAATCCGCTTAGATCCCTCTCCCGTCCGACTAAACGGGAGGCAGTATCACAATTCACCGGATGCAACTGCTAAGAAACCTCTTCCTCTCTGAAACTTATTTTGTTACTCTTCAGGAATTCAGTGGCCAGCAGTCATAATTCGAATGCTCAGAGACGATAAACCGCTCTCTTGTTCCGGCTCCTGACTGCTATTATTTAACTCCAGTTATCTATTCTCTAAATTCAGGACCCGCGGCTGGAAATCCAGCTTGTCCAACAGGTCCAGGTAATCCGCCGGGGTAATCTGCTCCGGCAGCTTACCCAGAATGGCCACCATGGCGGCCTCTATCACATTTGTACCGAATGAGCGCCCTTCAAATTCGGGGGTGGTGGTGACCAGTGTGCCCACTCCCTTTTCGCGCAGGAAATCAATATCTTCCCGCGTGGTTGTATTGGTAAGAATGATCCGCCGGTCCATACCGTCCGGCATAAAGCGCCTGATCAAGTGATAATCCCCGGCAATAACCTCAGCATCGTGGTAATAATGCGCAAATTGCTTCACCTTGGCCTCATCCTGGCTTTCTTGCTTTTTACCGGTGGGATAAAGCATGTGGAAGGGCATTTTAACCAACTCGGGGAGCGTGCGGCCGGCGATCTCCTCCAGCTCTGCCACTGTCCTGACCGGATAAGTCATACCCATGGTAAAGATCAGGTCACCGAAAGTCATATCACAGCCCATATCGGAAAGCGCTTCAGCCATACCGAACCGGTCCAGAGAACTAACCATCAGGACTCTCATACCCCTTTTGAGCAGGCCGGTCTTTTCGGCAAGAATCCGCACTACTTCCCGCTCAAGGGTGTTTTTCAAACCGCTGCCGTCCACCACCGGAGTCACTTTTACCGCTTCCATCAGCTTGAGCCCGTCGCGGATCGTATAGCGCTTCCGCCGGACAAACAGGTAAACGTCAATCCCGCCAAGGCCGATGGCGTCTACCTTTCCGTCCAGTTCCCGCAATACTTCCAGTGCGCGGTTAAAGTCACCGTCAGTACCCATCCGGGATATTTTAAACTTCTCACCCAGGAGTTCCACCCGGACCGTGTGGTCACGCCTGGAAGAACCTAGGCTGACACTGACCACATGCTTCAATAAAAAAACCTCCAATCCCACCCCGATCTTGATCACGATATTTACTCTACCATTGTATCCAAGATTAGCTAAAAACACAAGCGGGGCCTGTTTAACGCCTCCCCATATCGCGCGATTCCCCGCTTACTTGCGGCTCCCCCAGCGGATGAGCCCGATCATAATTGCCAGGACCGCGGCGATAAACCAGAAAGCGTCGGCACGCAGGTTGGCAAGGCCGAAAAATACACCCATAACGGTCCCGATAACCGCTCCGTAAATCTCGATCTTCTGAAGATTGTTCACCGTCACCCGCTGGATCATAGCTACCAGTTCCCCCGGAGAATAGCTGTCGATCCTGGCCTTGACCATTTCCTTTAAATCCAGGCCGTCCAGGAACGCCGGGACTTTACTTTTCAAATAAAATGTGACCAACTCTACCGATACATCCTCGATTTTTTCCAGGGCAGCCGGTGAAAGGCGGTCACGCAGGCGGCCAACCTTATAGTCCGCGATCCGCTCTACCAACGAGCGGGCGGCCAGCCTTACGAAACGCCGCGTCACGGGCTGGCGGAGCAAGTCAAGGCCCTGGCTGGCCAGCAGCGCTTCTAACTCTTCCGGATCGATAACGGTAAACCGCCCGGCCAGGCCTGCCAGTGTACAACCGGCCATGTCCCGGTAACGGCCCAGCAAAACCTCACCCAGCCAATTCCGCGCGTCCGCGCCGGCAATCCAATTGCCCAGGCTCGCAGCCAGCACGTCATTTACCTGTGCCACGTACTCCGGACCGATCCCTTTAGCCAGATCACCCACCCGCCGGCCAAGGAACCTGTCCGCCTGATCCCTGATATAACGCTCCAGCCACAGTTGCGCCTCGGGTGAGGACAGGAACCCGCCAAGGCGGGGAAACATCTCGTTGTGCACGAAGCGCTTTACGTCCGTCCGATATTCACTGAAATACTGGTACAGGCTGATTCCGATGCGCGCCATGGACCCTTTTTCCTTGAAACGTTCCAAGGCATCCAGGATTGCCACAGTCAAACGCTCCAGTATCTCCTCGTTATCCTGCAAGCGCTTGACCAGTTCCGGCAACACCCGCGCCAGCAGGGCAGGCCACCCGGCTGCTTGATCCTTTAACGGCCGGGGCAACACCTCACGCAGGGGTATGGTCTGCTTGCAAAGAAAACCATGCAGATGTTCAATCAGGCCTAATAACCCGGCTTTAAACTCAGTCCCGGACACGTAGCCCGCCAGGCTCACCAGGAGGCAATCGATAAACGCGGCCGCCTTTTCTTCCGGCCAGATCTCACCCACCTTTTTCTGCCACAGGTACTTTAACCGGCGGTGAGAAAAGCCCTTCAGCCAGGCGCCCGCGTCCGGATCCGTTATATATTTCTCCGCCCATTCAGCCAGGGCATCCTTGGTCAACCCTTTCAAATCCGCTTTTATGCCCGCGGCAAGCGGAAGAAATATGGACTCTACGGAAGGATATTGGGTGTCGGCTATTGACAAGATCAGGTCGTGCAAGGCGGACTGTACCCCGCGCTTGAGCAGCCGCTCCCGCGCAAGGAAGTCCAGTAAAGCCTGCGGGGTGATTAATTCCCTCGCCACCACATCGCTCACCGCCTCGGCGATTTGCGCCTGCCGGGACGGTATAACCCCCTGCCAAATCTTGACGCGCCCAACCCGCCAGGGTTTAAGCGGGCGAAAAAACATGAAGACGGCCAAAGAAGCCCCCGCCCAGCCGTGCAGGGTGGACAGGATGATGTTTTTCAACAACACCGTCAGCGCGTCCACTGTACCAACCTCTCATAACAGACAATTTTATCCCTTATTATACCACTTTTTTTATTTTGCTGTTCAAGCATTCAAAATTCAGGAGTCAGAATTCAGAATACTTTGAGACGATAAACCTTTCTTGATAAAATTCGAAAAATCCCCCTAAAAAACATATTGTCCGGCTGATTATTAATAAAATCAGACTGGACAAACAATAAATAGATCAGATATTATTTAGAACTAAAGCCATTGAACTTATTTTATTAAGGAGAGCACTTGGCGCATATGGACATGAACAAGGTTGTGCTTAAGTAACGGTCGCCGCGATCCGGCAGGATGGTCACGATGACGCCCGACTCCATACGGCCAGCCGCCTTAAGGGCGCCCGCAACAGCCGCGCCACTGGACATACCCACGAAAATGCCTTCCCTGGTGGCCATCATCCTGGCCGTTTCAAAAGCCTCGCCGTCTTCAATGACGTACTTATCGTCCAGCAACCCTGGATGGTAAATTTGCGGGACAATGGCTTCCTCCATATTTTTCAGACCCTGGATGGTGTGCCCCTTCACCGGTTCGGCGCCGATGATCCGGACGCCCGGCTTTTTCTCCTTCAAATAGCGGCCTGTCCCCATCAGCGTACCCGTGGTGCCCATGCCGGCGATGAATACGTCCACTTCCCCGTTTGTCTGGGCGTAGATTTCAGGACCCGTGGTCTCGTAGTGGGCGAGAGAATTGTTCTCGTTGATGAACTGATTGGGCATGTAGTACAAATCCGGCTCATCTTTGGCTATCTGGTGGGCCAGCCGGATGGCGCCGTCCGTCCCTTCCTCCGCCGGGGTCAGGATGACCTCCGCCCCGAAGGCTTCCAGGATTTTACTTCTCTCCATACTGACGCAACCCGGCATTACAAGCCTGACCCGGTATCCCTTGGCCACGCCGATCATGGCTATGGCAATACCCGTATTCCCCGAAGTCGGCTCGAGGATAATCTTGCCCTGTGTAAGCTCACCGGACTCCTCCGCTTTTTTTATCATGTAATAGGCCGGGCGGTCCTTGACGGACCCACCCGGATTGCTGCCTTCCAGTTTCCCGTATATCTTCACCTTCGGATTCGTGTTCAGGTTTTTTAATTCAATCAGCGGTGTATTGCCTATGGCAGATAAAATATCCATTCTGTGTCGCCTCCAACGTTTACGTCTAAATCCAACACAATCTCTTTATTCGCTGTCCTGACATGATTTCCTGCCGGCTGAGATTCTGAATACCCATTTTAACAAGCTTTTTGGAACCGCCTGCACAGCAGGTGGTTTTCGGTACAGACAAAAATACCCCAAACTGCGAAAAACAGTTTGGGGTTGGTATCTGTAGGCTAGTTACACCGTCTTTCCGTTATTGTTTTATTTTGTGGGTTGGAGAAACTGCATCATTGAGGCAATGATTTGATTTGCCTGCAAAGATTGCTGATTGCCGCATTGTGAATTGCAGTTGCTCAAACATTGAGATGATGTGCAATTTTGCAACAGATTTGAAAGCAACTGTTGTGTATTCCCAGTACATTGCGGGTTACAGTTACTCACACATTGTGCGGCGCAATTTGGCAATGAATTTGACATTAACTGTTGTATATTGGTACAACATTGTGGATCCACACATTGCGTACCTATACATTGCGTACCCACACATTGTGGACCCTCACATTGCGGACCCACACACAGCGATGCGGCACTTGCACTAGCTATGACACCAAATAACATTAAGAGACAAAGTGAAATCACAAAAACGGCACGTTTGTTTCTGAACATCTTTTTCTCCTTTCTTTGTGCCTCCGGGGTTAGCTGACGGGTTCGGTAAAAAAGATACCCTACCCAAGTTCAGTAATACTGAATTGAGATTCACCCCATTGATGGTTCCCCCGTACCCAGTTAGAGTAAGTTTTCTGGGATTCGGCAATTCAAGAGCCAACGCGGTTAAGTATACTATAACTCACGATTTTTTAGCAAAAGTCTTATATGCCCTTAACATGCTTTGCGGCAAAAAAGATATGAAGTTGCTAAGAATTAAGAAATGATTCTAAATATTAAGACAAGAAGGATTTATGTACCTTTACCTAAATGGCAATATCGCCTTAAAGGCAAGCGCCATCCCAACCTGTGCAAACTTTATTGTCATAGAAAGATAACGTCTTCAAACAATTCAATTCATCAAACTTATAACCCTCCGATTATTAAGAGCTTGTATTGATTTAGCAAATATTGTTATAATAATTCAGTAAACAAATTTAAAAAGACGGGAGATCAATATATAGTGTCAAAATTATTCCCAAATATTTCTATCACAGGTGACTTAGGTAGTGGAAAAAGCACTATTAGTTCAATTATAGCAAGAAAACTTAACTTTCAATTTTTTTCTATAGGTGAAATCCAACGACAATTAGCCATTAAATATAATATGACAATTTTAGAATTTAATAATTATATAAAAACACATCCAGAAATAGACATAGAACTTGATAACACTTTGACAGACTTAGGCAATACTAAAAAATGTATTATATTCGATTCAAGAATGGCCTGGCACTTTGTACCTAATTCTTTTAAAATTTGTTTAATTGTTGACTTGGATATTGCAGCTGAACGAATTATTAATGCAAAACGAGGAATGGTAGAAACATATTCCAATAAAAATGAAGCAAAAGAAAAACTTATAGAAAGAAGAAAAATTGAAAAAGATAGATACCTAAGAGCATATAATAAGGACATAACATTAGATACAAATTATGATTTAATCATTGATACCTCCTTCTCATCTCCTGAACAAATTTCAAATATAATAATAAGCACTTTAACAGATTGGCATAACAATAAATATATAAATAACTTTTGGCTTGCCCCAAAACGGTTATACCCAACATTAAATACTATTAGAAATTTAGATTCACAATTAATTGATAATTTAAGTGTATCGATATCAAAAGAAGGATTAAACAAAAACCCAATTATTGTATTTAGGTTAGACCAAGATTATTTTATTTATGACGGCCACCACAGAACGGCAGCCTCAATTCTTAATAATTTGGGCTTAATACCTATCAGTCTTCTAAAAAACAAAACTGTTTCCAATATTACTCTAGAGGAATTTGTTAAAGGCAATGTTAGCTTATCTCTCATATACGATTGGGAAAAAGTATGTAAATTTAAGTATATCAAATATCCCGAATATGTTGTCTAATTTTACTTTTCTTGCCAAATGAAGCTTTCGCAGCCGATCAACTTTATAGAATGTTACACGCAGATGAATGTGAAGATTTCAAAAAAGATCAAGACGCTCTTATTATTGGCCAATTAAATGAATGGATTTAAGAAGGGGATTCAATGCCAAAGTTAAACGGGAAGGAACCGGATTTTTTACTTTTTTGCTTATCCGGCGCTTTTTTGGGTATTTACACCGGTCTTTATGATCCTACCTTTAACAATTATATTGCTGAAACGTTTAATATAAGCGAGGCAACCAGAGGGGGGATTGAGTTTTTCCGGGAATCACCGGCAGTGCTGGTAGTTTTCATTTCCGGAATTTTAATGGCATTGACAGATGTGCGCATTGCGATAGTTTCACTATTAATTCTATCCTTGGGACTTCTAGGTCAAGGTTTTATAGCACCGACACTGCATTGGGCAGTAGTCTGGATGGTTATGTGGAGTATAGGCGCGCACCTTTATATGCCTATGTCCAACAGCATTGTGGTAAGTCTTTCCGAACCTCATGAGGTAGGAAAAAAACTAGGGAAATGGAGCGGCATTAATGCCGCAACTTCACTTATTGGGTATTTAGTCGCTCTGGTAGGCTTTCGTTACTTTAATATGAATTACCGCTTGACCTTTGGGTTAGCCGCGCTTGCGGTAATAGCCGCAGTAATATGCTTGTTGTTTATGAGCACACAAAAGATAAGCCGCCCCGGAACATCTATCGTATTCAAAAAGAGATACTCACTCTATTATTTTTTGAGCCTGCTTTTTGGAGCGCGGAAACAGATCTTTTTAACGTTTGGACCATGGGTACTGATAAAAGTTTATCATCAAACCGTAGCCACCTTCGCGCTGCTTGGGATAGCAGGTACAGTGCTTGGTACTTTTTTTAAACCGGTACTTGGTATGGTCATTGACCGTTTTGGCGAACGAATCATAATCATGATGGAATCTGTGGCGCTAGTAGCAGTATGTCTTGGTTATGGATTTGCCAACAGCATATTACCGGATAATATTGCCCTGATATTTGTTTACATCTGTTTTGTGGGCGATAATTTGCTTTTCGCCTGTCTAATGGCAAGGGCGACGTACCTTAATAAAATAGTTGAAAATAAAAGTGACCTTACGCCGACTCTTTCCATGGGAGTTAGCATTGACCATATTGTTTCCATGACGGTGCCTTTTTTCGCCGGCCTGCTCTGGGAGAATATCGGATTTAAGTATGTATTCCTTTTAGCCGCAGCTCTGGCAATATTTAACTTCTGGGCTGCAACATATATAAGAACGGATAATGTGAATCCACAAGGAAATCCAGCTGAGATATAATTATAGTATCGCTACTATCGCTACTTTACCGCATTGCGCGATCTTTTCCGAGTTGCGATAAAACGCAGTATCTCCACTTTGGCTATTTTATCTCCACCGTTGAAGTACTTGAATCTGACAGACACGTAGAGATGGTAGAGGTATTTTTAGTTATCTGTTTGATACTTCTCATTGGAATTAGGAAGAACATTTCCAGTCCAACCTACTATCATTACATCATTGTAAATGTGCATGAATAATTTTTTCCTCATCTTGTCACTTATTTATCTATAGAATTGTCTATTATAATATAAATAACATTCTTTGGAGGCATGGGATGAAGAAAATTATTGTTCTCTTATTAATAATTTTAGTTCCTGCTTCTATCTGGTACTGGGGAAATAGATCCTTGCATCAACCAATATCAGTTAATAATGTTGTGTCAATAAAAATATGGACAGCTATTTCTGGATTTGATAGTAGAAAAGCAGCTCCGGAGGAAATTCAAAATATTGTTAAATGGTTTAATTCTTCGAATAACATAAGACAAAATAAATATTTTGCAGGTATTACCCCTTATGCAGGAATAATTATTGAATTAAAAACTGGTAAACAAATTAATATAATTAACTCAGGCGAAGATTTTGAAGTACAGCGTTATGTTGGCTTCAAAAAAGTCTCTTATTGGGCTAAACAAAAGGATATTCGGGAACTTCTGGCTAAGTTAGCCAGCGGAGAAATATAACCGATGTAAGATATAAAAGATTTACCTGTGGCACATTTTTAACAACTGTTCATCTACATCTAATCTCTAATTGAAGTCATGACCACCCCAAAATGGGGTGGCTTGCACGAGCCTACAAGCCAGCGCCTAAAGGACGCTGGCTTAAACTTCGTTCAAGCCATGTGCACTGATTACTTGGCAGGACCCTT
>MVRN01000077.1 GCA_002067965.1 Pelotomaculum sp. PtaU1.Bin035
ATCCGGGCTAATTCTTTACCGAATAATGAATATTTACTGATAGGTTTTTATGTGATATATTGTTAAATATAAATTAATCTTCAAGGTCAAAATTTCATTTATCCGGAACTAATTATATCAATCAAGGAGGTCGTTATTAAGTGCTGTCTGAAAATGACTACAAAAAATTAAGCGCGCCGGGTTCTGTCGCCCTGGTAGGCGTGACCAGCCGTGTGGGCAAAGGTAGCAACAACCCCCTTGAAGTGTTGCTTGAATGGGGTTACCAGGGAAAAATTTATCCGGTTAACCCAAAAGGAGGATCCATCCTCGGACACCGCGCCTATACCTCCGTGCTAGATATACCGGAAGTCCCTGATTCAGCGGTTATTTGCGCGCCACGTGACGCAGTGCCCAAGCTTTTTTCCGATTGCGCGGCCAAAGGGATCAAGCTTGTGAGCATTACCGCCCAGGGTTTTTTTGACGGAGACGACAAGGGTATATTAATGCAGGAAGAAATTCTAAATATCGCGTCCGAGAGAGGCATCCGCATATTGGGGCCAAATACTCTCGGAGTGGTGAACAACTTGGATGGTTATTGCACATCTTTCATGCGTTTTATTAATCCGACTTCGGCGGTGGGAATCCTCTGCCAGTCAGGGGTATTCGTGGTGGGAGCCTCGCAAATCTGCACCGGCATAGGCCTGTTAATTGATACTGGAAATACAAGCGATATAGAATTCTCCGACCTGCTGGGACATTTCGCGCGGGATCCCCGGCTCAAGGTGATAAACATGCATATGGAAAGCCTGAGAAACGGACAAAAATTCATGCGGGCGGCCAGAGACGCCGCGGCGTTAAAACCAGTAGTTATTTTCAAGACCGGGTCCAGCCCCGCCGGTTCCGTCGCAGCCAGTTCGCACACCGGCTCCCTGGCCGGTGAAGACAAGGTCTTTGATACGGCCTTTAAGCAATGCGGCCTGCTCCGTGTTGGGGATACTGAGGAACTGAACGACCTTAACAAAATATTCAGCACCTTCAACGGTATTAACGGAAACAGGGTGGGCGTAATCTCAATATCCGGCGGCGCCGCCATCATGGCAGTCGACGCGTGCTCCCGGTACGGCTTGGAGTTAGCCACGTTAAGCAAACCCACCATGGACCTGATGGGTGAAATGTTCCCGGAATGGGCGCATTGCGGCAATCCTGTCGACATGTGGCCGGCCAGTATGTTTCATGGATATCATTATACTTACAGCCGCATATTGAATGCTTTATTAGCGGATCCTCAAGTAGATTCCGTTATCTGCATAACCTGTTCATTCCTTGAAAAAGAGAGGGATTTTTTAGACGCAACCGAAATAATCAGAGACGCCGCCGCCGCCAACCCGGGAAAACCAATAGTCGCGTGGACTTACGGAGGGCGTTTTGAGGAATATGCCAGAGAATTTGAAAAGGAAAATAACGTTGTATATTATTATTCTCTTGACCGGGCCGCCAGGGCGCTCTCCGGCCTTTACAAATACCACCACTTAATCAAGAAAAAAGATATCCAGCCGGTGTCGCTTCCCGCTAATCCAGGCCAAGTCATCGTTGAAAAGATCCTTGCAGGTAAAACGGGTAATTTAGCCCAGACTGACGCTTTCAGGATCCTGGAATCCTACGGCATCCCCGTGGCTCGCTGGGAAATGGCTGAAAATATTGATGAAGCTGTTTCGCATGCCGAAAAAATAGGCTACCCGGTATCAATCAAGGTCTCAAGTCCGGATATCATTCACAAATCCGACGCCGGGGGAGTGCGGCTCAATATCGGCGGCGCGCAACAACTTAAGGACGCTTATCAAGAAATGTTACAGGATATAAACAATAAGCGTCCGGGAGCAAAAATAGACGGGATGGTTATTCAGGAATATCTGCGCGGCGGCACTGAATTATTATTAGGGTGCAAAAAAGACTCGCAGTTTGGCCCGGTCCTGGCATTTGGCGCCGGAGGAGTTTTTACCGAGATATTTAAAGATATATCGCTGAGGATACCTCCTCTAAGCAGGGAAGAAATTATTGAAATGATTGAAGAAACTAAAGTAAGTCAGATACTGGCCGGCGCCAGGGGCGCGCAAAAGGCGAATATCGAAGTGTTGATTAACTGTCTTATAAGTTTATCACAGTTAGTATTAGCAAACCCATCCATATCAGAAATGGATATAAACCCTATACTGGCGTATCCTGACAGGGTTGTCGCGCTGGATGCGAGAATTGCCTTGGAATCAAGCCATTAAACATTTGTCTTGCCGGCGCGGTCTAAAAAAAACGAAAAAAATCCCGCTGTTGAACGCTGGGCTAACGGTAATAGAATTGCCGTAGCCAACCTGTATGATGTATCGGAACTGACATTTGAGACATACGGGAAATAGTCCCTGGATATTTTAGCGTTCGCCTCAACCCAACCGGCCGGACTGGGAGCGCTATCGTATATTCCTTCCGAGTAAACGCTAAAATCGGGGCATTTTTCCTGGACCCACCGCTCATATTCTTTGTGGCCGCAAAATGCTATTCCCCTGGCATGATGCGGCACACATAAATCCTGGACAAGGTGCGCGGCCGCGCCAAGGAAAAAAAATGATTTCTTTTTATTTCCCCGCCGCCAGAAGAACATAGCCTTTTCAAAAAAGGCCTGACATTCAAAGCGTGCGTCCGGCCAGGGGCCAAGGCCCATGCCACAGGCGGGATCCAGGTAGTGGGCGAAATTTTTCCAGCCCTTATCCGCCCAAGACACCCCCCTGTTGACAAGTCCCAGATAATTGCTCAAGATATGGGCATGCGAGGAACGGCCGTCTTGTTGTAAAATAAGCACCGCCTGGTGGTTACAAAAAAGGTGCGTTTCAGTTTTACCAGAAACTAAACGTTGTATTGGAGATCCCGCGGCAAGGACTATCTTGACCGCGTTCCATGAAAGAGGTCCCAAAAAACATCCCCCGCTCATTTCGTCCTAAGCTTCAAGGAACTCTATTTCTATCATGCTATATTTTTACCTTAAAGGATCTTTATTAATTACATTTTCTAAAAAAATAAATGATATAAAATTATAAAAGGCCTTTCCCTTTCCCGGAAAGACCTCTTATAACCTTCAGATTTATCTTACAAAGTCGCACGCTTTACTTCCTGTTTTTTCTAACCACTGTAATTGCACATTCCGGGCATGACAACTCACAAACACCGCAGGTAATACATTTATCATTCGTTACAACAGCAGGTGTCCCGTAAATCCCGAGGACATCGGACCAAGATATCGCTTCGCTCGGGCATTTTGCTATACAGAGGCCACAGCCTTTGCACAGGCCGGGGAAGAGGGTAAAGGAGCCCTTTTCGTACTCTTGAGTAATACCTCTTAATTCAGCCGACATTTTTTAACCTCCTTATCCTGCCTTAGTTACAAGATCAATGCCACGGTCGATTGCATTGAAGTTAAGTTCGCGGAGCTGCGGCTGCTTCTCAAATTTGGCGCCAAGTTTCTTCTCAATAGCCCGCTTTGCGTCCTCTACAGAAATAACCCCAGTAGCTCCAACCACCGCGCCCATAATGATAATGTTAAAAACACGCGGGTGCAGTTCATTTTTGGAAATCTCCACAGCTGGTATCCCCAGGACTTTCTTCGCGTCCTTGGGGAGGTCTTTCTCCGGCACATCAATGCTGCTATCATATACAAAGGTTGTCTGCGGCCCCACATACTGCTTGGTCCTATATAAAGCCCGGTCACTAAGGGCGACAACAATATCTCCTTTATTAAACTTGGGGGCGCCGATGGCTTCATCACCGATTTGCACGAAGGCTATGGACACGCCGCCACGCTGTTCCACACCAAAGTTAGGTATATAAAGACATTCTCTCCCTTCCTCATTGGCGGCTTCCGCGATAATTTCCGCAATGGATTGCACACCCTGTCCACCTTCACCTGCCATAACGATCCTTATAACATTAGGCATTATTCGATCCCTCCAGTGGGTGTCTTAATCGATGTCTTTACACCAAGCGGTTCCTTGGGAAGCGGTACTTTAATCTCACCGACATGGTAATATTTAGTCATTTCGTTTTCAACAAAGTTGATTGTTTCCACATTATTGGTCCGCCAGTTAGTTGGACATGTGGAAAGGCACTCCACGAAAGAGAAACCGTTGCCATCCATTTGGTTTTGAATCGCTTTTTTAATGTATTTTTTTAACGGAACCGGTTTAGCCACGGAAGCACGGGCAACATAAGCGCCTTCCCTGGTAATAGCCGCCACCATTTCCGGCCCCTGGCACGGGTAACCGGTTAAGTCCACATCGCGGCCGTACGGTGTGGTCTCGGTCTTCATACCGGGCAGGGTGGTCGGAGCCATCTGGCCGCCCGTCATGCCATATTGAGCGTTATTAACCAGGATTGCGGTAATCTTCTCATTTCTGGAGGCAGCGTTAACCAGGTGTTGCGAGCCAATGGCATAACCTCCGCCGTCGCCCATGTAGCCGATGCAGATAAGGTCCGGATTGGCCCTCTTGATACCGGTCATAACCGGGTTTGTACGGCCGTGGTGGGTCTGGATGGTATCAACATTAAAGAAATCCCAGGCTAGCAGTGAACACCCGATATCACAGCCAAAAACCACCCGG
>MVRN01000078.1 GCA_002067965.1 Pelotomaculum sp. PtaU1.Bin035
CAAGAGCAACTTTTATAAACTTTGCCGAATCTACATGTTTATATCATTCGTTTTTTAACATTTTGCAATTGGCTCTTTATATCGCAAATAGTAGTGGACTAAGGTCCTAAGTATATAGGACCTTAGTCCACTAGAATGTAAATATAAACGATACATTATATAATTTGTCTAAATGATATATAAAAGAACAGTTTGTCCAATTTAGTGGAAATAAATACAATAGAAATAGATTATCCTATAAGTTAGTGTTAAATATTCATTTTCGAAATAATTAGCTCCTGACAAAATAGTCCATTAGTTCGTGACCCATAGTTATTTTAAAACTGCTTTGTTCCGCAGACTCTTCACTGTAGTCTGTATTTTTATTGTCATTATTTTCTCCTTTTGAGTAGATAGCGACGGGAACCGGATTGCTTGAATGAGTACGGGTGCTTATCGGGGTAGGGTGGTCGGGAAGGAGCATTATTTTGTAGCCATCAAATTGGCTCAACCCTTGTAACAATTCACCTAGTATCATATCAACCGCTTCGATGGCTATTACTTTGTTTTCCAGTTCACCCCGGTGTCCGGCTTCGTCCGGTGCTTCCACGTGAATGTATACAAAATCCTTTCCTTTTTTCAATTCCTTTATGGCTGCCATTGCTTTACCCCGGAAGTTAGTATGAATATTACCGGTAGCGCCTTCCACTTCAATTACTTCCAGGCCGGCGCAGATGCCGATCCCCTTGATTAAATCGACTGCGGATATTACCGATCCTGTTAGTCCGTATTTCTCAGAAAATTTGGGTATGGCAGGTTTCTTCCCCTGTCCCCAGAACCAAAGCGAGGTGGCTGGTCTTAAGCCCTGCTTTATTCTATATAAGTTCACTGGATGTTCCGGTAGAATAATATTGCTTTCAGTCATCAAAAGCAGGAGGGTGCCGCTTCCCTCACCCTTGGGAAGGTATTCTGCAATTAACCGGCCTGATATGTCATGAGGGGGTGTGAGTTGGCTTCCCACAGGTCCACCCTTCCATACTAAGAGATGCCTGTAGCTGATGCCGGGATAAAAGTGAATATTCTTATTACTCAGCCGTGCATCGATTTCAGTGATCAATTCCTTTGCCTCAGAGGTTGTGATCTCGTCGGAACTGTAGTCAACCATTGTCTTATCTTCATATTTGCCCGGGCCGGAAAGAGTTACTAGATTGCACCGAAAAGCCACATCGCCGTCCTGTAGATCAACGCCCATGCTTACAGCTTCCAGCGGTGAGCGCCCTGTGTAGTATTCCCGCGGGTCATAACCCATTACAGAAAGGTTGGCTACGTCACTGCCGGGGGGAAAGCCATCCGGGACAGTCTTAACCGTACCTATTTTACCGTTAGCGGCCAGGAAATCCATATTGGGGGTGCTGGCGTATTGCAGGGGAGTTTTGCCGCACAGCTCATTTATCCGGACGTCGGCCATGCCGTCGCCTAATAAAATAACATATTTCATAACAATCTCCTTGTTTAAAATATATCTAAAGTGACCGGTAATTAAATGAAGTGGGGACTGCTATATTTTGCAAGTCCCCGCTTTATATATTAAAATTAGGTCTTATTCCATGACGGCGTTCTCCGGTTCCTCAGCAAATTCTTTCACAAGTTTATCAATAATAGTTTGTACAGGCAGAATTTCTTTTATTTGATGCACATTATTGCCAACAAAAACCACCCCGTCATCAACTTGACCTATGCGGGAGTTTTCCAGCGCTTTAACAATACAATATTCTTGCGAACAGTTTTTTAAGCAACCATCGCATCCATCCGGTTTTGGAACGTTACCACTGATTATTTTATCAGCAAAAGCGTTTCGCAAAGCCCGGCCAGGCATGCCGACAGGGCTGGATATAATCACAACATCTTCAGCTTTAGCTTTTAAATACATCTGTTTAAAAGCCTCGGATACGGCGCATTCTACACTTAGAACAAAGCGGGTAGCCATTTGAACACCGCTTGCTCCAAGCCTGATAACTTTTGCTATGCCCTTACCGTCCACAATACCGCCCGCGGCGATTACCGGAACCTTTACCGCGGAAACAATTTCAGGGAGAATATCCATGATCGAACGGTCTGTACCCAAGTGACCTCCAGCTTCGGCCCCCTCGGCCACAATTGCGGTCGCGCCTTGTCTTTCTGCAATCTTTGCTAACTTGGAGGAGGAGACGATCGGAACTATCGGTATGCCTGCCTCTTTACCCCAACGGAAAACATCCCGTGAAAAACCGGCTCCGGTAAAGATGAGGTCGATTTTTTCTTCAATGGCTGATTGAACCAGCGAAGCAAACTGGCGTATGGCAAACATAATATTAACGCCGATAATTCCTTTAGTAAATTTGCGGGCTGTTCTTATTTCATTTCTCAGTTCGTCTATGGACATCGCCGAAGCGCCGATTACACCGATTCCACCGGCGTTGGCCACCGCGGCGGCAAGCGGGGCGGTAGATACTCGCAGGGCCATGCCACCCTGGATGATGGGATAACGCGGGATCAGGTGGCTAATTTTCAGTTCTGGAAATTCCATCAACATATATACTCCCTTTTAAATAAAATAATAATTATTTATCTTAAACTATGCGGGAAAATTTTATTATTATCCTAACCCGGAACATTTTATCTTTTTAAGTGCTTTACAAATCGTAATTTAATAGTAATACCTCCTGACTCTGTCATCTTGTTGGCACATTTACACATATTCGGGGTAAAGTACAGTAATCCTGTTATGGATAATATATTTTATTTTATCACAAAAAAATCTTTTGCAAAACTTCTGCCTAAAAGGCTATAATTTTTCCATCTGATTAGGCGAATGACCCTTTTCCACCGGTTTGTGCCTAATTTTGATAATGAAAAAGGTTGTTTAGGATTTTTTAAATTCATTCAAATTGGTTAATATTTAATCATTGTTAACCAATTATTAATATTATATTATATTTGCTATTACTATCTTGCAGTATTCGGCAATTAGGAGTAAAATTAAATTATTACTGAAAGATAGAAATGCTGTCCAGTTGCGGAAAAGTCGAAAGACTGTGACGGATTAACAGTATTACCGGCTTAAGACTTTGTCTAATGTGGCTGAGAACATTTCCCTGTCCGTGCATGTGTCAAAGCTCGAACGAGAGGGAAAGGGATTAATTTTTCACGGCCTTTTTTGGTGTCTTGCCATGATGGTCGTTTAGTTTTTTACATAGTTATCCGGATAATCACAGCATGCAATGAGAGATTAATAGGGGATGACAAGTCATGAAATTCACCGGATACCAATCTAACTGGCTGCAGGAATTTAGAGAGTTTCTCCTTATACATGATGCGCAACCTTTCGGCAGGAGATGAAAGGAATGAGTAAGCCAGCTTTACTTAAAAAGACTATTATTTTTCTCTCTATTCTAGGACCGGGAGTAATTACGGCCAATGTGGAT
The DNA here is from genome assembly GCA_002067965.1 of Pelotomaculum sp. PtaU1.Bin035. Taxonomy (GTDB): domain Bacteria; phylum Bacillota; class Desulfotomaculia; order Desulfotomaculales; family Pelotomaculaceae; genus MVRN01. The sequence goes on from MVRN01000078.1 coordinate 3,444, forward strand.
AACGACGCCGGGGGGATCACCACTTATTCCGTTGCCGGTGCTACGTTTGGTTATCAAATGCTATGGGTATTTCTTCCCATGGTTTTGGCGCTTTTTGTAGTACAGGAAATGGGGGTGCGGATGGGCGCTGTTACAGGTAAGGGCCTCGCCGACTTGATTCGCGAAAAGTATGGAGTACGTCTTATTTTATTTGCCATGCTGGGTCTGATTCTATCCAGCCTTGGTAATACAATTGCGGAATTTGCAGGTGTAGCCGCCAGCCTGGAAATATTTAATGTAAAGAAGTATCTTTCCGTACCGATTTCCGCATTGGTAGTATGGTGGCTGGTAGTCAAAGGAACGTACCAAAGGGTAGAAAAAATTTTTCTAATCGCCTCAGCGCTCTATTTTTCCTATGTAATTTCGGGTATACTGGCTGAACCCCCTTGGGATGTAGTGTTGAAAGAAACCGTAACACCTCATTTTAGATTAGACAGCCAGTACCTGGCTATGTTAATCGGTCTGGTTGGGACCACTATCGCGCCGTGGATGCAGTTTTATATTCAGTCGGCTGTGGTTGAAAAAGGGATAACGGCCAAAGAATATAATCTTTCCCGTCTTGACGTAATTGTCGGCGTGGTCATGGTTAACGTAGTGGCTGTCTTCATTGTAGTCGCATGTGCGGCAACGCTGCATAAAAACGGCATTAATATTGATACTGCCAAGGACGCGGCCAGCGCTTTGATGCCCCTCGCTGGTCATTGGGCTTCCGAGTTGTTTGCTTTTGGCTTATTTAACGCCTCCTTGTTTGCGGCTTCAATTCTACCTCTTTCCACGGCCTATCTTATTTGTGAAGCCCTTGGCTTTGAGACTGGTGTGGATAAAACATGGAAAGATGCCCCAGCTTTTTATTGGCTTTATACCTTTCTAGTGGTCGCCGGGGCAGGGATCATCTTGATTCCTGATATCCCCCTTATTCCGATTATGATCTGGTCCCAGGTGATTAACGGCGCGCTGCTGCCGCTAGTGCTGGTATTTATGTTGAACTTGATTAACGACCGCGACCTGATGGGTAAATATGTAAACTCCCGGCTATTTAACCTGGTTGCCTGGATGACCACAGTGATAATGATTATTTTGACCGCTCTCCTGGTCGCCTCGTCGATATTCCATGGTTTATTTTGAATGACGAACTGGTGGATGCACATGACTAACCATTTAACTTGAATTTGAAAAAGAGGGGCCATATGGGAGTTATGAAAATAGCCTTTCCGCCGATGTTGGTGTCTATAATAATTAATTTATGATAAAATTCTATGGATATATTTGATAAGATACTTGTATTATTCAACTGCATCACTATAATATAAACAGTACAAAATATTATTTAAAGCCCAGATGTTTTTTGCATTCTGGGGTTTTGTTTTAGGAGAAAAGAAGAGAGTGAAGTTTATGGATTCGAGAAAGCGCGCCATCATGTCTAATGGAGATTATCATAAGAGAGTAACTTTGCGGGTAACCCCGTCACAAATTCTAGTGGCGGGATTTGCTGCAATTATTTTGACCGGCGCCATTATGCTTACGATGCCGTTTGCTGTACGTCCCGGTGAAGAAATCAGTTTTTTGACCTCTCTTTTTACGGCCACGTCTGCAGTATGCGTCACCGGCCTGGTGGTTGTGGACACCGCTACTCACTGGACCACCTTTGGCCATGTGATTATTTTGGTTTTGATCCAGGTGGGCGGCCTGGGATTCATGACGATGGCCACTTTCTTCGCTATTCTGCTCGGCCGGAGAATTGGACTCAGACAAAGGTTGATAATCCAGGAATCCTTGAACCAGACAAATGTGGCCGGCATTGTCAGGTTGGCCAAATACATACTCTTTTTTACTTTTATTACTGAATTTGTCTTCGCGTTGATCCTGGCGGTTCGCTGGTCGGCTGACTTTGGCTGGCGAACCGGCCTCTGGTATGGTCTCTTTCATTCGATATCAGCTTTCAACAACGCTGGTTTTGACTTGTTCGGCAATTTCCGGAGCCTGACCGGATACGTCGGAGACATCACGGTAAACCTATGTATAACAACTTTGATCATTACGGGCGGGATCGGTTTCAGTGTAATTGTAGACCTATTTCAGCGGGGAAGGAATTTCAAGCATTTGTCCCTGCATACAAAACTTGCTTTGTCTGTAACGGGATTCCTAATATTTGTAGGGACCCTTTTAATTTACTTTCTGGAAATGGATAATACGTTAAAACCACTTAATCCGGCAGGCAAAGCTCTGGCTGCCTACTTCCAGGCAGTAACCCCGCGGACTGCCGGATATAACACACTTGATATTGGGATATTACGGCCGTCTACCCAGTTTTTTATTGTAGTCCTGATGTTTATCGGCGCTTCGCCGGGTTCCACCGGAGGGGGTATAAAAACCACAACCATCGGCGCCCTTACGGTTGCCGTTTGGTCTATGACAAAAGGGAGGACAAACGCAGAAATTTTTCACCGCCGGTTAGGTCAAGAGCAGATTAATAAATCAATGGCCATTCTGTTAATAGCTATCACCCTGGTAATCACAGTGTCTCTGCTATTATCAATTACGGAGACCGCTGATTTTTTAACAGTGCTATTCGAGACCACTTCAGCTTTTGGCACGGTGGGCCTGAGCATGGGTCTCACTCCCAAGCTTACCGTGGCCGGGCGTTGCTTAGTCATCCTGACCATGTTTTTAGGGAGGGTGGGCCCGCTGACATTTGCTTTTGCCCTGGCCCAAGGCCGGCGCAAGGCCGCCCTGCAATATCCCGAGGAAAAGATCCTGGTTGGCTAGGAGAAGGACATTTGCATTGGATTTCAACAAGTTCGCTTAACGGGCCGGGGATATTATTCGGATAAATTTGACCCGGCCAACAGGGAACAACGTTTGTTAATGTTTTTTAATGCGCTAATAATTAAGGTTGTTTTACACAACTCCTTTTCCCCGTGCATATGTTATAAGAAAAAAACAAACAAAACCATACAATTTTCTATTTTCGCCGATTTTACAGGGGGTATCATAAATGAAAATCGGGGATATAGTAACCAGGAAAATTTACGGAGAGGACATGCAGTTCTGTATAATCGGTTTTTATACCAATCAGACAACTGGAGAAAGAGTGGCGATTCTTGCCATCCTGGATCCTAATCTAATTGTAGAGGCTTTAGTACAGGATCTGGCTCCTATTTCAGCCCGTCACTTATTTGCTTTGACAACACCTCCTTTTGTGCATTGAACTGCCGCGAGGCAGTTTTTTTTAAAATATATTTAATTGGAGGATGCCTCCCCGGAGGTAAATAAAGCAATTGTTTTTGTGTTCATTGAAAAGGGATATTCTAACTAGCATTGAATTATACTACATAAAAAATTATTAAAAGAACAATTATATGGATCTTAATGTCGATGCGCCAACGCACTTGAAACAAGCTATAATGCGATGGAATATTGAAAGGAGTTATATAGTGGATAAAGAAGATGCTTTCCTCGATGTTGCCGAAACCGCAATCAATAAAGCCAGAAAGTCAGGCGCTGAAAATGCTGAAGCTTATATTAGCAGCAGCAAAGAGTTAAGTATCGACGTTAGGAAAGGCCGCGTGGAGACCATGAAACTTGCTGAGGATCGCGGCTTGGGCCTGCGGGTAATTAGCGGCGCCAGGGCCGGTTTTTCTTATAGTACCGATTTAAGCCGTTCGGGTATTGAGGAAACAGTACGGCGGGCGCTGGCCAACTGCGGGAGTACAGCTGAAGATCCTTGCCACCACTTTCCTTCGCCCGGCATGACTTATCCGCAGCTGGACATATATGATCCAGCGATTCGGGAGGCCACTGTAGAAGGGAAAATTGAGCTGGCTAAGTCAATGGAGCAAGCAGCGCTGGACTATGATCCCAGGGTAGCAATAATTGAAAGCGCAACCTATCAGGATGGTGAGGCTTTGGTCACAATAGTAAACAGCCACGGCATGAAATTGACCTGTCAAGGCGGATATTGTGGCGTCTACCTGGCGCTGGCGGCGAGCGATGGAAACGACAACCAAAATGGTTTTGCCCTTGACTACCAGCTTAAGTATAATAAATTAAATCCAGATGAGGTTGGCCGGAGAGCTGCTCTTCGGGCGGTGCGTATGCTGGGGGCGGCCCCGGCTCTTACCAGAAAAGCAGTTATCATATTGGACCCTTATGTTGCGACTGGCTTCCTAGGCCTGATTGGCCCGGCGCTAACCAGTGAGGCGGTGCAAAAAGGACGCTCGCTTTTTGCAGGCAAGGTAGGCAGTAAAGTCACTTCCGAAATGGTGACGGTTATCGATGACGGTACCCTGCCAAACGGCATCGCTTCAACCCCTTTTGACGGTGAGGGAATAGCCACCACAAGGACGGTGCTGATTTCAAACGGTAATCTTCGAGGTTTTCTTTATAACACCTATACTGCGGCTAAAGAAAACATGCAGTCAACTGGCAACGGGGTGCGCGGGTCTTTCAAGGGTACTCCCGAGGTAGGTATTACTAATTTTTTTATTGATGCCGGGCCAACTCCTGTTGAACAACTGATCAAGGAGGTTGCCAGCGGATTTTACATTACAGAGGTTATGGGAATACATACAGCTAACCCGATTTCAGGTAACTTTTCGGTTGGGGTCTCCGGACTTTGGATAGAAAACGGCCAATTCACAAAACCGGTGCGTGGTATGGCTTTAGGCGGAAATATCATTGACCTTCTGGCCTCTGTTGAGTCAGTTGGCAACGATTTACAGTTCTTTGGCGGCAAAGGTTCACCGACTCTGCGGATAGCTGAGATGACTATTAGTGGTCAATAAATTTAATGTTATTAGAACTTCTTTTGATTATGCGTTCAAATTATGGTAAAATGTCTCCAAATGCAAAGAGGTGCTTATTTTTGAAGATACTAGTTCTCAACGGCCCAAATCTAAACTTGCTCGGGCAACGTGAACCATCGGTTTATGGTACCGGTAGCTTGGATGAGATTAATAATAGGATACTAGTTCTAGCCGGTGAATTAGGTGTTGAGGTAACCTGCCGGCAGTCAAATAACGAGGGTGATTTGATTGATTTGATTCACCGCGCGGCGGTGGAAGTAGACGCGGTTATTTTTAATCCGGGTGCTTTTACCCATTATAGTTATGCCCTGCGCGACGCTATTGAAGCAATTGGAATCCCCACGGTTGAAGTACACTTATCGAATATATACGCACGCGAGGATTTCAGGAGGCACTCCGTGATTGCGCCGGTTGTAGCGGGTCAAATTAGTGGGTTAGGGGCCGCAGGATACCTCCTGGCGCTACGGGCTGTAGTGGAACTGGCGCCTTGTTGGAGGAAAAGGCATTGCAAGTACGATTAAATAAACTGTATGGGCTTTTTGCGGACGCCGGAATTGATGCCTTTTATGTAACTAATCCGGAAAACTGTTATTATTTAAGTGGTTTTTCCGGAACTGCCGGCGCTCTTTTGCTGTGCAGGGATAAATCTTTTTTGCTTACTGATTTCCGTTATACCGATCAGGCTAAACGTGAAAGCCCCGGCTTTAAAGTAGTTGAAGTTTCTGATTTTTATGCAGAAAAGCTGGCTCAGGTCCTGAAGGAAAATTGCATATCCCGGCTGGGTTGTGAAGGGGACCACCTGTCCTACAACCAGTTCCTCATACTAAAGGATAAGTTAGTTAATGTTGATTTAAAAGTGACAAGCGGATTGGTGGAAGAACTGAGGTTAGATAAAGACAACACTGAAATAAAAAACATTGAAGAAGCCGTGCGTCTAGCCGATTTGGCATTTGATCAGGTACTGACCATGATCAGTCCGGGTGTTTCCGAGAGGGAAGTAGCCTTGCAACTGGAGTATTCCATGCGGAGTATGGGCGCCGGTGGCGTGGCATTTAATATTATTGTAGCTTCCGGCCCACGTTCGGCACTTCCCCACGGAGTAGCTTCATCAAGACTGCTCCGTAAAAAAGATCTTGTTACCATGGATTTCGGGTCAATATACCGCGGTTACCATTCCGATATTACAAGGACCGTCGTATTGGGAAAACCGGAACCCAGGCAAAAAGAAATTTACTCTATAGTGCTGGAAGCTCAATTAAGGGCTATTGGAGCTATACGCCCCGGAGTGCGGGCGTCGGACGTTGACCGTGCAGCCCGGGATATTATTGCCGGAAAAGGTTATGGGGAACGCTTCGGTCACGGTACCGGGCACGGGCTTGGTCTGAATATTCATGAAAAACCCAAATTGTCTATAAATGATAATACTATCTTACAGGCCGGGATGGTTGTAACGGTTGAACCAGGTATTTACCTTCCGGATTGGGGGGGAGTCAGGATCGAAGATACCGTCGTAGTTGAAGAATCCGGCTGTAGGGTTTTGACCAAGGCGCCTAAGGAAGAGTTAATAATTTTATCATAAACTTATTTATCAGGAGGCGGGAGCGGTGATATCAACCAACGACTTCAGGACAGGACTCACCATTGAACTGGAAGGAGATGTCTTCCAGGTAATTGAATTTCAACATGTTAAGCCGGGAAAAGGCGCTGCCTTTGTACGTTCAAAGCTCAGAAATGTGCGTACAGGAGCTGTTATTGAAAAAACGTTTAATGCGGGGGAAAAAATCCCCAAGGCCAGGATCGAGCGTCGTGAGGTCCAGTACCTTTATAACAATGGTAAAGAATATAACTTTATGGATATGGAATCTTATGATCAATTAACAATGACTGCCGAGCAACTAGGTGATTCAGTTAAATATCTTAAAGAGAATATGAATATCCACGTCCTAACCTTCCAGGAGAAATCAATCGGTGTTGAACTACCCAATTTCGTTGAACTGGAAGTTATTGAAACCGCTCCCGGCATCAAGGGCGATACTGCCTCCGGTGGCTCCAAGCCGGCTGTTCTTGAAACCGGAGCAGTAGTCCAGGTACCTTTCTTCATCAATATCGGGGACAAGCTTCAGATTGATACCAGGACTGGTAACTACATAAAAAGGGCATAATTAACAGAGAATGTTTAAAGCCCCCTGATAAAAGGCATACTATAAAAGCTAATCAATGTCAATTTACCAAAGGGGGTGTATCTTGGATGACTGATCTGAAAGCAAGAGTGGCATATCTACAGGGCTTGTCAGCCGGGCTTGACCTGAATGCAGATTCCAAAGAGGGCAAACTATTTGATGGAATCATAGAGATCCTGGATCAGTTTGCCGATTCCATGGTTGATTTGGAAGAAGGACATGATCAGATTGAAGACTATTTGGAGAAAATTGACGAGGATCTTTACCATTTGGAAGATGAAATCTACGGCGATGATGATGTAAACCACAGTGGCGGCACGGAGGATTTCATCGAAGTAGATTGTCCGGGATGTGGTGAAACCGTTTACTTTGACTCCCATATTCCGGATGACGATGATATTGTGGAAGTAATCTGCCCCAACTGCGACGAGAGAGTCTTTACAAACGACAAAGGTTTGCAAGTTGGTGATAAACCGGAAAAGCTCGGCGGCCGGGTAGCTGAAAGCAGTCAGGAAGCGCATAACGAAGACATGTAATTATTGAGAATAAGAAGTGTATTGCGATAGGGCGGCAGCCATAAATAAGCCGCTCTATTTTATTCCTAAGATGATAAGGAAGGGCGATGCCTTACTAAACTAAGGAAAGTAGCGGATAAATTTGCTACTTGCAGACTATTGTCTATTTAAAAATTTTGCGAAGGACGGCCAGAACCTGTTCTTTTCTAGTACCAAGTAAGAGCAGGATAAAAATAAGGAATAAAATAAAAGCGTTCCCGGTGGGTTGAGACGTCAATCCCGGATAAATACCAGGATTAACGGCCGGACAAGGTGGGGTGGGTGAATGTGGCGGCTTGCCCGGATAAAGGTAATTAGGACATACAGGAATGAATACCGGCATAAAACACTTTTCTTCAGAATTAATATCTGATTTAGAGGTGTCGTTTTCTGGCCATTTTTGAGTATGCACCCATGCGGCATATTGCTCGATTGGGATGGCTTTTTTCATAATATTACTCATAATGTGTTCCCTTTCTGTTTTATGCAATAATTAACCTACTACACAATATATGGCAATAAGCCGCTTAGGTGACTGGTTCTACAAAAATTCTGTCTCCTGATGCGGCTTTATTTTTTTGAATGGAGCTATGATTTGGCATATCTTACCGTTGTGATCAATATTTATTAATAAGGAGGGACAATACTTTGAACCCAGCAAACCTTTACCAACTGGCGCCGGGACAGAATGGAGACAGCGCCGTTTATGGGATATTACCGTTTTTACCGGGGAATATCCGGTCTATGATAGCTGCGCTTCCTTGTTCTATCCTGAAAGAAATCGAAGAAGTACGACTTAGACAGGGAAGGCCTTTAGTCCTGGGGCTTTCTACTCAAGATATTTTTCTGAGTGTTGAAGGGCAGCCCTTACGTCAGGCCGGCGAAGCATACCGGGTTACTCCTGTTGATATGGAGCGGGTAATCCAAATGATTAGCGGATCTTCATTGTATGCTCTTGAAGAAGAATTGAGAAGCGGGTTTATCACTCTGCCTGGCGGGCACCGGGTCGGCATTACAGGAAAAGCGGTACTGGAGGGTGGAAAGGTCAGGACATTAAAATACCTTTCCGGCTGTAATATTCGTATATCCCGTGAAATCCCTGGAGCATCTTCAAAGATCCTTTCATTTTTGTTAGATGTTGGCGGCAGCGGGGTTTTTCATACTATCCTTGTTTCTCCACCCCGCTGTGGAAAGACTACTATGCTTCGAGACCTGATTAGACAAATTAGCAACGGTGTCTCAAAACTTGGTTTTTCAGGATTGACCGTTGGAGTGGTGGACGAGCGTTCGGAGATAGCTGCCTGTTACAAGGGGGTTCCCCAGCGTGATGTAGGAGTAAGAACTGATGTCCTGGACGGATGTCCAAAAGCAGAGGGGATGATGATGCTTCTGCGTTCGATGGGCCCGCAAGTGATTGCTGCCGATGAAATCGGGCGGCATGAGGATGTTGACGCGCTGGAAGAAGTCCTCAACGCCGGGGTGAAGGTTATAACCACCGCACATGGATCAAATCTGGCTGATTTGATTGACCGTCCTGCGTTAGGCCGTGTGATCAAGTCCAAAGTAATTGAGCGTTTTGTTATACTTGGCCGCTCACAGGGGGTGGGAACAGTAGAAGATATTATTGATGGTAAAAGTATGCGGTCAACGGGGGTGAAAAGATGTTAAAGCTAGTGGGAGCGACTATGGTTGTAATAGCCAGTGGCCTTAGCGGGTTGGCCGTAGCCGGAAATTACTCACGGAGACCAAAAGAATTGCGGTCGCTCCGCTCCGCTCTTCAAATGCTGGAAACGGAAGTTGCTTATGGTGTCACATATTTGCCCGAGGCTTTGGGACAGGTCTCTGCTCGCTGCGACAAGAACGTGACTCTTTTATTCAGCGAAACGGCCGCAGCACTTTCATCAATGTCCGGTATTACCGCAACTGAAGCCTGGGAGACAGCGCTTGAAAAATATTACCCGGGCACGGCATTAAATGAACGCGATCGGTCTGTTCTTCACAACCTTGGAGCGTCCCTTGGCATCTCCGACAGGCAAGATCAGATTAAGCATTTGCACCTCGCTATGGAACAGATCGACAATGAAACAGCTGGTGCGGAAGAGGAAGCCGCGCGGAATGTCAAACTTTGGAGTTATCTGGGCTTTTTAGGAGGCCTTGTGTTAGTATTGCTGCTTTACTAATAAACAGAAACATTTAGGATCCGTAAGGTTTTAGTGTCATTAGAGGGGGATTAATATGGGAAGCAATTTAGATTTAATCTTTAAAATTGCCGGTGTTGGGATCCTTGCAGCCGTTCTCAACTCAATATTAAAACATGCCGGGAAAGAAGAACAAGGGCATTTAGTGACTTTAGCAGGGTTGGCAATTGTTTTTATGTGGGTCATCCAGTTGCTTGCAAATTTATTTGATCAGGTGAAATCCGTGTTCAAACTTTTCTAATAGATGCGATAAAGTAGAACGGGTGATCATATTATGGACATAATGCAAATAGTTGCCATTGGCTTAATCGCTACAGTATTAATTGTAGTGGTCAAAAGCCAGCGGCCTGAGTTGGCGGTACTTTTAAGCGTGGCAGCCGGGGTGGTCCTTTTTCTCCTGGTGCTGGGTAAAATCGGCTCGATTATAGATGTTATCAAGGACTTGGCGGAAAGAGCGGGAATCAGCATGTTCTACCTTGGAACTATATTGAAAATAATTGGTATTGCCTATATTGCTGAGTTTGGAGCTCAGATCTGCAGGGACGCTGGTGAAGGCGCGGTTGCTACTAAGATTGAATTTGCCGCTAAAATATTGATTATGGTGCTTGCTGTGCCAATAGTAGTGGCAGTGTTCCAGTTGCTTTTGAAACTTGTATCGTGAGGTGATGGGATATTGCAAAAAGCTTTCCTGTTGCTTATAGCTTTACTTTTTTTTGCTCCGGCCCAGGCATTCGGGGAACAGACTATGGCTGCAACTCCGGAGGAACAGATTTCTTCTTTGGACCTGTCGGGAGTACAGCGTTATATTGAACGGCTGGATACGGAAATCAATAGTTCTATTCCTCGGATGGATTTTAAAGATATGGTTTTAAGATTGGTAAAAGGTGAGCTAGACTGGAAGCCGGCCGAAATATTTAAGAATTTGCTCCGTCAACTTTTCAAAGAAGTGGTGGCAAATTTCGATCTCTTGGGAAAGCTTGTGATCCTGGCGGTTATCTGCGCTGTGCTGCAAAATCTAACGGCTTCTTTTGAAAAAAGTACGGCAGGACAGTTGGCTTATTCCGTCAGCTATCTGGTTTTGATCAGCATTGCCATAGGATCTTTTTCCTTGGCCGTTAATACCGGCAGGGAGGTCGTAGACAGCATGGTGTCGTTCATGCAAGCACTCCTGCCGGTATTATTGACACTCCTGGTCGCTATAGGTGGATTGACCTCAGCGGCAGTTATCAGTCCTGTTATCCTGACAACTCTGGGCGTTTTTGGCACATTGATCAAAAATATAATTCTGCCACTACTCTTTTTTGTGGCAATCCTCGGGATAGTCAATAACCTTTCAGGTCAATTTAAGGTGTCAAACCTTGCTGATTTGTTAAAGGGGGCGGCCATGGGTTTAATGGGAATTTTTTCAACAATATTTCTTGGAGTGCTCACTATTCAGGGTGTGGCTGGGGCGGTGGGCGATTCGGTGACATTTAAAGCAGCAAAGTTTGGCGTTGACGCATTTGTCCCTGTTGTGGGAGGAGTGCTGTCAGATGCCTTGGCAGCTGTGGTCAGTTCGTCACTATTAATTAAAAATGCTGTTGGAATTGCCGGGGTGGCGGTTATTGGAACAGTAATGCTTATTCCATTATTAAAAATTATCACCTTGGCTTTTATTTATAAGTTTGCCGGAGCCTTGATTCAGCCTATTGAAGGTGGGCAAATAGTAAGCTGTTTGAACAGTCTTGGAAATAATTTGCTCCTGATTTTTGCCTCAGTGGCGACGGTAGGCCTGCTCTTCTTCTTCGCTATTACTATTGTTGTCGGGGTTGGGAATATTACCGTTATGCTTAGGTAATTGATTAAGGAGGGTTCCAGTGGAAGTTGTCCGCAGCCTCATACATAACCTGATTGTCATTGTAATTCTCGCCATGCTCATGGAAATGCTTTTACCCGCCGGAGATATGAGGAAGTTTGTCAAAATGGTCATGGGGCTCCTGATTATTGTGGCTGTTGTCCAGACGGTGGGAGATCTATTACGCCGGGATTATTCCGGTGACTTGCCATACCTGACTGAAAAAGGGAGTACAGCGCAGCTTTCTGGAATAATGGAGGCTGGAAAGTATATTTCGGGCGAGCAGCAACAAAAAGCGATTGAGCAGTATAAACGCGGGCTTGCCAATCAAATTGTAGCGCTGGCAAGTATTAATAAAGAAGTACCAGTAATAGATGCAGAGATAAGAATACAATCTGGACGTGGAGGCGCCGGTTTTGGTTCGATAAATGAAATTGTTTTGGTGATTGCAAAAGGCCCCGGCCGGGCTGAAAAACGACTTGATAAAGGTGGTATTGAGCCGGTAACTGTAGAGGTTGACCGCCAACTGGAAATTGAAGAAAGTGTGGGTAATGAATCCGTACCGCCCCTTGAGGCGGTTGCTGACCTTGAAAAGACGGTAGCCAATTTTTACAATCTGAAACCGGAACAAGTTAAGTGTGTATATCGGTGAAAAGCTTTAAATCACAATCAGATTAAATATTTTTGGGGGTGCCGATTTGGTTAAGTTGTTGGAATTTTTTAGGTTTGGAGGGCAAGAGAAAAATGTAGGGCAATTAAAAGATCAAAAAAAACGCAACATCTGGCTTGCAGGCCTTGCGGCCCTAGGGGTTATTATGCTTGTGTTCTCCGGATTTGGTGGCTCCAGGTCTACATCAAAACAGCCGTTTAATCAAGATGTAACAACCCAACCAGCTCGTGATCAGGCTAATAGCGGTATGTCGGCTGAAGAAGACCTCCTCAATAAGAAACTCTGCGGAATGCTCGGGCAGGTCGAAGGAGCGGGGAAAGTTGAGGTGTCAGTGCGTCTGTCTGATACAACGCGTTTTGAATACGCAGTCAATACTACCACGGGCAAAAAAACCACTCAGGAGCGCGACCAGTCTGGCGGAACGCGGTTGACCACAGAGGACAACGGCAGCGGACAACTGGTGATGAACCGTAGCGGCCAGGGAGAGCAGCCGGTGGTGGAGCGGGAAATAGCGCCCCATGTAGCGGGTGTTCTGGTGGTAGCGGAAGGTGCCCGGGATGCCGGGGTTAAGGCGAGGCTTTTTGAAGCCACAAGGGTCGCAATTGGGATAGAACCCCATAAAATACTTGTATTGCCAATGGAGAGGTGAGAGTATTGAAGGCTGTAATTATTAATAAAAAGATGTTATCGTTAATTTCGTTAAGTGTTATTGCAATAGCAGTATTATTTTTGTGTTGGAGTGGTAATTTAGGAGAAAAAACGACCGTTCCAGGGCTGCAGGTAAGCCGTCCGGCGGCCGGGGAAGTACGTATTAATGGTAGCGATGCGGTGTTGCCAGAGTGGGGAGGTGTCAGTGGTATTACAGGTAAGCTTAATGCTAAGGAAAGTCCCGATTTTTTCGTAGAGTACCGGCTCGAAAAGGAACGTACTAGAGGGCAGCGGGTTGAATGGCTTCGGGAAGTAATTAATAATGCCAACTCTGCCGGTGAAACCAGACAAAAAGCCCAGGAAAACTTGATGAGTATCAGCAGCAGTATGGAAAAAGAAGTTGAGATGGAAAACCTGATCAAGGCTAAGGGGTTTAGTGACGCGGCGGTGCTGGTAGGCGACCGGATAGTGACAGTAATCGTGGAAGCGGCAAGCCTGGCCACCGACGAAGCGGTTCGCCTGGCCGACATGGTATCCAAAGGAACTGGAGTTGAAGACAATAATATCGTAATCATAAATAAGCCGTGAGTCTCCAAACAATTTCTCATGTTTATGATATAATTTGCGCTAAATTACCATCTTTGTTATAATAATTACGTTGATTGACAAAAGTATATATAATTATATCGGGTCTTGACAACAGGGGGGGTAATTGTGAATGCCTCGGAAATTGCCCGGGAAGAAAAAACCGGGACGGGTTCAATAAAAATTGCGGACGAGGTTGTAAAGGTAATTGCCGGACTGGCGACCATCGATATTAATGGGGTGGCCGGAATGAGCGGAGGCCTTGCCGGAGGCATCGCGGAATTACTTGGCAAAAAGAACTTTTCTAAAGGGATTAAGGTGGAAGTCGGGGAAAAAGAGGCTGCCGTTGACATTTTCGTGATTGTTGATTATGGTGTTCGTATTCCGGATGTTGCGGCGGAAATCCAAACAAGCGTAAAAAATGCCGTTGAACGGATGACCGGTCTTGCAGTTGTTGAGGTTAATGTCAACGTTCAGGGAGTTGCTTTCACCTCTGAGGCCAGAGAAGAAGAACATAGGATTAGATGAACTTTGCCGCCCCCCTAAAAAAGGGGGGCGCTTTTTAAAGGAGGTATTCCCGGTGGGGCCTTTTGACCGCGCTTTACTAACTGTATACACTTTCTTTTTTACGGTGGTTTTAGTGCTTTTTTCTGCGGTGATGTTGGGCTGGACAGCTCCCCAGTTTCTGCTCAGCGAGCTTTTTTATCCCGGTCGTCCAGAAATGTTTTGGCCGTTGATGGTAATATTAATTTTGGCCGGGGCCAAGCTTTTCTGGACTGGAATAAATAAACCTGTCAAGGGAGGTAAGCATGTTGTTCTTACAGAAAGCGCTTTGGGCCAAGTGCGTGTATCCCTTAAAGCCGTTGAAAATTTAGTGGAGAAAGTGGTATCCCAGGTTGATGGGATTAGAGAAGTAAAGCCTAGGATAGTATCTATTCCACAAGGAGTAGGTATCCATGTCTGTGCCACAGTTACTCCTGAAATTAACGTCCCGGAGGTTTCCCTGGAAGTACAGAACCAGGTCAAGGAAAGGGTTTTTGAGGTTACCGGCATTAGTATAAGTACTGTTAAGGTGTCCATTGAAAATATATCCGCGCGCAGGCCAAGGGTTGAATAAGCTGGAATAGAGGGGGAGCAAATGAGCATAATTCAGGATGTTTTGGATAAGCACTTGGGCAAAGTAGCTGGTGTTTTATTGGGTCTGATTTTTGGCTGGTTTGCAATAAAGTATGGCCTTTTTAAGGCGCTGTTTGTTGCCGGATGTGCTGTTGCCGGTTATTATTTCGGTAAACGCCTTGATGAAAAGGTTGACTTGCAGGAAATGTTCTCAAGGCTTTTTAAAGAACGGTAGCATAAAAAAACAGAAAACACCAGGAATATCTAAAATTTTCCGGACACTGCAAGGAGGTAACGATGAGCAGGAGGCAGGCCAGAGAAAGGGCTCTTCAAGTCCTTTTTCAAGTTGACCTGGGTAACGGCGACCCTGGGGAAGCTTTTGAGAAAACGGACGAAAGTTTGGGTGAACTAACTAAAAATGAAGATTTTGCTCGGAGGCTTGTTTTCGGAGCGCTGGAAAATATAAATTTTATTGACCGTGTAATAGCAGGAATCAGCGTAGACTGGAATATTAAAAGGATGGCAAACGTTGACAAGAATATCATGCGCTTAGCGCTTTATGAGATATTTTTTTGTGAGGACATTCCGAACAATGTTTCCGTAAATGAAGCGGTGGAATTGGGCAAGGTATTTGGAGGCGAGGAATCGGGCAGGTTTATCAACGGCATCCTGGGACGAGTTCTGGAAAACCCGGAGGGATACCGGAATTAATAAAACCCAAGATTAGTTGCTTACCAAATGCTGAGAGAATGTAATGCATATATTATATTGACATATGAATTATATTCAGAATAGAATTATTTATGATATATATCTATATATATATTACTTAGCCAAATGAGGAGGAAGTGACGTTTTTATGTACAAAATTTTGAGGAAAGCAGTTCTGGCGCCAACCCTATGTCTATTTGATATCGAAGCGCCGCTGGTTGCCAGAAAAGCCAAGCCAGGTCAGTTTGTCATTCTTCGCGTGCAAGAAGAGGGTGAGCGGATACCGTTGACTATCGCTGACTTTGACCGTGAGAAGGGTACCATTACCTGTGTTTTTCAGGAAGTAGGCAAGACCACTATGGAATTAGCCAAGCTCAGCGAGGGCGATAGCATCAAAGACTTTGTCGGACCCCTGGGCGAGCCCTCCCACATCGAAATGTTTGGAAAAGTAGTTTGCGTTGGCGGAGGCGTGGGTGTCGCGCCTGTTCACCCCATAGCCAGGGCATTAAAGGAAGCCGGAAATGATGTGACCGGGATCATTGGGGCAAGGACCGGGGAACTTCTTTTCTGGGAAGATAAGATGCGAGTCGCCTGTACCGAACTGCGCGTAACAACGGACGACGGCTCTTATGTGCGTCAAGGTTTTGTTACCGACGTGTTAAAGGAAGTTATCGAAGAAAAAGGCGATATTGCGCTCTGCGTTGCCATTGGCCCTTTGCCCATGATGCGGGCTGTTTGCAACATGACCAAGGAATATAATATTAAAACCGTCGTCAGCCTGAACTCAATTATGGTGGACGGCACCGGCATGTGTGGTTGTTGTCGCGTGACAGTGGGTGGTCAGACCAAGTTTGCCTGTGTTGACGGGCCGGAATTTGACGGTCATGAAGTCGACTTCGCTGAAATGGCACGACGTTCGGTTATTTACAAAACCCAGGAACAGCTTGCCGTGGGAAGGTATAACAATGAGATTGAGCACAAATGCAGCTGTGGTTGTGGAGGTGGAAAATAATGGCTAATGCTATCATTCCCAATAAGCATCCAATGCCGGCGCAGGATGCGGCTGTACGGGCTAAAAACTTCAATGAAGTTGCGCTGGGATATGATGAAGAAACAGTAGTTGCCGAGGCCAATCGTTGCCTCCAGTGCAAAAAAGAGCCTTGCCGGCAGGGCTGTCCGGTGGAAGTTGACATCCCGGCTTTTATCAAGCTGGCAGCTGAGCGTGACTTTGCCGGCGCAATCAAGAAACTCAAAGAGAAAAATGCCCTGCCTGCTGTTTGTGGCCGGGTTTGTCCCCAAGAAAATCAGTGTGAAAAATATTGTACGTTAGGCAAAAAAAATGAACCGGTCGGTATAGGCCGGATCGAGCGCTTTTGTGCCGACTGGGAACTGGCTACCGGGGTGTTGCCGCAAGAGATTGCCCCACCGACTGGCAAAAAGATTGCGGTTGTCGGTTCCGGCCCGTCAGGATTAACCTGTGCCGCAGATCTGGCGAAGCTTGGCCATAAGGTTACTATCTTTGAAGCATTGCATGTGGCGGGCGGCGTACTAATGTACGGCATCCCCGAGTTTCGTCTTCCCAAAGCGGTTGTACAAGCCGAAGTACAAAGCCTCAAAAAGCTTGGTGTGGATATCCAGGTTAACGCAGTAGTTGGCAAATTTGCCACAGTCGATGAGTTAATGGAGGAAGGCGGTTTCGACGCTGCCTTTCTCGGTACCGGCGCCGGGCTTCCTTACTTTATGAATATCCCGGGAGAAAACGCCTGTGGCGTATACTCGGCCAATGAATTTCTCACCCGTACCAATTTAATGAAAGCTTATTTATTCCCTGAGCATGATACTCCTATCAGGGTGGGCAAAAGAGTGGCTGTACTGGGTGGCGGCAACGTGGCTATGGACGCCGCCCGCACAGCCTTGCGCCTGGGAGCTGAGGAGTCGTGGATCGTTTACCGCCGGTCTAAGAACGAGTTGCCGGCACGGCATGAAGAGGCGGAACACGCTGAGGAAGAAGGCGTCAAGTTCGCCTTTTTGACCAGCCCTACCAGGATTATCTATGACGATGACTACTGGGTAACCGGCATGGAATGCCTGCGCTATGAACTGGGCGAACCCGACGCTTCAGGCCGGCGCAGTCCAGTTCCTGTTAAGGGATCGGAATATATTATGGATATCGATACGGTAGTGGTAGCAATAGGCCAGGGCCCAAACCCGCTGGTGCCGAGGACCACCAAAGGACTGGAATGCAACAAAAAAGGAAATATTATAGCCAACCTGGAAACCGGAGCCACTTCCAAGCCTGGTGTGTATGCCGGTGGTGATGTAGTAACCGGGGCGGCCACTGTTATCCTGGCTATGGGAGCAGGCCGGACGGCGGCGAAATCCATCCACGGATATTTATCAGGGAAGTAATTGGTTTTTGGTGTTGAGGAGATAAGTCAGTGCGGGTATTGACAGTTCAGGAATTGACCAGACATATCAAAACAATATTAGATGAAGATTACCTGCTGAATAACGTATGGGTAAAAGGAGAGATATCCAACTTTAAGGCCGCTTCCTCCGGGCACTTTTACTTTACGTTAAAGGACGATTCAAGTTGTTTGAAAGTGGTGATGTTTCGATCCCGCAGCCGGAACGTGCTTTTTCGTCCGGAAAACGGCATGTCCGTTGCCGTGCGCGGTTATATTTCAATCTTTGAGCGGGACGGTGCATACCAGCTCTATGCGAATGAAATAGAACCGGACGGTACTGGCGCACTGTATTTAGCTTTTGAACAACTTAAAGAAAGGTTGCGTAGAGAAGGATTATTTGATCAAAAAAATAAAAAAAAGTTACCGCTATTACCGCGCCGGATCGGAATCGTTACATCTCCTACCGGCGCGGCGGTGCGGGACATGGTGGAAATTGTCCGGCGACGCTGGCCTGGACTGGAGATTATTTTGGTCCCGGTACTGGTCCAGGGAGAAGGGGCGCCTCTCGCGGTGGCCAGGGGCCTCCAATTGTTGAATCAGTTGGATGGGGTTGATTTAATTATTGTCGGGCGGGGCGGCGGATCTCTTGAGGAACTGTGGGCTTTTAACACAGAAGTTGTGGCACGGAGTATTTTTCTGTCCAAGATACCGGTCATATCGGCGGTAGGGCATGAGACTGACGTCACCATATCCGATTTTGTAGCCGATGCCCGGGCTGCCACTCCTTCAGCGGCCGCGGAGATGGCCGTTCCTGATAAAAAAGAAATGAATCGCTATATCCAATCAATTATTACCAGGCTAATACGCGCTGCGAGAGAAAAAGTCAGGGAAGGAAGAATACGGTTGGAGATATGCCGTGCCAGTCGTATTTTTACCAGGCCTGAAGAAAATATTTCTGGCACCAGGCAGCAGTCGGTTGATTTCCTGAAGCACCGCCTGCTTCAGGGAGCGCGCGGAACGGTAAAACGTGAAGAAAGTCGTCTCGCGGCGCTGGCGGCCCGGCTACAAGCTTTAAGCCCCCTGGCTACCCTGGCCAGAGGATATAGTGTATGCACCACACCGTACACCGGTCGCGTCATTAGCGATGCCAGAGAGGTAAAGATAGGCGGGCGGCTGGCTGTCCGCCTGCACAAAGGACTATTGCAATGTATTGTGGAGGATTATATTAATTAATATTTAGAAAGAGTATGAAAAAATGTCAATCCTTTTGGACGGCAAGAAGATAGCCGCGTCAATCAGAGAAGAAGTAAAATTAGAAGTTGCCTGGCATAGAGGAAAGGGAACAGTGCCGAAGCTGGCCGTTATCCTGGCCGGTGATGACCAAGCTTCAGCGATATATGCCCGCTCGAAGGAAAAAGTCTGCGCTAACGTAGGCATTGGTTTTGAACTGTTCGCTCTGAAAGGCGACACTCCTGAGAGCGAACTGGTAGCATTGATCGAGAAACTGAATAAGGATGACAAAGTCCATGGAATAATGCTTGAGCTACCCCTACCCAAGGGGTTAAATAAGCAAAGGGTGTTGGAGACAATATCGCCGGTTAAAGATGTTGACGGAGTACACCCAGTCAACCGGGGTTGTTTGCTCAGCAACGGTGAAGGGCTTTTACCTGTAACCCCGCAGAGCTGTATCGAAATCATGTTGCGAAGCGGGATCGAGATCAATGGCAAGCACGCTGTTCTGGTAGGCCGCGGTGAAACAGTAGGTAAGCCCCTGGCTTTTATGATGCTGAATCAGAACGCCACGGTTACTATTTGTCATACAGGAACCAAGGACCTTGGACGGCACACCCGCCAGGCGGATATACTTATTGTGGCTGTGGGTAGAGCCAAGATGATAACTGCCGATTTAATCAAACCGGGTGCTGTCGTTATAGACGCTGGCATTAATGAAAAATCTGGTGGAGGCGTCTGCGGAGATGTTGATTTTGAAAACGTCCAAAAAATAGCTGGCGCGATTTCGCCTGTACCCGGCGGTGTTGGCAGCTTGACTACCGTGTTAGTACAAAAAAATGTTCTCAAGGCTGTTCGGCTTATCAAGAATATAAGATTTGATCCATAATTATTAAAATAATAATGAGGAAATTTACTGTGGATGAACTTTATAATAAAACTTTAAGAGAAGTTCTGGAACTGTCAGCATCCGCCTCCCCAACCCCGGGCGGCGGAAGCGTTTCCGCTGTTGTAGCATGCTTCGGTCTTGCTATGACCGCGATGGTCTGTCGGCTGACCGTGGGAAGAGAAAAGTATAAGGATGTTGAACCTCATGTTAACGAGATCCTGATAGTTGCCAATGGTTTGATTAGGAAGCTGGAAGAGTTGGCGGACGCCGATATGGCTGAGTTTAATAATTATTTGACTGCCTTACGAATGCCTAATGGGACTGATGTTGAGAAAGCGGCGCGTAATGACGCCATGCAAAAAACTCTGAAGCGAGCCACCGGCATTCCCATGGAAATTGCCCGGGCCTGCCTGGAGGCGCTCCGGATAACTAACCGGCTTGCCGCAATCGGCAACAAGATAGCTATCAGTGACGCCGGGGTAGCTTCTGTAGTAACAGAGGCCGCCCTCAATGGAGTACTGTTGAGCGCTGATATCAATGTTTCGATGATTAAGGACCATGATTATGTCAATAAGATTATCGCCGAAAAGGAAGCGATGGCCGCTGAAGCTAAGCAACTCAGGGATGAGGTCATGGCTGTGGTACAAGAGAGAATTAAATATACATAGATGAAAGGTCTCCTGAAGGAGGCCTTTGAAAAATAAACCACTTGGAGGACAATCATGGCTGCTGAAGGTAGGGAAATGACTTTTGAAGAAACGATAACGCGTTTGGAAGCAGTAGTGCGGGAGTTTGAGGATGGCCGTTTACCCTTGGAAAAGGCGCTGGAATTGTTTGCGGAAGGAATCATGCTTTCCCGCATTTGCAATGAACAACTTGCTGAAGCCGAGCAGCGTATATCGATATTGACTGCAGACGAGGAAGGTGAAATTACCCTAACGGAAGCAGATGCGTTTCCTGCGGCGCTTGGAGGGCGAAAAAGTGAATTTTAATGAAGCTTTAGATAAGAGGGCTGCAATTGTTGAAGAGGCTCTAGATCGTTACCTGCCATCAGCTGATGTTTACCCGCAGATACTCCACCAAGCAATGCGTTACAGTGTCATGTCCGGTGGTAAACGGCTTAGGCCCGTTATGGTGATGGCCGTGGCTGAAGCCGCAGGGGGTAAGGCGGACAACGTCCTGCCGGCGGCCTGTGCCCTTGAAATGATTCATAGTTATTCGCTGATTCACGACGACCTCCCTGCTATGGATGATGACGATTACCGCAGGGGCAGGCCCACAAACCATAAAATATATGGTGAGGCTATGGCTATCTTAGCCGGTGATGCTCTTCTGACAATGGCTTTTGGCCTGTTGGCAAAATGTAGTAATTCCCGTCCGGAGGACGTTGTAAAAGTAATTGCTGAAGTAGCTGCGGCTGCAGGAACATCAGGCATGATCGGCGGACAGGTTGTGGATACATTTTCTGCAGGTGAGGAAATTAACGCTGATACGCTTGAATATATCCACCGTAATAAAACAGGCGCCCTTTACCGCGCCGCAGTACGTACCGGAGCTATTCTTGCCGGAGCGGAAGAAAAAAAGCTTGCGGTTCTTACCGAATATGCCGAATATTTAGGTCTTGCTTTTCAAATTAAAGACGATATTCTTGATATAGAAGGTGACGCAGCTAAAATTGGCAAGCCCGTAGGAAGCGATTTAAAAAATAATAAAGCAACGTATCCTTCCCTTTTCGGGATGGCGCAAGCCAAGAAAAAAGCATGTCAGGCCGCGGATAAAGCTCTGTCGGCGCTTAAGCTTTTTGGAAATGAAGCCGATTTTTTGAGAGAGTTGGTTCAATTTGTGATTGAAAGGGATTTTTGAATGGTGATTTAGCCTGATGGAACTTGCGTAAATTCTTTGTTCTTACGATTATTAATATTGGTTTATTGGAGTAAATTAAAGTCCTGGCGGTATTTGAAAGAAAGAAGATATTTTGTTATAATTACATTTGAAAAAAGTATTAATTGATAAGTGATACAGTATCCTAGTCAGATGCGCCTTTTTGAAAGCGGGCCTAAAAATCCGCTAAGGGCATAACGATGAAGTTCCTGGTGCCGGCTGCCGACGCCCAGTCGGGGGTTGGTACTGGGAGTTAAGGGAGTGGGGCGACCTGCAATGGCATGCGGGCGTTGACCCTGCCCCCGTGGAGACCCAAGTACGTGGGGAGCCGCCTTTATGTGGTGGTCAACTATGGCTTGGGAGTAAACCTGCATGTGGTGAAAGTTGCGTGCAGTGTAGCCTGCCTTGAGTGGTATTGGTGGATCTCAGTTTTACAAAACAGCCGGTCATGGGCCCGTGAACGGTTGGGTTGTTGATTGAAACCCTTACTGCAAAAGAGGATAAAGAAGGTAAATTCTGCTGAGGAAAACTCCTAGGCTGTTCGGAATACCGGGGTAGGCCGGGGATTGCAGTGTGGACTAAGTGGTAATCTAGCCCCGGCGTCGGTAACGGCCGGAAACAGTTGTAAAGGGAAACCGCCGGTTTGGCGACAGCCGGTAACTGTTTGGGAAAACCTGCTAGACCTAAGCCACAATATTTACCTGACCTACTGTCACTTATCTTGATTATTTGTTGCATTGAGCCATGCTTTATATATTATGGAAGTTTAATAATAGTTGCAGGTTTTTAATAATATTCAAAACCAGAACAATATATATCCGTTGCAGTATTTATGAGGTGACTTTTTTGGGTAATAATAAATCTACTGTTTCCGGTAGGTATATTTTACTGGTGGGCATTGGATCATTTTTTATCGCGGTAATATTTACCTTGCTTTCAGAAATTATTGCTTCGAAATTACATAACTTGTTTTTATCTTTTATTTTTTTATTTGTTATTATTCTCGTAAATATTATAGCTGATCTTGTGGGTACGGCCGTAACAGCTGCTTCCCACGCGCCTTTTAACGCGAAGGCGGCTAAACGGGTTGAAGGCGGGCACCATGGATTGCAATTGATCAGGAATGCTGACAGGGTGGCTAATATCGCAAATGATATTATTGGGGATATAACTACCACGGTTAGCGGCGCGCTTGGGATCTCAATCGTGGTTCAAATTATGAGGGACGGACCGCAGCTTGAACAGTTTTGGCTGAATGTGCTGCTTACCGCCCTTATTTCTGTTTTGATTGTTATTGGTAAAGCAGCCGGGAAAAAATTATCCCTAAGCTACCCGGATGAAATAATTTTTTTTGTGGGAAAATTCCTTGCCAAAGTCGAGAATATTACTGGTTATAGCCCGTTTCAAAAACGCCGGGTGCTTAAGAACAAGCAAAAGGTGGGTAAACTGTGAGCAAAATTTTAACACAGGTTCATTCTCCACGGGACATCCGCTCGCTGAATTTGACCCAACTTCGTGAACTTGCAGAGGAAATTCGTCTGGAAATCGTAGAGACTGTCGCGAGAAACGGAGGGCACTTGGCGCCGAATTTAGGAGTTGTTGAGCTGACCCTGGCATTGCACCGTGTTTTCAACTCACCCGTTGACAAGATTATCTGGGATGTAGGGCACCAGAGCTATGTACACAAATTACTAACCGGACGGCAAGAAAAATTTGGCATGTTACGCCAATTTGGAGGCATAAGCGGCTTCCCCCGTCCTTCTGAAAGTGTCCACGATGCTTTTGGAACCGGACATAGCAGCACATCTATCTCCGCAGCCCTTGGTTTAGCGGTTGCCCGTGATTTGAAAGGGGATAGCTATTCAGTAATAGCAGTCATAGGTGATGGCGCAATGACCGGCGGGATGGCTTTTGAGGCACTTAATCACGCCGGTCACTTAAAAAAGGACCTAATTGTGATATTAAATGATAATGAGATGTCTATTGCCCAGAATGTCGGGGCTATGTCCGGATATTTAAACCGGTTGCGCACAGATCCAATGTATTCAAAGGGCAAGGAGGAAATAGAACAAATCCTGCGCAAGATGTCAATAGGCCATACTCTTTTGCGCCTCGGTGAAAAAATAAAAGATAGTTTGAAATACCTTGTGGTACCGGGAATGATTTTTGAAGAGTTGGGGTTTATATACTTGGGTCCTATAGACGGCCATGACATCAAAGCGGTTACTACTGTTCTGCAGCGCGCCAGAGCAATAAAAGGACCGGTACTGGTACATGTATTGACGAAAAAAGGTAAGGGTTACCCGCCAGCCGAAAATAATCCCGATAAGTATCACGGAGTGGGCCCGTTCAACGTTACCAGTGGAAAAGTAAATAAAGACAACAGTGTTCCTTCTTTTACAGACGTTTTTGGCAAAACCATTATAAAACTCGCATCTTTGAAGCAGGACCTGCTTGCTATTACCGCCGCAATGACGGGTGGAACCGGCTTGACAAATTTTGCAAATCTCTATCCTGAACGCTTTTTTGATGTGGGGATCGCTGAACAACACGGGGTAACATTGGCCGCCGGCCTTGCTTCAGGAGGATACCACCCCGTAGTAGCCATCTACTCAACTTTCCTCCAGCGAGCATATGACCAGATCTTACACGATATTTGTCTTCAAAATTTGCCGGTTACTTTTGCTATCGACCGTGCCGGCTTTGTTGGGGACGACGGTCCCACCCACCATGGACTTTTTGATTTTTCCTTCCTGAGGCCTATTCCCAACATGGTTATCATGTCACCGAAAGACGAAAACGAACTTCAGCACATGCTGGCTACTGCTGTTAACCACCATGGGCCGGCAGCTGTTCGCTACCCGCGGAGGACAGGAGTTGGCTGTAAAATGGACGATGATTTTAAGTTATTACCTATCGGACATGCTGAAGTGCTACGGGAAGGGACGGATCTGACTTTACTGGCTGTTGGAAGCATGGTCGGCCAGGCTGAAGAGGTTGCCGGGATTCTGTCGGGACAGGGCATTAAAGCCACAGTGATTAACGCTCGTTTTGTTAAACCTTTGGATAAAAAATGCATTTTAAAGTACGCCGCGATTACCAGAAATATTTTTACAATTGAGGAGCATGTCCTGCAAAATGGGTTTGGCAGCGCCATACTGGAATTACTGTCTTCCAGTGGTATAAAAGACGTTCTGGTACAGAGATTTGGTGTTCCTGACAATTTTGTAGAGCATGGCAACACATCTTTGCTTATGGGAAATTATGGCCTTACCGCGAAACAGATAGCAAAGGAAATTGCCGATAAGTTGATTTTAAAAAGCCACTCTAGAAAGCTTAAAGCGGTTTCGGATTGAAATTAAATTACATGAGTATCAAGTTGCCTCAGAAAAGTATTGTACGTAGAATACGTGTTTGTTATAATTAAACAAATACGTGTT